>VXPH01000008.1 GCA_009839615.1 Nitrospinota bacterium
GTCCCGGGGAGGTGCGGAAAGTATGGTTTGAGGGGAAATGGCGCGAAACTTGCGTATATGAGCGAAACGAGGTCGGGCCTGGAGCGGCCGTGGAAGGTCCCGCCATCATGGAGGAGAGCGGAGCCACGACGGTGATTCCTCCGGGGTGGCGCGCCGCGGTCCACGCGAGCGGGCATCTCCTCCTGCGGCGCATATAGGACGAGCAAAGGCGAGATTCACTCTTCCTTTGAGGGGGTTGTTGAATAAGTGCCATGCGGGAGGCTTTGCGTTTATTGTAGGGACAGGTCGCGACCTGTCCCTACGGTAGGTGGTGGTTCCTCCCTCTTCGGTTGAAACCGACTTCTCGGGGCCGATGACGAATTTGGTTTTCGTTCGTCATTCCGGCGAAAGCCGGAATCCATTTGCGGGTGCAGGTGAATGAACGGCGGCATTTTATTCCCCGCCGATGTGCGGGAACCTTGGCGAAAGGTAAAAGCGTAAAATGGCCAACCTGTCGGTTGTCACCAACTTTCGCCGGAATGACGGTGAACACTCTCGATGGAGGGTCAACAATTACTTGTGAGGGGCTTTTTCCACAGCCCCTCATGGAAGGATTTCGAATTATTTCTGTGCTTGGCGGAAAATTCCGTTGGATTTACGGCCTGCCGTGAACGAAGAGGTGAAGAGATGACTTCAAAAAAAGGGACGGACTTCCTCGAAAGGGCTCGTTCTTACCTTCCGGGCGGTTGGCTCGGGGACCTGACGCTCCCGGACGAGATGATGCTCATCGCATCCCGCGGAGAGGGAAGCCGCCTCTATGACGTGGATGGGCGCGGTTACCTCGATTTCACGATGGGCGGGGGCTCCCTGATTCTGGGCCACGCGCATCCGGCCATCCTCGAGGCGGTGCGAAGGCAGATGGAACTCGGTTCGACCTACTATACGCTGAGTGACCGCTCCATCGAACTGGCGGAGGAACTGGTGAAGGCGATTCCTTGTGCGGAACGGGTGCGTTTCGCCTCAACGGGCGGGGAGGCCACGTTCTACGCGCTGCGGCTGGCGCGCGCCTTCACCGGCAAGGAGAAAATCCTGAAATTCGAAGGGAGCTACATCGGCCACAGCGATTACGGAATGATGAGCGTCTCCCCGCCGCGCCCGAACCTGTACCCGTCTCACCACCCCGATTCGGCCGGGATTCCCGCAGCGGTCCAGGAACTGGTAATCACGG
The DNA here is from genome assembly GCA_009839615.1 of Nitrospinota bacterium. Taxonomy (GTDB): domain Bacteria; phylum UBA8248; class UBA8248; order UBA8248; family UBA8248; genus Bin107. The sequence continues at coordinate 1,208 of VXPH01000008.1, forward strand.
CGCCCTTCAATAACGCCGATATCGCCTGCGGGCTGGTGGAAGAGCACGCCGGGGAACTCGCCGCCGTCATCGTCGAGCCCGTTCAGCGGTCGATTCCCCCGGCCCCGGGTTTTCTGGAAGGGCTCCGCCAGGTGACGACCGAGCGCGGGGTGCTGCTCGTATATGACGAGGTGGTTACCGGATTCCGGCTGGCCTACGGCGGGGCGCAGGAGTATTTCGGCGTCGTTCCCGATCTGGCGGCTTACGGCAAGGCTGTCGCCTGCGGATTCCCCCTGTCGGCGGTCGCGGGACGGGCGGACGTGATGGAGCTTGCGGACCCCGCCCGCAAGGGGGAGCCTGAGTACGTCTACATCAGCGGCACACTCTCGGGTAACCCGGTGTGCGCCGCCGCGGCGCTCGCCACCCTGGAGGAATTGTCCCGGCCCGGCGTCTACGACGGCCTGCGCGGGATGGGGGAGCAATACCGTATGGAGCTTGCGGCGTTGTTCGACGAACACGGGGTTCCCGCCCGGGTGCAGGGAATCGGGCCCTTTTTCCAGGTGTTTTTCACCCAGAATCCGGTCACGGACTACCGGGCGCAGACGCAAGCCGACCGGAAGCGGTTCGAATCATTCGTCCGAAAAATGTTCGCGCGAGGCATTTTCATGAGCCGCAGGGCGAAGAACTATCTTTCCACGGCTCACGGGGAATCGGACCTGGCCGAGTTCCTGGAAGCCGCCAGAGCCGTATGCGCCGGAGGCATCGACTGACCATGAGCGACAACCGGACGACTCGAGAGAGCGCCTCGGCCGACGCCGTCACGGTCTCGGTGGTTCAGGAACTCCTGATCTCCGTTGTCCGCGAGATGCGGGTTACCTTTTCGAGAAGCGCCTTTTCGTCGATCATCAACGAGGGACACGATTTTTCCTGCGCCCTCCTTTCGCAGGAAGGAGGTCTGGTCGCCCAGTCCGAAGATCATCCCGGCCACATCTTCCCGATCTCCTACGCCGCCAGAGCGGTTTTTGCGCGCTACGCCGGCGATATTCATCCGGGCGACGTTTTTCTCCTGAACGACCCCTATATCTGCGGAACCCACATGAACGACATGGCGATATTCTGCCCCCGGTTTCATGAGGGGCGCTCGCTCGCCTTCCCGGCGCTCCGCGCGCATTGGGGGGACGTCGGCGGTTCGGTGGCCGGCAGTCTCTCCGGCGACGCCTCCCACATCTTCATGGAGGGAATCATCGTCCCGCCCATCCGCCTCTATTCCCGGGGCGAGTTGAACGAGGAATGCCTGGAGATCATTCTCCGCAACGTGCGGGGCCGCGAGGACAGGCACGGCGACCTGATGGCCATGCTCGGCACCTGCCGGCTGGCCCAGCGTCGCCTGGACGAAATCGAGGGTCGGTACGGACGCGAAACGCTCCAGGCGGTGAACGACAGTCTCCTGGAGCGGGCGGAGAAACGGATGCGGGCGGCCATCAGCGCGCTTCCAGACGGAACGTTCCACTACGAGAACTACATCGACAACAGCGGGACGGGAACCGAGCCGCTGCGGATTTCGCTTCGCCTCGAAGTGAAAGGGGACCAAATCCACTGTGATTTCAGCGGGACTTCCGGGCAGGTGAAAGGACCTACGAATGCGGGCCCTGCCACGGCCGCCACGTCTTGCTTCATGGTGCTGAAATCCCTGCTCGATCCCGCGCTGAGCGTGAATGCGGGCTGTTTCCGCCCGCTTACGATGGAAGCGCCTGAAGGCTCTATTCTCAACGCGGAATTTCCCGCTCCTTTCGGCGGCGCTTCCGACGTTCGGCGCACGATTGAATCGTGCGTTCTGGGCGCGGCGGTTCAGGCGATGCCCGAACTCGCGGTGGGCGACACCAAGGGGGCGGCCAACCATTGCTACATCGCCGGCAGCCAGCCCGACTCGGGCGAAGCCTTCCTTTATTACGAATATCCGGCGGGCGGCACGGGCGCGCTCGCGGGAAGCGACGGAGACCACGCCATCAGAACCTACACCGAAGGGGACTTCAACGCCGTCCAGCCGGTAGAGAGCCTCGAAGCCACGCTTCCGGTCCTCGTGGAGGAGAGCGGCCTCAGGATCGGCTCCTGCGGCCACGGGGAGTGGCGCGGCGGTCTGGGAATGGAGCGGCAGGTCCGCCTGGAGACCGGCGGCGCGGGCCTCACCGTCTTGACCGACCGCGTGATCATTCCGCCCTACGGGGCGGACGGCGGGACCTCGGGCGGAGGAAACCGGTTCACGGTGTTGCGGGAAGGTTCGGAGGTAGAGCCTTCAGACGTCCCTGGCAAGGCCACGGCCTTTCCGCTCAGAGAAGGCGACGCCGTCGTCCTCCGCTCCGCGGGCGGCGGCGGCTGGGGAGACCCTCTGGCCCGCGAGCCCGAGGCGGTGCTGGCCGACCTCCGTCTGGGATACATCGCGGTGGAGGATGCGCGCGAAGTCTATGGCGTGGTTCTGACGGACGGTGCGCTCGATATGGCCGCGACCTCCGCTGCGCGAGAGCAACTCGGGCAGGACAGGATTTATCTCACCGCCCGCCTGAACGGGGAGGACGCCTACAGCGGCAGCAGGCGGCTTTGCCCGATGTCTGCCGAGACGGCGGGGGAACATGGATTATCAGAGGGGATGCTCGTAGAGTACGTTCCTGCTCGCGGCGCGCCGCTCAGAGCCTGGGTGAAGACCACGCCGGGGCCGGCCAAGGGGGAAACTCCCCTCGGACCCGTCGCGGCGAGCATTCTCAAACTACGGGATAAAGAGCGAATATGGCTCCGGCCGATCGCGACGCCCTATTCGCACCCCCCGCTGGCCTCATGAGCGGGAATTCGGATTTCAGACACTCCGACTATCTTGAACGATGATTCCTCCACACATCGAACCCGGCCGATAGAGACCTGATTTTGGGGGAGGAAACCAGGATGCCTCAGGAAGCCGATTATCTGATATACGGGGGAACCGTCATCACGGTGGACGAGGATCGGCGCATTATCCGGGAAGGCGCAGCGTTTTCGATTTCGCGCGTGATCTCTATATGAACCCGGCGACGGTGCCCTTCGCCGCGTCCAGGAAGCTGCCCGGGAAGATGCCCAGCAGCAGCGTCGCCACCACGAGCACCACGAGTGCGAAGAACAGCGAGGGCGCGCTCGAGAAGCTCATCACCTCCTGGCTCTCGCCCCGGTTCTCCATGTACATCACCATGATCATGCGCCCGTAGTAGTACATCGAGACCGCGCTCATCACGAGGCCGATGGCGGCGAGCCAGTAGTATTCGGTCTGCACCGCGGCGGCGAACAGGTAGAGCTTGCCGACGAAACCGGCCGTCGGCGGGATGCCGCCGAGCGAGAGCAGGAACACCACGAAGGCCATCCCCGCCCAGGGGTGCGCCTGGCCGATTCCCTTCCAGTCCTCGATGTTGTCGCCCCGGTAGCCGTCGCGGCACACGAGGATCAGCATCCCGAAAGCCCCGAGGTTCGTGAACAGGTAGGCCAGCAGGTAGAACGCCACCGCGCTGATGCCGATGTCGGTGAACGTCACCTTGCCGTCGATAACGGTCATCGAGACCACCACGCCCATCAGCACGTAGCCCGCGTGCCCGATGCTCGAGTACGCCAGCATGCGCTTCAAGCTCGTCTGGGCGATGGCCGCTACGTTCCCCCACACCAGCGTGAACGCCGTGAGCGCCCACAACAGGGCGTTCCACCTGTCGGCCATGGCCGGAAACGCCACGAAGAGTATCCGCATCAGGGCGGCCACGGTCGCGAACTTCACGGCCACGGACATGAAGCCCGTGATCGGCGTCGGTGCGCCCGTGTAGGCGTCGGGCAGCCACATGTGGAACGGCGCCAGCGCCAGCTTGAAGCCGAAGCCCGCCACGAGAAGAATGAGGCCGAAGATCATCACCGGGTTCTGCGCGATGGCGGCGCCGCCTTCGCCCGAGAACGCCGCCGCGATTCCGCGAATCGAGGTCGTACCGGTGAAGCCGTACGTCAGCGCCATGCCGTAGAGGAGAACGCCCGAGGCGAAGGCGCCCATCAGGAAATACTTGAGGCCCGCCTCGCGGCTCAGGGGGTCGTGCCGCATGAACGCCACGAGCACGTAGATGCTGATGCTCATGGTCTCGAGGCCCAGGTAGATGGTAATCAGGTCGTTGCCCGAGGCCATCACGAGCATCCCGAACACCGAGAAGAGCAGCATGGCGTAGAGTTCGCCGTAGTTGATCTTCTCCACCTTGGCGTATTGCAGCAGCAGGAGAATGGAGATGGCCGTGCAGAGCAGCACGCACACCTTCACGAACACGCTCAGGTTGTCGACCACGTAGAAGCCGCTGAACGTCGTTCTCGCGCCCTCGCCCCATTGCCCGAAGGCGACGAGCCCCAGAATCACGACCCCCACGAACGCCACGACGCCCACGCGGGATTTGTTCTCGAGCGACACGAACAGGTCGATAATCAAAACCGCGCAGACGAGTATGGCCAGCCCGATTTCGGGAAGCGCCAGGGACAGGGCGATGTCGGGAATCACCACTTCCAGCATCAGAAAGACTCCATCAATTCAAGCGAAAATCCGTTTATCTTTTCTCGAGCTTCGTCATCTTGCCGAGCGCGGCCTTTTGCGGCGCCTCCGCCGCGTTCACCATCTTCACGACCTTCTTCACGCTCGCCTCCATCCTCCCGAGGAACGGCTTGGGGTAGAGACCGATCCAGAACATCAGGATGATCAACGGCAGAAGGTAGAGCACCTCGCGCGTGTTGCAGTCGGTGAGCTTCTCGTTCTCGGGATTATCCAGATTCCCGAAGAACACCCGCTGGAAGAGCCAGAGCATGTACGCCGCCCCCAGCACGATGCCGATGACGGCGAACGCGGCGTAGACGTAGCTCTTCTTGAACGCGCCGATGAGGATCAGGAACTCGCCCACGAATCCGTTCAGCCCCGGCAGCCCGATGCTGCTCAGCATCGTGATGGCGAAGAGCACCGTATAGACCGGCACGACCTTCGAGAGTCCGCCGTAGTCTGAGATGAGGCGCGTATGGCGCCTCTCGTAAACGACGCCCACCAGAAGGAACAAGGCGCCCGTGCTGATCCCGTGGTTGATCATCTGGAGCTGTCCGCCGAGCACGCCCTGATCATTGAGGGCGAAGATGCCCAGCATCACGAAGCCCAGGTGGCTCACCGAGGAGTAGGCCACCAGCTTCTTGATGTCGGTCTGCGCCATGGCCACCAGCGCCCCGTAGATGATGCCGATGATGGAGAGCAACACCATGAAGGGCACGAACACCTGGCTCGCCTGGGGCAGAAGCGGCAGGGCGAAGCGCACGAACCCGTAGGTTCCCATTTTCAGGAGAATCCCCGCCAGGATCACGCTGCCCGCCGTGGGCGCTTCCACGTGCGCGTCCGGCAGCCAGGTGTGGAAGGGGAACATGGGGACCTTGATGGCGAAGCCGATGAAGAACGCCAGGAATATCCATATCTGGAGCGAAAGCGGTATCTTCGGCCCCACGCCGTAGAGCTCCACCAGGTCGAACGTGAGTGTTCCGGTGCCCATTTTGAAGTTGGCGAAATAGAACGCCAGGATTCCCAGCAGCATCAACACGCTGCCGAACAGCGTGTAGAGGAAGAACTTGATCGCCGCGTAGAGCTTCCTCGGCCCGCCCCATACGCCGATGAGGAAATACATCGGCACGAGGGTGACCTCGAAGAACACGTAGAACAGGAAGATGTCGAGCGCGATGAAGGTGCCCAGCATGCCGGTCGCCAGCAAGAGGAGGCAGACGTAGTATTCCTTCTCGCGCTCCTCGATAGCGGTGTACGAGCACACGACCCCCACGATCATCGTGAGCGTCGTGAGCAGCACGAGCAGCACGCTGATCCCGTCGATGCCGACGAAGTAGCTCACCCCGATGGTGGGTATCCAGCTCACCTTCTCCACGAACTGGAAACCGGCTTCGGACTGATCGAATTGAAACCAGAGGGGAAGCGAGATCAGGAAGTCCAAGACCGCCACCGCCGTGGCGAAACCCTTGATGGCTTTCGTCTGCTCTTTCTTCATGAAGAGCATGATGATCACCGCGCCCGCCGCGGGCAGGAAGGTGATCAGCGTAAGAAGCGGCATGTTGCTCATAGTTCCTCCAGAAACCTCATCGCATCAGCGGAAAAGGTACGCGCTCAGCATCACGAAGATGCCCAACAGCATCACGAATAGATAATTCTGAACCATTCCGGACTGCAGGTATTTGAATACCTGGGAGAAAAAGCGGATGAAGCTCGCCGTGCCGTTCACCGCGCCGTCCACCGTCCGGAGGTCGAAAATGCCCGAGAAGCGGCTCGATATGACGGTGATGAGCGAACTGCCGTTCACCGCGCCGTCCACCACCTTCGCATCGAAGGTCCACAGGCCGCGCATGAGCTTGTAAGTCGGCTCGACGATGCAGGCCTGGTAAATCTCGTCGATATAGTATTTCTCGAGAAGCAGGCGATATAAGCCCCTAAAGCGCTCGTACAGGCGATTCGGCGCTTCGGTGTCCCTCACGTACATATGCCACGCCAGAGCGATGCCGCCCACGGCGACGGCGATGGCCAGGATGATCAGGAGCACCACCGCCGGCCCGCTGTGTCCGCCGCCGGCGGCGGCGTTCATCAGGTGCACGCCCTGGTCGGTGGCGTGGCCGCCCGCCGGCACCTTCGCCAGCGAGGGCGCCAGGAAGCGGTGTATCCAGCCGGCCTCGGGCGGGAAGCCGGGAATCACGCCGCCGATGACGCTCAGTACCGCCAAGATGATGAGCGGAACCGTCATCGTGGCGGGCGATTCGTGAATGTGCTCGCGGGCGTGATGATCGACCCGCATCTCGCCGTGAAACGTCATGAAGATGAGCCGGAACATGTAGAAAGCCGTCATGAAGGCCGCGACGGTGCCCATGATCCAGACCGTGTAATGCCCCGTGAAGAAGGCGTTCGCCAGAATCTCGTCCTTGCTCCAGAAGCCCGCCAGCGGCGGCACGCCCGCGATGGCGACCGCGCCGATCAGGAACGTCCAGTACGTGACGGGCATCTTGTCCTTCAAGCCCCCCATGTAGCGCATGTCCTGCTGCTGATCCTCGGGCGCATGGTGAAGCGCGTGGATGACGCTGCCGCTGCCCAGAAAGAGCAGGCCCTTGAAGAAGGCGTGGGTCATCAGGTGAAAGATGCCGGCCGCGAAGGCGCCCACGCCCAGCGCCATGAACATGAAGCCGAGCTGGCTCACCGTGCTGTAGGCGAGCACGCGCTTGATGTCGTTCTGCACCAGGCCGATGCTCGCGGCGAACAGGCCCGTGAGCGCGCCGACGATGGCGATGACGCTCATCGCGTCCGGCCCCATGACGTAGATGGGGCTCGTGCGCGCGACCATGTAGACGCCCGCCGTCACCATGGTGGCCGCGTGGATGAGCGCGCTCACCGGGGTCGGGCCTTCCATGGCGTCGGGCAGCCAGACGTAGAGCGGAATCTGCGCGCTCTTGCCGACGGCGCCGACGAACAGCAGAAGACCGACGGCAGACGCCATCGCCGCGCTCATCTCGGGCGCGGCCTGGAAGACTTCCGTGTAGGTGAGGCTGCCCGTCAGCGTCCAGATGAGGAACATGCCCAGCAGGAAGCCCGCGTCGCCGATGCGGTTGACGATGAACGCCTTCTTGCCTGCGTCGGACGCGGACTGCTTCTCGTACCAGAAGCCGATGAGCAGGTAGCTGCAAAGGCCTACGCCCTCCCAGCCGACGAACATGACGAGATAGTTGTCCCCCAGCACCAGGAGGAACATCGAGAGCATGAACAGGTTGAGATAGGTGAAAAATCGCGGGTAGCCCGGGTCGCCGTGCATGTAGCCCACGGCGTATACGTGCACCAGAAAGCCCACGCCCGCCACCACGAGCAGCATGATGGTGCTGAGCGGATCGATCAGGAAGCTCATCGAGGCGCTGAAGCTCCCCGCCTCCACCCACGTCCAGAGCGGCACGGTGTGGCTGCCGCCCGCGCCGAAGATCATCTGCGAAGCGATGCCCAGCACGACGAGCAAGGACAGGCCCGCCATGACGGAAGCGATGGGGCCCGCCTTCTCGCCCACGTGCCTTCCGAAGAGTCCGTTGATCAGGACCCCGATCACCGGAAAAACGGGAATGAGCCAAGCCAGTTCGATCATGATTCCCCTACCACTTCAAAAGGTTGACTTCGTCCACGTTGACCATCGTGCGGTCGCGGTTCAAGGCGATCAGAATCGCCAAGCCGACTGCCGCCTCGCACGCCGCCACGGTGATGACGAAGATGCCGAACACCTGGCCCGTCATGTCCGCCAGATGGCGCGAGAAGCCCACGAAGGTCACGTTCACGGCGTTGAGCATCAACTCGATGGACAACAGGATGATGATGGCGTTGCGGCGCATCAGAACGCCTGCCGCGCCGATGAGGAACAAGATGGCGCCCAGGACGAGAAAATGGGTCATCGGTATCATCGCGTGTTCTCTCTTTCCTCTATCTCTCTATCCTGCGCTTCGCCAGGACGATGGCGCCGATCATCGCGGCCAGCAGGAGGACGGAGGCCACCTCAAAGGGGAACAGGAATTTCGTGTACAAGACCGCGCCTATCGCCTCGACGTTGCCCGGCGTGGCGCCCAGGGACCACTCCCACTGCTTGGGCGCCGCGAACTCCACCTCCCCCAGCACGGCCCATATTTGCAGGCCCAGCAAGACGACCGCCACGAACACCACGACGCCCTGGCGGTGCCACTGCCGCATCCGCACGGCGACTTCCACGTTCATCAACATGATCGAGAACAGGTAGAGCACCATGATGCCGCCCGCGTAGAGCAGAATCTGCACCGCCGCCAAGAACTCCGCCCCCGCCAGCACGAACACGCCCGCGAGGAAGAAGAACGTCAGCACCAGCAGCAAGGCCGCGTGGATCACGTTCGCGCGCGTGACCATCAGCAGGGAGGTGATGATCATCCCGCCCGCGAACATATAAAAGAAATAAATTTCCACCCTGCGTCTCTCCCGCGAGTTACAAGAACAGGTACTTCAGGAATCCGGTCAGGAAAATGTTGAGCATCACGAGCGGGAACATGAACTTCCAGCCCACGCGCATCAGCTGGTCGTAGCGGTAGCGCGGCAGCGTCGCCCGCAGCCAGATGAACACGAACATGAACGCGCCCAGCTTGAGGCAATACCAGACGAAGCCGGGGAGCGGAATGAAATCCGGCCCCTCCCAGCCGCCGAAGAAGAGCACGATGCCTATCGTCGATATGACCATCATGCTGGCGTATTCCGCCAGGAAGAAGAACGCGAACTTCATCCCGCTGTATTCGGTGTGAAAGCCCGCCACGAGTTCGGTTTCCGCCTCGGGCAGGTCGAACGGCGCGCGGTTCGTCTCGGCAAGGGCTGCGACGAAAAACACGATGAACGCCACGGGCTGGTAGAACACGAACCACACGTCGCGCTGCGCGTGCACGATCTCCTGCAAGTTCAGGGAACCGGCGAGCATCAGCGGGCCGATGACGGAAAAGCCCAGGAAAATCTCGTAGCTCAGCATCTGCGCCGCGCTCCGGAGCGCGCCCAGAAGCGAGTATTTGCTGTTCGAGGCCCAGCCCGCCATCACCACGCCGAACACGCCGAGCGAGCTGATCGCCAGGACGAAGAACAGCCCGATGTTGATCTGCGTGATGTAGAACGTGGCGCTGAAGGGCAGCACCGCATAGACGACCAGGGCGGGCACCAGCACCATCACGGGCGCCAGGACGAACACGATCCTGTCCGCCTTGTCGGGAACGATGTCTTCCTTCAAGAACAGCTTCAGCCCGTCCGCGATGGGCTGCAAGAGCCCGTGCCAGCCCACGCGCATGGGTCCCAGGCGCAACTGGGCGTGGGCGATCACCTTCCGCTCGACGTAGATCATATACGCCACCACGAGCTGCACCACGTTGACCACGATGAATATCTTTATCGCGGCGACCGCGACTTCAAGCGCCATGTCCAACGAAGCTACTCCTTACCGATCACACTCGCCCAACACGATGTCGATGCTTCCGATGATGGCCACCACGTCCGCGACCAACTGCCCCACGCACAGCTTCTTGAGTCCGCCGAGGTTGATGAACGAGGGCGGACGGATGCGGACGCGGTAGGGCGTCGTCGTCCCGTCGCTCACGATGTAGAAGCCGAACTCGCCCTTGGGGTTTTCGATGCTGTGGTATATCTCGCCCTCGGGCGGCTTGATGGTTCGCGGCGTCTTGCAGCTCACCGGCCCGCCGGGAAGCTGCTCCAGGCACTGCTGGATGATATAGATGCTCTGGCGCAACTCCTCGATGCGCACCAGATAGCGATCGTAGATGTCGCCGTTCTCGCCGATGGGCACGACGAAATCGAGATAGGGGTACGCCGCGTAGGGCTTGGCGCGCCTCAGGTCCCATTTTACGCCGCTGCCCCGGATGATCGGCCCCGTGAGGCCCAAATCCATCGCGTCCTCGGCGGAGATGATGCCCACGTCGCGCGTTCGCTGCAGCCAGATGCGGTTGTTGGTGAGCAGCGTCTCGTAGTCGTCGACCCGGCTCGGGAAAATGTCGGCGAACTCCTGCGTAAGCTGCAGGAACTTGTCCGGCACGTCCTCGTGCAGGCCGCCCAGGCGGAAGGCGTTCACCGTCAGGCGGCCGCCGAACGCCGTCTCGAAGAGGTCGAGCACCATCTCGCGCTCTCTGAAGCACCACAGGAACACCGTCATCGCCCCGATGTCCAGGGCGTGCGTGGCGAGCCAGAGCAGATGGCTGGCGATGCGGGAGAGCTCCCCCACCATCGAGCGGATGTACTGCGCCCGCATGGGGATCTCCCAGTCGAAGAACTTCTCCACCGCCGTGACCCACGCGAGATTGTTCGAGGGCGCCGCGATGTAGTCGAGCCTGTCCGTATAGGGGATGAACATCGTGTAGTTGATGTTCTCGCCGATCTTCTCCGTGCCCCGGTGCAGGTAGCCGATGTCGCAGTCGAGATCGTTCACCGTCTCGCCGTCGAGCTTGAGGATGACCCTGAGTACCCCGTGCGTGCTCGGGTGCTGGGGGCCCATGTTGATGACGAGTTCTTCGGTCCCGTGCAGCGTGCTCTGCTGCTCGATACGGGACACATTCGCTACGCCGACCATTTCCTCATTCCCTCAAAAATGCGCCGTTCTACTCGCCGATTTCCTTGCGCTTCGGCTTGGTGTAAATCCGCTCTCCCCTGCCCTCGAGCGGGTAGTCCTTCCGCATGGGATGGCTGCCCCAGTTGTCGGGCAGCAGTATCCGCCTGAGATCCGGATGACCTTCGAATTCAATGCCGAACAAATCGTATACCTCGCGCTCCATCCAGTCCGCGCTGGTCCATACCCCCGAAACCGTGGGCACGGCCCGGCCTTCCTTGATCCGCACCTTGAGACGAAGCCTGCGGTTATGCTCGAAGCTGTAGAGGTGGTAGAGCATCTCGAAGGGGTCTTCGGCTTCGGGGTAGTGCGCCGCCGTCAAATCGGTGAGGAGCTTGAAGAGCGCATCGCCGTGGTCGCGCAGATGCGTGCACACGGCGACGATGGAATCGACGTCCAGCACGAACGTCGCCTCGTCCTCATCGTCCTCATAGGCGCTCTGCTCGAGCACCGCGCCGGGAAACGCCGACTCCACCACCTCCTTCAAATCCTCGCCGGGCGGGGTCTTTACGGCTTCGGCGATCTCTTCGGCGGATTCTTCGGAATCCGGCGCGCCGTTCGTTTCTTCGCTGTTTTCCACCACTTCGTCGGGCATCTTCTTCCCTTGTGCGCCGTATGGCTTTTATTTGCGGATGTATTTTTCCTGTTCAATCTTTTTCTGAAGCTGCATGACGCCCCACATCAAGGACTCGGGCCTGGGCGGGCAACCCGGAACGTAGACGTCCACCGGGATGATTTCATCCACTCCCTGCATCACCGCATAGTTCGCATACGGGCCGCCGCAGGTGGCGCAGTTGCCCATCGCGATCACCCAGCGCGGCTCGGGCATCTGATCGTAGACCTTGCGAATCGCGTCCCCCATCTTGTGGGTGACGGTGCCCGCCACGATGATCACGTCGGACTGGCGCGGCGTGGCGCGGAAAATCACGCCGAAGCGGTCGAAATCGTAACGCGCCGCGCCCGAGGCCATCATCTCGATAGCGCAACACGCCAGGCCGAAGGTCATCGGCCAGAGCGCGCTCTTCCTCGCCCAGGCGACCAGGCTGTCGACTTTCGACGTGATGAAGTTGTCACTGAACTTGCCCTCGACTATGCCCATTCCAACGCTCCTTTTCGCCAAGCGTAGAAATAACCCACCAACAGGATGGCGATGAACAGCATCATCTCGATGAATCCGAACAGCCCGAGGGCGTCGTAGCGAACCGCCCAGGGGAAGAGGAACAAGGCCTCCACGTCGAACAGCAGGAACAGGATGCCCAGCAGGTAGAACCGGATGGAGAAACGCTCGTGCGCCTCCATGAGGGGGGGCATGCCGCACTCATAGGGGGAGTTCTTCTCGGGGTCCGGGTTGTTCGGGCGGATGATGAGCGCGAAGATCAGAATGCTCGCGGCGAGCGCGGCCGCCATGAGCGTGATCAGGAATATGGGGATGTAGGGATTGATGACCTCATAATCCCTGAAAAATGCGCCGACAACCTCCATCGCATCCATGCGTGGCTCCCCGCCAAAAACCGCTAGGGGTTATGAAAAAGCGCCGCCCTCATCTTTGCCGCAAGGCGGTCGTTTCCCTCGAAAACCCCTGGAACAAAAGCCTGAAATCGAACGAACCGCCATGACTTATATCATGGCGGCAATCGAAAAACCAACCCCTGAGGTCAATTAAAAAAGACTGCGGAGCGATGGGCGAAATCGAGCACCGAGGAGGGGAAAATCCCCAGTTGCAGGGTGCTCGCGACGGCCAGCGTAAGCGCCGCGACCGCATAGGACCAGCCCGGATGCGGAACGCTGCTCGCGGCCTCGCCCTGCGGTTCGCGCATGTACATCACCACGACGAGCCTAAGGTAATAATACACGGCCACCACGCTGTTGAGCACCGCGATGACGGTCAGCCAGACGTAGCCGCCGTTCAGCGCCGCGCTGAAGACGTGGAATTTCGCCACGAAACCCCCGGTGGGCGGCAGGCCGGAGAGCGACACCATGAACACGGCCATCGCCGCCGCAAGACCGGGCCGGAAGGAGGCCAGGCCCGCGAGGTTGTCCAGCTTCGTGCCGCCGTCCTCGCGCATGTTCGAGATGAGGATGAGCACGCAGAAAGCGCCCATGTTCATGAACACGTAGACGAGCATGTAATACAGGAACCCGCTCGTGGCCAGTTCCGCGCTCGAGCGCGATGCCACGAGCGCGACCATGAGGTAGCCGGCGTGCGCGATGCTGGAATAGGCGAGCATGCGCTTCACGCAGGACTGCCAGATGGCGACGAGGTTCGCCAGGCTCATCGTGAGGACGGCCATCACCCACAAAACCGAATCGAAGCTCCCGCCCGCGTCGCCCGCGGAGAGAAAAACCCGGAAGAAAGCGGCGAAAGCCGCCGCCTTGGGGCCCACGGACATGAACGCCGTCACCGCGGTGGGCGCGCCCTCGTATACGTCCGGCGTCCACATGTAGAAAGGCGCCGCGGCCACCTTGAAGCCCAGGCCGACCACCATGAAGCCCAGACCCATCAGGAAGGCCGCCCCGCGCGAGGCGGGATTCTCGTGAAGCCGCGTCGCTATCTCGATCAGGTCGACCGAGCCGGTCGCGCCATAGACGAGCGCCATGCCGTAGAGCAGAAAGCCCGAGGCGAACGAACCGAGCAGAAAGTATTTCAAAGACGCCTCGTTGCCCTCGGGCCGCGCGCGCAGGTAACCCGCCAGGACGTAGAGCGACAGGGAGAACACTTCCAGACCCACGAATATCATCAGCAGGTTCCGCGTCGCCGCCATGAGCATCATACCGGAGGTGGCGAAGAGGATGAGGCCGAAGTATTCGCCCGCCGGCGTATCGTCCAGCTCCCGCTGGGCCGCGGCGATGAGCACCGAGAATATGCTCGCGAACAGGATGACGACGTAGAGAAACTGCGTGAACCCGTCGAAGAGGTACATGCCGCCGAACGAGGCGGCCAGGCCCGGCAGCGCGCGCGCGCCGAGCGTCACGCCCAGGGCGGCAGCCAGCGTCACCAGCGTGATGATGACGATGACGGAGCGCTCCCCTTTGGCGAGAAAAGCGTCCCACATCAACACCAGCACCGCCCCGCAGACCGGCAGGATCACCGGCAGCAGGTATCCCCAGTGGATCGTGGGATGAACGATATCCAAAGCTATTTCACCTCGACTCTTTGCGCATAAGCGAGCACGTTCTTTTGTATTTCAGGCGCAGGCGCTTTCTCCACGCGCAGCACCCGCCGGTTCACCTGCGAGAGCCAGGCCTTGGCCGAAGGCTCGATCCGCTCGAACAACGGTTTGGGATACAGCCCGATCCAGAACATCAGGGCCACCATGGGCAGCATGACGAGCCACTCGCGCCTGTTCATGTCGGCAAGCCCCAGGTTCGCCCGCACGCTCACCTCGCCGAACAGGACGCGCTGCAGCATCCAGAGCATGTAGACCGCCGAGAGAACCACGCCGGTGGCCGCGATGGCCGCGAACCAGGCGTTGCGCTCGAACGCGCCCAGGAGAATCGTGAACTCGCCCACGAACCCGTTCAGCCCCGGAAGGCCGATGCTGCTGAGCGCGGTGATGATGAAAAACGTCGAAAATACCGGCATCACCCGGAGCAGGCCGCCGAATTCCTCGATCTGCCTCGTGTGCCGCCTCGAATAGATGAAGCCCACGATCAGGAAGAGCGCCCCGCTGCTGATGCCGTGATTCACCATCTGGATGACGCTCCCCGAAGCGCCCAGGAGATTGAAGGAGAAAAGCCCCAGCATCACGAAGCCCAAGTGACTCACCGAGGAGTAGGCCACGAGCTTTTTCACGTCGGTCTGCACCATCGCCATGAGCGCGCCGTAGATGATCCCCACAAGCGCCAGGCATATGATGAGGAACGCGAACTCGCGCGCGGCTGTGGGGAACAGCGGCATCGCCAGCCTCATGAAGCCATACGTGCCCATCTTCAGGAGGACGCCGGCGAGGATGACGCTTCCCGCCGTGGGCGCTTCCACGTGGGCGTCGGGCAGCCAGGTGTGAAACGGGAAAATCGGCACCTTGATGGCGAAGGAGATGGCGAACGCGGCGAACAGCCACGGCTGGAGGCCGGCGTCCACGGGTTCTCTGAAATGCGCCAGGATGTCGAACGTGCCGACCCCGCTCGCGAAATACAGCCAGATGATCGCCACGAGCATCAGTACGCTTCCGGCCATGGTATAGAGGAAGAACTTTACCGCCGCGTAAATCCGCCTGCCCCCGCCCCAGACCCCGATGATGAGGTACATCGGAATCAGCATTCCTTCCCAGAAGACATAGAACAGGAAGAAATCGAGCGCGAAGAACACGCCGAGCATCCCCGTCTCCAGGAACAGCAGGGACATGTAGTAGAGCCGCGTCTTTTTCCGCACGTCCTCGAAAGAGAAGAGGATCGCGACGGGCGTCAGGATGGTGGTCAGCATCACGAGCAGCAGGCTGATTCCGTCCACGCCCACCTTGTAGGAAATCCCGAACCTCGGTATCCAGGCCGCCTCCTCGACGAACTGCATGCCCGCATAATCGGGCCGGAAGCCCAGGTACATCACGGCCGAGAGGACAAACGTGACGAGGGACACCACCAGCGCGAACGCGCGAACGCCGCTGTCTTTCCCCTCGCCCTCCCGCGCGAACAGGAGCAGCAGGCCCCCGATCATGGGCAAAAACAATATCGAGGTGATTATTCCAGGCACTCGCCCCTCACGCTCCTCAAAGAATCGAAAGAATCATCAGCGCGCGGTGAGATACAGCAGAATCACCAGCGCGCCGACCAGCATCGAAACGGCGTAGCTCTTCACGTAGCCCGTCTGGAGACGTCTCAGGACGCCCCCCAGGGAGCTGACGAAAAAGCCCGCGCCGTTCACGGCCGCATCCACCAGACCGTCCTCGAATGCTCTCCAGCACCAAATCGACGCCCGCTTCACCGGTTGAACGATGCAGGCGTCATATATCTCGTCCACGTAATACTTGTTCACCAGGAGCCGGTGGACTCCCGGCCAGAGCTCCGCGTACGCGCTGCCGCCGTCGTCTTTCAGCACATAGAGATTGTAGGCCGCATAAATGCCGATGAAGGCGATAGCGAGCGAGAACACCATCATCAGTATCTCCAACACCACCTCATGGTGCGCCTCGGCGTGACCGCCGAAAACGGGCGCCAGGAAATCGCCGAAAACGTTCGCGCCCGTGATGATGGGAATCCCCACCCAGCCGCCGACGATGGAGAGCGCCGCCAGCACCTGAAGCGGGAGCGTCATGTTTGTGGGGGATTCATGGACTTTCTGCTGCTCCTCCAGGCTCAGGTTGCAGGCGCCGAAGAACACGCGGAACAAGAGCCTGAACATGTAGAACGCCGTCATCAACGCGCCTGCTGCACCCGCGAGCCACAGGAGCACCCCGCCGCGCTCGGCGGTCATGGCCGAGTAGAGAATGGCGTCCTTGCTGAAAAAGCCGGCGAAGGGGAATACGCCCGCGATGGCCAGCGCGCCGATCACGAAGGTGTTGCTCGTTCGCGGAAGGGCCGCCTGGAGCCCGCCCATCCTGCGGATGTCCTGCTCGCCGTCCAGGGCGTGAATCACGCTACCAGCGCCCAGGAACAGGAGCGCCTTGAAGAACGCATGGGTCATCAGATGGAAGATCGCCGCGGAGAACGCCCCCACGCCGCAGGCGAGAAACATATAGCCGAGTTGGCTCACCGTGCTGTAGGCGAGCACTTTCTTGATGTCGGTCTGCACCAGGGCGATGGACGCGGCCATCAACAGCGTGAGCGCCCCGACGACGGCCACCACCAGCATCGCCGTGGCTGAAAGTTCAAAGAGCACGTACGTTCTCGCCACCATGTAGACGCCCGCGGTCACCATGGTGGCCGCGTGTATCAGGGCGCTGACCGGGGTGGGGCCTTCCATCGCGTCGGGCAGCCAGACGTAAAGCGGAATCTGCGCGCTCTTGCCCGTGGCGCCCGCGAATAGCAGCAGGCAGATGATCGTCGCCGCCGTGCTCTCGGGACTGAGCAGCCCAGGCGCCTTCGAGAACACCTCCGAGAAATCCAGCGAGCCGACGACGCTGTAGATGTAGAAAAGCGCGATCAGGAAGCAGAAATCACCCACCCGGTTCACGATGAAGGCCTTCTTGCCGGCTTCGGCCGCCGCCTTGCGCTCGTACCAGAAGCCGATGAGCAGGTAGCTGCAAAGACCCACCGCTTCCCAGCCCACGAACATGACCACGAAGTTATCGCCCAGAACGAGCGTGAGCATCGAGAGCGAGAAGAGGTTCAGATAGATGAAATAGCGCACCACGCCGCGGTCGTCGTGCATGTAGCCCATCGAGTAGAGGTGGATCAGCGTCCCGACGCCGGTGACGACGAGCGCCATGACGGCCGAGAGCGGGTCCAGCGAGAAACTCGCATTGACCTCGAAGGCGCCCACGGGAATCCACTCGAACAACACGACACGGATGAGCCGCCCGTTCTCGGGCATCGCCAGAAGGCGAAGCCAGCCCGCGAGAGACGCCGCGAACGCGAGCGCCATCGCCAGCGTCGCGGCCCAGCCGGCGAACTTCTCCCCGCGCTTCCAGCCGAAGAGCAGGTTCACCAGCACGCCGATGAGGGGGAACAGCAATATGAGAGTCAAACTATCCATGATTCCTTGGCTCTATAGCTTCAGCAGGTTGATCTCGTCGAGATCCGTGGATTCGCGGTTTCTGTAGATCAGCACCACGATGGCCAGCCCGATGGCGGCCTCCGCCGCGGCCACCGCCATCACGAAAAACACGATCATCTGGCCCGCCATCGAATCGAGGAAGCGGCCATAGGCCACGAACGCCAGGTTCGCCCCGTTCATCATCAACTCGATGCACAAGATGACGACGATGGCGTTTCTGCGCACCACGACGCCCACGACGCCCAGGGAGAAGAGAACCGCACTCAATATCAGATAATGCTCGAGCGGCGCCACGTCCTACCCCTCCTAGCGGCTTCGCCGGCGCGCCAGTACCACGGCGCCGACGATGCCCACGAACAACAAGACGCCCATCGCCTGAAACGGCAGGACGTAATCCGTCAACAAGAGGTTTCCGATAATCTGCGTGTTGCCCAGCTCGCTCACGCGCTCGGGCGGAAAACTCCCCTTCTTTCCCGTCATGAGGGAGGTGGAGAGGAATACCTTGAGCAGCATGCTGAAGACGGCGAGCCCCGCGATGGCGCCCAGAAGCTTCTGGCCGGGCAGGCGCAACTCCCGCTTCTCCTCCCTCCCTAAGTTGATCAGCATCACCACGAACAGGAAGAGCATCATGATCGCGCTGGCGTAGATGATCACCTGAACGATGGCGACGAACTGCGCGTGAAGCGAGAGATAAAGCCCCGCGAGGCCCAGGAAGGTCAGGATCAGGGCAAGTACGCTGTAGAGCGGGCTGGGGAACGCGACGACGGCTATTGCGCCCACTGTCGTCACCACCGCCAGGAAATAAAAAAACAGGGAACTGGCCACTACCGCCCATCCTCCAGCGGGCGGGCGCCCGCTTCAAATCGAACCCTAGACATACGTGAGCAGGTTTTTCTCTTCATAGCGGGCATGAAGCTCCGGATAATCCTCGGTCCGCTCCACGAGCAAATCGCCCTTCTCATAGAGGAACTTGCCCCGGTCGTCCTGACAGAATTCATACTCGTTGCCCAGTACGACCGCTCCGACCGGGCAGGCCTCTTCGCAGTATCCGCAGAAGATGCAGCGAAGCTCGTTGATCTCGTAAATGCTGGCGTAGCGCTCGCCCTTGGAAGTGGGCGCCTCGGGGTCGTTCTCCTCCGATTCCACATAAATACAGTCCACGGGACAGGCCGCCGAGCAGAGCTTGCACCCCACGCAGCGCTCGAGACCATCCTCCCAGCGCAGCAGCTTGTGGAGGCCGCGGTAGCCCACGGGCATCTCCTCTTTGACGTCGGGGTATTGCACGGTCACGCGGTTTTTGAAGGAATGTCTGATCGTCAGCCACAACCCCTTGCAAATCTCGCCTAACATGGAACCTCCTCCCCCTCACACGGCCCGCTAGCCGATGAAAACGACGGCGGCGGCCGTGAGTATCACGTTCACGATGGACAGCGGCAGAAGCACCTTCCATCCAAAACCCATCAGTTGGTCATAGCGCAGGCGCGGCGTGGAGGCGCGCAGCCACATGAAGAAGAACATGAACGCCAACACCTTGATCAGGAACCACAGGACGGGCGGCAGCAGCGGCCCGCGCCATCCGCCGAGGAAAAAAGTCGCCCCCACCGCCGAGAGCGTAATCATGCTGCAGTACTCGGCGATGGAGTAAACCGCAAAGTGCATGCTGCTGTACTCGGTATGAAAACCGCCCGTGAGTTCGCTCTCGGCCTCGGGCAAATCGAAGGGCGCACGGTTCGTCTCCGCCAGCATGCAGATGACGAACAGCAGAAAGCCCAGGGGCTGCAAGACGATGTAGGGCATCCCGGCCTGGCCCTCGACGATTCCCTTTAAGCTCAGGGTGCCCGAGATCATGACCACGCCCAGAAGCGACATGCCGAGCGAGAGTTCGTAGCTGATGAGCTGGGCCGCGGAGCGAAGGCCGCCGATGAGCGGATACTTGCTGTTCGAAGCCCATGAGCCGAGCACGATGCCGTACACGCCGATGCCCGCCATGGCGAAGATGTAGAGGATGCCGACGTTCACGTCGGCCAGCACCAGGTCCACCTTCTGGCCGAGCACGGTCACGGAATCGCCGAAAGGCACCACGGCGAAAGCGGCCAGCGCCGGAATGAGCGTGACGGCGGGTGCTAAAACGTAAATCACCTTGTCCGCCTGAGCGGGGATGATGGTTTCCTTGAACATGAGCTTGATCCCGTCCGCGATGGGCTGCAAAAGCCCCGAAGGACCCACGCGGTTGGGGCCTACGCGCACCTGTACGAGCGCGAACACGCGCCGCTCCATCCAGGTCATGTAGGCGGCGAGCAGCAAAAGCCCGCCGAAGCCCACGAGCACTTTCCCGAGTATGATGAGCAGCGTAACCATCTATGCGCCCACCTCCTGGGGCTTCTCCGCCTTGCGGACCTGGATCTCCACGCCCTGGCGGCCCGGCGCGCCGCCGGTGTTCAGCGCCGATCCCCCGTGTGCGCGCAAACAGCCCTCCGGCGCGAAGGCGACGCCCACGGGCGCGTTCTTGTCGACATGCGCGGGAAGCCGCACGAGAACGCCTGCCACTTCGAATTCCATGAGTTCACCGTCCACAACTCCCAGACTCCCTGCATCGCTCGGCGAGAGGGCGAGCGCGGCTTCGGGCATGTCGGCCAGATGATGGGCCGACCCCGCATAAGCTCCCGAGAGCCACAAGACGGGCGTCAGCAGCATCCTCAAGCCCGGCGCCTGCGCTTCTTTCTCCGGAATCTGCGCGATCTGGTAGGCGCGCCGCCCTTCTCTCTTGAGATGCAGACCCTCGTCGGGAATACGGCCGAAGGCGTCCGCATAATCGCCGACCAGCGAGCGCGCCTGAATCCGGATTTTGTCCAGCGCGTTCGCCCGCATGGGCCGCTCCATCGCCTTGGCGATATCGGCGAAGGCCCGCCATGCTTCGGGGACCATCTTGTCGATCATCGGCTTGAGCGCGCGCGGGAGAGACTGCGCCCTGCGCTCCAGGTTCGTGACGCTGCCCGCCTCCTCATACAGCGTGGGCGCGGGGATCACGACGTCCGCGTATTCTGCGCTCGCGTTCAGGTGAGAAGTCTGCAGGACGACGAATTCGGCTTTCTCCAGCGCTTCTCTCGCCCGCGCGCCGTCGGGATGCTCAGCCACCGGGTCGCAGCCCAGAACGTAAAGCCCTTTCAGTTCACCGCTCCCGAGACCATCGAGTATGCCTCTTGCATCTCTGCCGGCTTGCGCGCCGGGCGCCCTTCCCCACGCCTCCGCGCAGGCGGCTCGCGCGGCCTCATCCGACAAATCGCCGCCGGGCAGGGATTCGGGGTGCAAGCCCATGTCGATTGCGCCTTGTAAGTTCGGCGCGCCGGCCGCGAAGAGCATGTTGGCGCGGAGCAGGAGCCCCAGGTTGATAGCCTCCGATACGGCGACCTTCCCGGTCTCCCCGGGGCCTGAGAGTATGCTCACGGGGCCGTCCGCCGCCAGGGTCGCCCGGGCGGCGGTCATGATGTCATCAGACGGCACATCGGCCTCTTCGCACAGGCGGTTCAAGTCCACGGAACCCAGGAGTGCGGCGTAGTCTTCCGCGTTCTCCCCTTCGGGTTTCGCGCCGCCGTCCGCGAGGCATATCGCCAGCGCGCGCAGCGTCCGCGAGATGCCGCCCAGCACCGGCACCAGATGATGCACCCGGCTCTGAACGCGCAAGTCGATGCGCCTTTGGTTCACGTTGACGACCACCGCGCCCGCCCGGTGCGCTTTTCTGATCTGAAGCGCGAGTATGGGGTGCTGCGTGA
The DNA here is from genome assembly GCA_009839615.1 of Nitrospinota bacterium. GTDB lineage: Bacteria > UBA8248 > UBA8248 > UBA8248 > UBA8248 > Bin107. The sequence continues at coordinate 22,810 of VXPH01000008.1, forward strand.
ACGGGTCGCTGCCCACGATGATGACGGCCTTCGAACGCCCCAACGCCTCGATGGAGCCCGCACCGCCTACGCCGTCCAGGGCGGCGCGCTGTAAGTCCGTCTGCACGATGTCGCGCGGATGAATCCGGCTATCCACGTGGTTGGTTCCCAGAACCGAGCGCATGAAGGCGCCGAACTGATAGGCGGTTTCGTTCGTGGAATGGGCTCCGCCCAGGCCGGCGATTGCGCCGCCGCCCGCTTCCTCGATAATTGAGCCCAAGCCCCGCTCCGCCTCGCCGATAGCCTCCGCCCAGCCGACTGGCGTCAGCTCGCCGTCTTTTCGGATCATCGGCTGGGTGATGCGCCCCTCGCCGTGCGCTCCGCTCCAGCCAAAGCGCGCGACGTCGCAAATCCAGGTGTCGTTGACTTTTTCGTTCTCCGCCGCCGTGACGCGCTTGATCTCGCCGTCCTTCGTCCAGACGCCCTGGCGGCAGCCCACGCTGCACAGCGTGCAGGGACCTTGCGTTTCCTGCATCTCCCAGACGCGGGCGGTGAAGCGGTATTTGTTGTCCGTGAGCGCGCCGACGGGGCAGATGTCGATGACGTTGCCGGAAACGATGCTCGTGAGCGGGAGGTCTTCGTAGATGCCCACCTCGGTCTTGTCGCCCCGCTGCGCCCAGCCGAACTCCGCCCCGCCGTCGATCTCCTCGGTGAAGCGGATGCACCGGGTGCAGTGCACGCAGCGGTTCATCTCCGGCTTGATGAAGGGGCTCATCTCCTTGGGCGGATAAATGCGCCGGAACTCGTGCGTCCTACTGATCGCCTTGCCGTAGGCCATGGTCTGATCCTGCAGGGGGCATTCGCCGCCCTGGTCGCACACCGGGCAATCGAGCGGGTGGTTCTTGAGCAGGAACTCGAACACCCCCTCCTGGGCCTCGATGACGCGCGGGGTCACGGAGCTGATTACCATGCCCTCGGCCGCATACGTGGCGCAGGAGGGCTGGAGCTTGGGTATCGGCCTGCCGTTTCCGGCGTCGAGCACCTCGACGAGACAGGCCCGGCACTGGCCCACGATGGAGAGGTTCTTGTGGTAGCAGAAATGCGGAACGTGCGCGCCGATGCGGAGCGCGGCCTCCAGCACGGGCAGACTCTTGTCCATCGTGATGCTCTGGTCGTTGAATACGAAGGTTACCTGCTCATTCGACATCTATCGCCTCTCCCCCATCACATCGCGGCGGGATACGGGCTGCCCAGCGGACAGCGCCCCAGAGAGATGTGCGCTTCGAACTCATCGTAAAACTTCGTCAGGAACGCGCCGAACATCATGGCGCACGCATCAGAGAGCACGCAGATGGTGTTGCCACGCATGTTGGGGTCTATCGACGCGAGCGTCTCCAGATCGTCGGGCACCCCCTCGCCCCGCTCGATGCGCGCCAGAATCTCGGACACCCAGCCGGTTCCCTCACGGCAGACCGAGCACTGACCGCAGGATTCGTGCTCGAAAAAGGCGGCGAGCCTGCCCGCGGCCTGCACCATGCACGTGGTCTCGTCCATGACGATGACCCCGCCGCTGCCGCCCATGCTGCCCGCCTTCGCGAGGGAATCGAAATCCATCTTCACCTTGTCTTCATATACTTCCTTCGCGGTGAGGGCGGGCGCGCTCGCGCCGCCGGGAATCACCGCCTTGAGCGCCGCGCCGTTCCGCATGCCGCCGCAGTGCTCGTGAATCATCTCCTCGCACGTGAGGCCGAGCGGCAGTTCATACAGGCCCGGCTTCGCCACGTGGCCCGAGACGCAGTACATGCGGGTGCCGGAGTTTTTCTCGTCAATCCCGATGCCGGCGAACCACTCCGCCCCCTTGTTCACGATGTGGGGGAGATTCGCGAGCGTCTCCACGTTGTTGATGACCGTGGGCCGCGCATAGAGGCCGATGACCGCCGGGAACGGCGGCTTGAGTCGCGGATGCCCGCGCTTGCCCTCGAGCGACTCCAGAAGCCCGGTCTCCTCGCCGCAGATGTAGGCGCCTGCGCCGCGGTGGGTATAGATATCGCACGAAAATCCGCTGCCCATGATGTTCCGGCCGACGTAGCCCTTCTCATAAGCCTCGGCCAGTGCCTTTTCCACCGCGCGCCAGGGGGCGACGAACTCGCCGCGAATGTAGATGTAGGCCTTCTCGATGCCCACGGCGTAACACGCGATGAGGATGCCCTCGATGAGCTGGTGCGGGTCACGCAGCATGAGTTCGCGATCCTTGAACGTGCCAGGCTCTCCCTCATCCGCGTTCACGGCCAGGTATTTCGGCCCGTCCACCTGGGGCACGAAGCTCCACTTGAGGCCGCACGGGAAACCCGCGCCGCCGCGCCCGCGCAGGCCCGAGGACTTCACCATTTCGATGACGTCGGCAGGTTCGACGCCGCCCAGGAGCCCCCGGATCGCCTCATAGCCGCCCGTGGCCTCATAACCTGCGATATGAAGCGCATCGGGATTATCGAACCGGCCCGTCACGATTTTCTCTAACACCAACGCCATTTTGAGGTCCTCAGCCCTGGCCTTTGCCGTCTGTTTCTTCGGCGCCTGCCAGAGCGGGCGATACCACCTCGTCCGCCCCGATGGGCGAGACGGCCTCGCCCTTTTCCAACGCGCCGAAGATATCGTTCATGATCTCGGGCGTGACGCACTCGAAGTAGTGTTCGTTCACCTGCACGCAGGGAGCGCCCCCGCAGGCGCCCAGGCACTCGACCGCCTCTATGGAGAACTTCCCGTCCTCGCGCGTATGGCCGACGCGGCAGTCCAGGCGGTTTTCGATATCGCGCAGCAGCCTGCCCGCTCCCATAAGGGCGCACGAGAGGTTGTTGCACACCTGTACGTGGTATTCCCCGATGGGCTGGGTCTTGAGCATGGTGTAGAAGCTCACCACGCCCCATACCTCCATGGGAGAGACCTCGAAGATCTCGGCCACATGCTGCATCACCGCGCTGGTGATGAAGCCCTCCTGCTCCTGGGCCAGTTGAAGCGCGGGGATCAGGGCCGAGCGCTTCACCGGATATTTGGCGATGATGCGCTCTAATTCCGCGCGGTTCTCGGGCGTGAACTCGAAGCGCTCTTCCTGCCCGGAATGGGGAAACCGTATCAACGCCAAAACAATACCACCCTCTATTTCACCCTAGCGATCTATCTCGCCCAACACGATGTCGATGCTGCCGATGGCGGCCACGACGTCGCCCATCAGCCCGCCCCGGGTGATCTCGCCGAGCGCGTGGAGGTTCGCGAAACTCGGCGCGCGCACCTTTACCTTGTAAGGGTCCGGGCTGCCGTCGCTGATCATGTAAAAGCCAAGCTCCCCCCGGGGGGACTCGATGGCCTGGTACACCTCGCCCTCGGGCACGCTGTAGCCTTCGGTGAAAATCTTGAAGTGGTGGATCAGCGCCTCCATGTCGTGGGCCAGCTGCTCCTTGGGCGGCGGCACCACCTTGGGGTTGTCCGCCATGAGCGGCCCCTCGGGCATTCCCTCGAGCACCTGCATGGCGATGCGCCGGGACTCGCGCATCTCGGCAACCCGCACCAGATACCTGTCCAGAATGTCGCCCCGCTCGCCCACGGGGACCTCGAAGTTGAACTCCTCATAGCCCGAGTAGGGCTCGTTCTTGCGGATGTCGTAGGGTACGCCGCAGGCCCGGAGCAGCGGCCCCGTGATGCCGAGCGCATAGGCCTGCTCGGCCGTCATGGCGCAAACGCCCTCCGCGCGCCTCAGGTAGATGGGGTTGTTCGTGAGCAGTTCCTCATACTCGTCCACGCGATCCGAGAAGGGTTCCAGAAACGCCCGGCAATCCTCGTAAAACTCCGGATACGGCTCGCGCGCGACGCCGCCCACGCGGAAATAGCTCGTCATCATGCGCACGCCCGAGACTTTCTCGAAAATCTTCAGGAGCTGCTCGCGCTCTCTGAAGCAATAGAGAAAGACCGTCATCGCGCCCAGATCGAGCGCGTGGGTGCCGAGCCAGACCAGGTGGCTGTTCAGGCGCGTCATCTCCGCGAGCAGCACCCGCAGATACCTACACCGCCTGGGAACCTCCATATCCAGGAGTTTCTCGACCGCCAGAACGAAGCCGAGGTTGTTCGACATGGGCGCCAGGTAATCCATGCGGTCGGTCATGGGGAGGGCCTTGTTGTAGGTTTTCTCCTCCATGTTCTTCTCGATGCCGGTGTGCAGGTAGCCGATGACGGGCTTGCACGAGAGCACCGTCTCGCCGTCGAGTTCGAGCACCACGCGCAGAACCCCGTGGGTGCTCGGGTGCTGCGGCCCCATGTTGAGCGTCATGGTCTCGGTCTGGATGGGACCGAGCATGTCGCTGTCGAGGGGGTCCGTCTGCCGGGTTTGCGTGGCCATCAAAGGCTCCTGTGATCCTTATTCCGCCGCCCTGGGCTTGCCCGCGGGGGTATCCCGGAAGGTGAACGCCACGGGTTCTGCGGAGATGTCGAAATCCTTGCGGTGGGGATGCCCCTCGAACCCCTCGGGCGTGAGGATGCGCTCGAGTTCGGGATGTCCCTCGAAGGTGATCCCCAGAAGGTCGTACGCCTCGCTCTCATGGAGCCTCGCGCCCGGCCATACCCCGCAGACGCTGGGCATCGCCGGTTCGAGATCGTCCGCGCAGGGGGCCTCGAGCCGCAGACGCTGCGATTTCTCAGGATTCAGGAGCGAATACGTCACCTTGAACCGGTAGGAAACCGGCAGTTCCAGACAATCCACCCCGCAGACGAAGCTCAGCAGCTTGTAGCCCCTCTCGTCACGCAGAAACCGCGCCGCATCGAGCAGGGCGGCCGGCGCGATTTGCGCGGAAATCTGGCCGCGATGCTCGCGCGCCCCGAGAAAACCCTCCCCGATTTTCGCCTGAAGCAAAACGAGGTCGGGGTCTTTGTTCTCGACCGGCTCTTCGGCCTCCGTCTGCTCCCGCTCCTCTTCGCTCAACGGCCCAATCCCTCATTTCTCAAAGGTTTGTATCGCACGAGAAAGCGCTCACCCCGCCCCTGCTCTGACTTTCAACTCACGTGGCGTGGGGAGCCTTCTCACATCATCTAAAGCGAGGTGACGCCGGAATCCTCTCGGTAGAGCGTTTCATCCGCAATCTTCGCCTGGAGCTTCATGATCCCGTCGATGAGCGTTTCGGGACGCGGCGGACAGCCCGGCACGTAGATATCGACGGGCACGACCTCGTCCACGCCCTGCACGAGCGCGTAGTTGTTGAATATCCCGCCCGTGGATGCGCACGCGCCCATGGAAATCACCCATTTCGGCTCGGGCATCTGATCGTATATCTGCCGGAGCACGGGCGCCATCTTGCGCGACACCCGGCCCGCCACGATCATCAAGTCCGCCTGGCGCGGCGACGCGCGGAACACCTCGGCGCCGAAGCGCGAGATGTCGTATTTCGCCGCCGAGGTCGACATCATCTCGATGGCGCAGCACGCCAGGCCGAAAAGCGCCGGCCACAGGCTGTTCTTACGCGCCCACTTGATGACGTCGGTCGCGCGGCCCAGCACCACCTGGCCTTCGAGTTGTTGTTCTAGTCCCATTCGAGCGCTCCCCGGCGCCACTCGTATATCAGGCTGGCCACGAGCAGAGCCATGAAAGGCAGAACCGCGAGAAACGCGTATACGCCCATGCTCTTGAGGTTCACCGCCCACGGATACAGGAAGATGAGCTCCACGTCGAAGACAATGAACAGTATCGCCACCAGAAAGAATTTCACGCTGAAACGCCCGCGCGCGTTCGATTCGGGCACGATGCCGCACTCATAGGCGAAGTCCTTCTCCACCGTGGACTTGCGCCTGCCCAGCAGGAACGTCACGCCCAGGTTCACGACGGCGAACCCGACCGCCAGCGCTATCAGAATCAATATGGGCAAATACTCTTCCGGCATTTCCCGCCCCCACGGCGCTTGAATACGCACCTTTTTCTCATGCCACATGGGAATTCAAATCGGGCGCATCTTACGGCTGGCATCCCGTGGTGTCAACAATTCGCCGCCCCATACAATATAAACCAAAAACCGCCCCGAACGACACGCAGTCCCTATTCCATTTCGTTGTGCGCGCGGCGAAAATTTCGGCGTTTTTCTCTCCTCGAAAATAGGGTATCTTGAAGCCGTGTGGAACCTTCGCCGCCATCCGGCGTCTAAAGTCGCGGGAGATGGGGTGCGGAGAAGAATCCAAAGGCCTCGCTCTCGCGCGAGCAGGAGGGCTTCAGCCATGAACGAACCGAATCCACTCATCAAAGCGCATCTCGACGCCTTGAAGCGCGACTTCGAGGAACTGGCCCGGCGGCAGGTGGGCTATCCCTGCAACCAGAGTTTCGACTATTCGGACTTGACGCCATTTCTGGAATACACCCTCAACAACATCGGCGACCCCTTTCACGACAGCAATTTCCGCAGCAACACGCATGAGATCGAGCGCGAGGTCATCGCCCGGTTCGCCTCCCTGATGCGCCTGGAACAGGAGCAGGCCTGGGGCTACGTCACCGCCGGCGGAACCGAGGGCAACATGTACGGCATCTACATGGGACGGGAGCTGTTCCCGGACGGCATGGTGTATTTCTCCCAGGACACCCACTACAGCGTCCTCAAGATTCTGCGCGTGCTGAACGTGCGCAACATCATGATCAAGAGCCGGGACGACGGAGAGATCGACTACGAGGACCTCCGCGAGACCATACGCATCCACCGCGACGTCCCCGTCATCTTCATGGCGAACATCGGCTCCACGATGAAGGGCGCCGTGGACGACGTGGGCAAGGTGCGCGGCATCCTGGACGATCTGGCGATCACGAACGCCTACATTCACGCGGACGCCGCCCTGAGCGGCATGATCCTGCCCTTCGTCGACGAGCCGCAGCCCTACGGGTTCGACGCGGGCTTCGACAGCGTGTCCATCAGCGGCCACAAGCTCATCGGCTGCCCGCTGCCCTGCGGCGTCGTGCTGACGAAACGCGATTACGTGGCGCGCATCGCGCGCTCGATAGAATACGTCGGCGTGCTCGACACCACGCTGCCCGGCTCGCGCAACGCGCTGACGCCGCTCATGCTGTGGTACGCCTTCGAGCGCCTGGGGATGGACGGGTTCCGGGAACTCGTGGCGGAGATGCTCGCGGTCGCCGAGTACGCGGTCGAGCGCTTCGGCGAATTCGGGGTCCCCGCGTGGCGCCACAAGAACTCGGTGACGGTCGTATTCCCGAGACCCCCGGCCGAGGTGTCGCGCAAGTGGCAGATCGCCCCGCTGGGAGACATCGCCCACATCATCACCATGCCGCACGTCACGCGCGAGATGGTGAACGAATTCGTCGACGACTGCGTGAAGCAAAAACACAGGCGAACGGCCTGAGGAGGATTCTTGATGAATCGAATCATCATCACGGTGCGGGACGAGGTCGGCGTCATCGCGGACATCAGCAAGGCGCTGGCCGATGAGAACATCAACATCGAGGCGATCAACACCGAGGTCGCCGGCGAAAAGGGCGTCGTCATCCTGACCACGAACGAGCCCGACCGCGCCCTGCGCGTGCTCATGAACGCGGGCTTCCGGGCGATCTCGGACGAAGCGACGGTCATCAGGCTGCGCGACGAGCCGGGCGCTCTCGCCAAGGTGGCGGAGAAATTCAAGGTCGCGGGCGTGAACATCCAGAGCATGCACATCCTGAACCGCCACGCCGGTTACGCGAACGTTGCCCTCACCGCGGACGACGAGGCGAAAGCCAAAGCCCTGCTCGAAGACGAGGACGTGCTCTGAGGATTCCGTCAGGGTTATTCCCGAAGCGCGAATGGTAATTGCGATGGTTTTGTAGGGACAGGCCCCCGTGCCTGTCCGAAGAGGGACAACCACAAAGGGCAGGACAACCCGAAAGGGTTGCCCCTATGGCAGGCGATACATCCCCTGCAATCGGAATTCCTCCCTCATCGGTCGGAATTCACCCCGCCAGGATCAGAAGGACGATTCCCGCCAAGATCACCACGCCGCCCAGCAGCGTCTCACGCACGCGGTCTCGCTCCCTGAAGAAGACGTAGCCGATGGCGATGGCCACGAGAATCTCGACCTGTTTCACCGACTCCACGTAGGAGGTGAGCGTGAGGCGGAAGGCCTCTGCCTGGGAGACGCTGGCGATGAAGGCGAACAGCCCCAAGGAGACGAAACCCTTCCAGAGTTTGGGGGCGTCCTTGAAGTGTTCGGCGGATTTCCAGATCGTGAGCGGCAAGACGACGAGCGACGCCGCCGCATAGGTCATGAGCGTTCCGAAGGCCGAATCCGAGAGCACCGCCGCCTGCTTGAAGGTGATCACCGAGGGCGCGTACAGCAGCGAGGAGAGCACGGTGTAGCGCATCCCCTTGTCGGTGAACAACGCGCGGACGGGCTCGAACCAGCCGATTCGGGCGCGCGAGACGTTCATCCCGTAGACGCCGGCCAGGGTGATGAGGATGCCTGCGAACCCCCAGGCGGAGGGAACCTCGCCCAGTGTGATGAAAGCGAGCGCCACCAGCCAGATGATCGAGAGCTTCCACAGCGAGGTCACCACGCCCATCGAACCGTAGAGGAGCGCCTTGGACAGCGAGAGCGTGGCCGCGGTCTGCAGAAAGCCGAACAGGACGCACATCCACCAGAAGCCGGGCTGTATCTCGGGCACGCCCTTCATCCACACTGCCAGAGCCGCGAAGGGCAGCAGGAAGGCGAAGCGCCCCAGCACGTTGATGTACTCGTCCAGCTTGTGGCCGATGGATTTCATCGACGCGTTTCTGAGCACCTGCCCGAGAGCCGCGATGACGGCGAGCGTCACCCAGTCCATGTCCTGCTCCTTTAGCGTGCAAAAAGCCAGGGCCTTTTCTACGCGCACTTCAGGCCTAAGTCCAACGACGGCGGGATTTCACGGGGTCTTGCGGCCAACAGTCATCCCAAAGCAAACCGGAAATTCCCTCTCCATGTCTGACACGGCTGCGCGCGGTGTGCTAATCTGGCGGGGGCAATCTGTTCTCCAAAAGGAGCATCGCAACATGATACGAGACGACGTATTCGTCTTCGACAACGTGGTGCATATGTACGACTACTCGGACGAGAACCTCGTCTCGGAGCAAAGCGAATACGACCGCCACTACCACGTGAGCAAGGTGCTGGGCAGGAGGCGGACCGCACCCACGGACGTCTACGCGAACTGGCACCCGGTGGAGGGCTTCAAGCGCCGCTGGAGCGTGGAGGACATGGGCCGCCTCGTCTTCGAGGATTCGGGCACCGACATGGCGATGGCCCAAGCCGTGCCCCTGTTCGATCTGTATAAAGACGGCTTCGCCCCCGTGAAGGCGCAGTATGCGTTCGCGCAGGCATATCCGGAGCGCTGCCTTTTCTGCGGGGCCGTGGACCCGATGTACCCCAGCGTGGCCGCGGCGTGCGAGGAGATGGAGCGCCAGGTGAAGGAGTGGGGTGCGAAATCCATCAAAATCTACAACGCCCACGTGGACGGGAAATCCTGGGCGTGCGACGACCCCGAAATCGCCTACCCCCTCTATGAGAAAGGCCGCGAACTCGGCATCAGGGTATTCCAGTTCCACAAGGGAAACCCCATCACGCGGGCGAAGCTGAGTGACCTCTCACCGCTCGACATCGAGGGCGCGGCGCTCGATTTTCCGGATATGCTCTTCGGCGTCCACCACCTGGCGGTGCCGTATTTCGAGGAAGTCGTCTGGATGGCGAACCGCTATGAGAACGTCTTCCTCGTGTTATCTGGAATCGGCCACACGCCGATGATCGCGCCCAGAACCTTCACCGAATGGATGGGCAGGCTGCTGCGCGACGTGGGCTCGGAGAAAGTACTCTGGGGTTCCGAAATGGCGCTTCTGGGAAACGCGAAGCCGGTGATTGAGTGGATATGGGATATGGAAATCCCCGAATCCATGCAGGATGACTACGGCTACCCGCAGATCACCGAAGAGGACAAGCGCAACATCCTGGGACTCAACCAGGCGCGCATCTTCGGCGTGGATGTGGAGGCCAAGAAACAGGAACTCTGGAACGGAGCGGCACGATGAACGAGCACGAAGCCCTCGTCACCGACGTCCAGGACATCATCGAGACACAAATTCGCCCGCTTCTCAAGATTCACGGCGGCGGCATCACGCTCGAGCGCGTGAGCGAGAACGGCGAAGTGTCGCTCCGCTTCGAGGGCGCGTGCCGCGGCTGCATGCTCAAGAGCGTCACCTACGCCCTGGGCGTCCGCCAGAAGCTCATGCAGCACCCGGGCGTCACGGACGTCGCTGTGGAGGGCGTTCGCCTTTCGGATCACGCCATCAAACGGGTGGAGAAATTCTACTCCGGCTATTCGTTTTGGGTGGGGCATCCGCTCAAAGACCAATCACCGTCTTGATCGCCTCGCGCTACCAAACACGAAAAGAACTGCGCCTGTGGTACGGGTGGGTGATCCTCCTCACCGTCTTCATCATACTGACGGTGACCGTCGGGATCCGGAATTCTCTCGGAGTCTTTTTCAAGGATATCTCCGGCGAGTTCGGCTGGAACCGCGCGCAGACGGCCGCCGCCTTCACCATAGGCATGCTCGGGCAGGGGATGGTGGCTCCTTTCGCGGGCTGGGTGCTGGAGCGCTTCAACATGCGCTGGGTGATCGGGGCGGGCATTTTCGTGAACGGCGCAGCGCTGATTATCGGAGCCTACATCGGCGCGCTCTGGCATTTTTACGCCATGTATTTCCTGCTCTCGCTGGGCTTCGCCTTCACGGCCAATCTGCCCCAGGTCCAGCTGCTCTCGAACTGGTTCGTCATCAAGCGCGGGCTGGCCATGGGTTTCTCGCACGCCGCCCAGGGGCTGGCACCCATCGTGAACATCTTCACCCCCCTGCTCATCGCGAGCCTCGGCTGGCGGGGAAGCTACCTGACGCTGGCGGGGGTCGTGCTTCTTTTCGTTTTTCCCTTCGCCCTGACGCTGCTGCGCGACCACCCCAGAGAGAAGCGAACCGCACCCGACGCGCCCTTTCTCACCTCCGAGGAGTTCTCCCGCGCCCGCGTCAGGGCCGCCGTCATCATTCCTGCGGACAAAGAGAAGGAAACCGCCTCCTTCTCTTTTTTCTTCACCCGCAGGTTCATGCTGCTCGGAGGCATTTACGGCAGCATCGCGTACATATTCACCGCCGTTCTGGTGCATCTGATCCCCCACGCGACGGACCAGGGCTTCTCCCCCTCGGGCGGAGCCGCGCTCTTCGCCCTCTACGGAGCGGCCCTCGTCGTGGGAAACGGGCTGAGCGCGATTTCGGATCGCATCGGGAGGCTCCCCACCTACATGGTGGGCGTAGTGTGCGGCGTGGCCGCTTGTTATCTCCTGGCCGCCTTTACGCGCGAATCGCCCGCGTGGTGGATATACGCGGGCGCGATGGGCCTGGGCTTCGCCTTGGGCTTCGTCCGGCCCACGGCGTCCTCTCTTCTGGCGGATCATTTCGCGGGGCCGGGCTTCGGCCTGGTGAACGGGTGCGCGATGATGGTCTTCTCTTTTATAGGCGCTCTCGGGCCCCTCGTGACGGGCATGCTTTTTGACGCGAGCGGAAACTACTACTCGGGCTTTCTCCTCGCGGGCGTCATGTTCATCGCGGGCGCGATTTTCGTCGTGAGCCTCTCGCGCATGCCGCGTGAAGAGCGCACTTAGGACCATGAACGTCATGCGGGACGATTCGCGCTTCTGGTACGGCTGGGTGGTTCTGGCCGTGGTCTTTTTCGTCATGATCACCCTCATCGCCTTTCGCGCCACCATCGGGCCCTTCTTCAAGGAAATCTCGGGCGAGTTGGGCTGGAGCCGGGGAGCGACGGCGGCGGCTTTTTCCATCGGCATGCTGGCCCAGGCGATCATCTCGCCCCTGGCGGGCATCTTTTCCGATCGCTGGAGCATCCGGGCGTCGATGTCGGCCGGCGTCGTGGTGTTCGGCCTCTCGCTGCTCATCGGAAGCCAAATCACCTCGCTCTGGCATTTTTATCTGATGTACATCGGCCTGTGCGCAGGCTTCGCCGCGAGCACGTGGATCGCCCAGGTGCCCACGCTCTCGAACTGGTTCGTGAAAAAAAGAGGCCTGGCCCTGGGCATTTCCAACACCTGCCAGGGAGGGGCCTTCTGTCTGAACATCGCGACGCCCTACCTCATCGCGGCCCTGGGCTGGCGGATGAGCTATCTGGCGCTTGCGGGCGTGACGCTGCTCATCGTGCTTCCCGTCTGCATCATTTTTCACAGGGATCACCCCTCGGATAAAGGCACCATCGCCGACGCTCCCTTCGTTCAGAACCTGCCGGATGAAGAAGCGCCGAAACCAATGCCTTCATCCGCCGATGAGCCGCCGGTCTCTATGTATAACCTGCCGTTTTTCCTCTTTCTGGGCTCGTTTCTGCCCATGGCGTACGCCTTCGCGGGCATGCTCGTCCATCTCGTTCCCCACGCCACGGACCAGGGTTTCTCGCTCGAGACCGCGAGCGTGCTGTTCGCCATATGGGGACTTTGCCAGGTGGGGTCTAACCTCATCAGCCCGGTCTCCGACAGGCTCGGCCGCGTGCCGACGTACCTCATCGGCAACGTGCTCGGAATCGCCTCCGCTCTGGTTCTGGCCACCTACGAAAAGGGAGACCCGGAGATCCGCTTCTACATCGGCACGATAACCAACGGCGCAGCCCTGGGCCTCATACGGCCCACCGGCTCGGCCATCCTTGCGGATTACTTCGAAGGCCCCGGCTTCGGGCGCGTGAACGGGGTGGCGATGATGGGGTTTGCCCTCTGGGGCTCGGCGGGGCCATGGACCACGGGTTTCCTCTTCGACCTGCACGGCTCCTATCTCTGGGGCTTGTCGGCCTTCGCGCTCATGTTTTTTCTATGCGGCTTCTTTGCCGTGTTGCTCGGCTGGACGAAAAGAGATAAGAGGGGAACGTCTCCCGCCTGAATCATGGAACCACGAATTCGAGGATTACTGTGCCGATCGAAAGAGTCGATGGATTCTACTTTCATCCCACCTCGCGCGAGCGGGTCCTGGCGCAGCGCCACGCGGACCCGTCCAAAACGCCTTGGACCCCGATGGAAAAACCGCTCGCGGATAGCAAGGTCACCTTGGTATCCACGGCCGGCATCTTCATGAAGGGCGACGTTTCTTTCGATTACGATAGAGAGCGCCGCGAGGGCACGTGGGGCGACCCGACCCACCGGGAGATCTCCCGAACGGCGGGCCAGGACGACGTGGAGTACTCGCACTTACACGTCGACACTTCGTTCATGGCCGAGGACAGGAACGTGTCATGGCCGGTCGACATCTTCACGGATTTCGAGAGGGAGGGGAAAATCGGCGCACTGGCCGAGACGCTCTATTCCATCATGGGCTACATCCCGAATTTCAACCCGCTCGTGAAGCGCACCGCGCCCCTGATGATCGAAAAGATGAAGGCGGAGGACGTGGACGCGGCCTTTCTTTACCCGGTCTGACCCTTGTGCAACCGGTCCGGCGGACTGCTTCAGCGCGAAATCGAAAAGGCGGGAATCGCCACCGTCATCATCTCGAACGTACCCGAGACCACCGAGCGCGTCTGCGTGCCCAGGGCCGTCTTCGTGCAGTATCCCTTCGGGCGGCAGTTGGGCCTCGTGGGTGATTACGCGGGCCAGCGCCGGATTTGCGAGGACATGGCCGCGCTGTTGGTGGAGGCGCAAGCGCCCAACGCCTACCGGCACCTGCCCTATGAGTGGCCCGAACCGCCCGAGACCACCAAATGGCAGCCGGACGTCCCGGCGCCCATCTTCGCCATCCGCCAGGCCAAAGCGGGCGGACAAAATCTGCTGGATGATTACAAGGACGAGGAACGCGCCGCGTATTCCGACGCCGAGCGCTAGGCGAAAGACCGGGGAACGTCACCCTACACCATCAGCAAAAAGCTACGCCTTCTCCAGCCTGGCGAAGTTGAGGTAAAACCGTCCGTCCGCTTCCACCCGCAAGAGGGTTTGCGAGAATTCTTTCGATTCCACCCGGTAGAGCCGCTCTTCTCCCATCGCACGGGGTGTTTCGGTGAGCGTCTCTCCATCGAGGCCGCAGGTCTCCTCCCCCATCAGGGAGAGGATGGTGGGGGCCAGATCTATGTTGCCCGTCGGCGCGTCCACCCGCGCGCCCGCCGGAAAAGCGGGGCCGCACGCAATCATGAAATTACGAAGCTCATAGGGGCTGCACGAGCCGTGCGTACCGCCGCTTCCCTTGTTGTTGACCGATGAATACCCCCAGCCGGGGAGTGCGCCCTTGCGGTTCTCGCCCGGCAAGAAACCATCGCCCCACTGAAAGCCCATGAGCAAATCCGGCGCGCGGGGTCCGCCGCAGCCCGCCAGGCCCAAGGACATCGTGCCCGGCAATGCGCCTTCTGCTCCGTTTCCATCTTTAGAGAATAGCGGCCCCGCCCAGTCCTTCGTCCGCAAAAAAGCGGCGAGTTCCTGAAGCGTTTTCTCCGATTCGGCGTAGAAAAGCGCCGCCCCCTCGCTGTGCGCCACTTGCCAACTATCACCACGGCCGGGGAGGTCCGCCATTTCCGCCTCCAGGTCGATCATCCCCGCCGTCGCCACGACCCCGTGATCCGAGAACAGGAGAAGATTCGTCTGCGGCCAATCATCGCGCTGCGCCTGAAACCTCTCCCAGAACGCACCGAACAGCCTGTCCACTCCCTCCAAGGCCCGGCGATGCGCGGCGCCTGCGGCGCCCTCGTGATGCTGCGTGTTGTCCGGCTCGCTCAGATGTATGACGAGCACAGCCGGTTCAAGCTTGGGAATCACGTAATCGAGCGCCAGGTCGAGCGCCCACACGCAGCGCGGAAGGTCCGGTTCGCCCCCAGCGGGGATTTTCCTGACCTCCTCGATTTTTCCGCGCCCCTCGGCAGGATACATCGCAACGGGGTGAATCAGGCGCGCGGCGCGGCCCGCGTTCCAGAGCCAGGCGGAACCGCTCGATGCGGCGCTGATGATGACGCCGCCGTCCAACCTCTCGGAAAAGGTGTCCCGCAGTAGCAGGCGCCCGCCCATGGCGCGTTCCCAGGCAAGGAGATTCTCATACCGCCCCGTGGTGATGGTTTCGCCCAACTCGCGTGAATAGAGCGAATTGCCCGGCAGGCCGTGCTTTTCGGGGTAGACGCCGGTGGCAAGGCTCGATACGCAAACTCTCGTAGAAGTGGGAAACGTGCTGCGGTGATTCCGGAACCACGCGCCCCGCTCCGCCGCGGCCAGGAGATTCGGGGTTCTCTCCTCGCTCAGAGTATCGGCCCGTAAACCGTCGAACTGAATCGCGATGACGCGAGGCGAGGCCATCTGCTCTCCATCCCGAAAAAAAGCGGCGGGGGATTCCGCCCCCGCCGCACGTAAAGATCAGCCTGCTGTCAGGAAGCCTGCTCCGAGGCCTGCATGGCTTCTTCGAGTTGCGCGGGCGTCAGGGGGTCGCCCACGCCGATCATCGAATCGCGCGTCACGAGTTGGAAGAGCTGCGCCTCCGTCCAGTCCTCGGTTCCCGCCGGACGCTGGGGAATGATGAGATAGCGGCAATCCGCGTTCGAATCGATGACGATGAGCTCCACGTCGTCGGGCGCATCGAAGCCCATGTCCTTCAAGGTTCCCCTCGGGTCCGTCACGGCTTTCGAGCGATAGGGAAAGCTCTTGTACCAGGTGGGGGGCTGCCCGAGGATCTGCCTCGGGTAGCACGAGCACAGCGTGCACACCACCATGTAGCGGGTCGTGTCGGTATTCTCGAGGGCCACCACGCGGTTGATCCCCGTGGTGTCGACCCCCACCTCGGCGCAGGCGGCGTCCGCGTCCGCCAAGAGCCTTTCCTTGAAGCCCTCATCCACCCAGGCGCGCGCGATGATGCGCGAACCGATGGCCGGGCTTTGGCCGTAAATCTCCTCCACCGCGCGCCGCATCTCGTCCGTCGTGAGGATGCCCTTCTCGCGGAGGATGCCCAACAGAGCCATAACGCGCACCTGATAGTAATCCAGATCGTGCTCGACCTGGGCCACGGCTCCTTCGCGGTAGGCGTCGTCGGACTGCATCCGCGCGTTGTGCGCTCCCGGATCCTGGCTGTAGGTGTGGGGATGGTCGCCGTGGTGGTGACCATGCCCGCCGTTGTGATGATCGTGTGAGTGCGCCATGGTGTGCTCCTCGCTCTCGGGAGAGCCGGCGTATTCGTCCTAGACCGGCTCCAGCCAATGTTCGTAAATTTCGATATAGAGTTTGTCCTGCTTTTTCCCCGCCTCGTGATCCCAGAGATCGTTGATGTCGAACTCCACCCAATAGAGTTCCCTCATCGGCAGGCCGTCGCCGCCGTAGGCGAGATTTTCGGGATTCTTGTATTTGCCGAAATAGCGGTTGATTAAACCGGTCTTGCCCTTCACGAAATACGTCGTCCGGTGGTGGCCGTCCGGGTACATCTCCTTGATGCGCACCCTGTCGCCCACGCGGAAGGTGGTTTCCTCCATCGGAACGTCCCCTTTGCAGTTGAATCGACTCGAACTGAAATACTTACCTGAATTTTACACCGGGGAGGCTCTTTGTCCAGCCCCTATACCGCAAGCCCGTACACGCGCTTTGCGTTGGTCGTGAGAATCATCTCCTGCTCCGCTTCCGGGAGGCGGCTCAGGCCCGGAATATCCCGCGCGGGCTGGTGATAGCCCATGTCCGCCGGATAGTCCGTGCCGTAGAGAATCCGCTCCGCTCCGAGCGTCTTCGCCGCGAACTCGAAGCAGTCCGCGTTGTGGATGATGGTGTCGTAGTAGAAGCGGCCGAAATACTGCTCGGGGTCCTTCGCGTCGTGCACCTTGGGTTCTCTGCGCTCGCCGTAGCCGTGCTGCCAGCGGCCCCGGATCCAGGGCACGAAGCCGCCCACGTGGGAGAGATAGAACCGAAGCCCCGGGAACCTGTCCATCACGCCGCCGAATATCAGGCACGCCACCGCAACCGTGGTGTCGAGCGGGTTGCCGATGAAGTTCCTCAGGTAGAAATCCCTGAGCCGATCGTCTGAGCCAAGCACATTCGTGGGGTGCACGAACACGGGGGCGTCGAGAGCTTCGGCCTTCGCCCAGAAGACGTCCAGACCCGGATCGTCCAGATTCTTTCCCGCTACGTTCGAGGCGATCATCACGCCTAAGTGGCCGTTCGCACACGCGCGTTCGAGTTCCGCCGCAGCGGCCTCTGGCGCCTGGAGGGGAACGGTGGCCATGCAGGAAAACTTGTCGGGATACTCCCTGGCCAGCGCCGTCAAGCCGTCGTTCAGTGAGGCGGCCAGTTCCTTGTTCGCCTCCGCCTCCAATGTGTAGAGCGTCATGGCGGGGCCGATGGAGAGCACCTGGTGCGCGACGCCCATGCGCTCCATGTCGGCGAAACGCGACGGGAGCTCATAATAAAGGGGCGTGAGCTTGTTCCTGAGTTCCGACTCGCGCCCCAAAACCTTTCCACGCGTGATGAGCCACTCACCGTGTTGGTCGGCCTCTATCGACGCCGTGCGGCCGAAGCGGCCCGCGCGCACGTCCTCGATGAACTGCCCGGGATAGATATGGGTGTGGGGATCGATCGCCGCCATCTTCTTCTCTATCTCTTATAATAAAGGGAGGAGGCCCACACGGGCCCCCTCGCCGTATGCCCGCCGGTTCGCTCTCGCCGCTGGCTCTACACGTCCAGCTTGTAGAGCTTCTTCACGTTCCCGTAGAGCATCTGCTCCTGCTCCTCCGCCGAGAAGCGCGAAAGCCCCGGGATATCCTTGGCCCCGGCCAGGTAGCCCATGTCGAAGGGATAGTCGGTGCCGTAGAGTATCCGGTCCACGCCGAGCGTCTTCACGGCGAACTCGAACGAATCCGCGTTGTGGATGATGGTGTCGTAATAAATCTTGCCGAAATACTGCTCGGGGTCCTTAGCACCATGCACCTTGGGTTCCCTGCGCTCGCCGTAGCCGTGCTGCCAGCGGCCTCTAATCCAGGGCGTGAAGCCGCCCACGTGCGAGACCAGGAACTTGATGTTCGGGAAGCGGTCGAACACGCCGCCGAAGATGAGGCAGGCGATGGATATCGTCGTGTCGAGCGGGTTGCCGATGAAGTTTCTGAGGTAATAGTCCTTGAGCCTGTCGTTGACCCCCATGACGTCCACCGGGTGAATGAAGATCGGCACGTCGTGCTCGCACGCTTTGGCCCAGACGACGTCGAGCGCGGGGTCGTCGAGGTTCTTCCCCGCCACGTTCGAGCCGATCTGACAGCCCAGATGACCGTTCTTCACCGCGCGGTCGAGTTCGGCCGCCGCGGCTTCTGGGTCCTGGAGCGGGATCTGCGCCATGCACAGGAAGCGATCGGGGTGTTCTTTCGTGAGCGCGGTGAGCGCATCGTTCAGCGATGCGGAGAGCTCCCTGTTGAGCCCTGCATCGAGCGCATAGTGCGTCATGGGCGGAACGACTGAGAGTATCTGGATATCCACGTTCTGGTTGTTCGCCATGTCGCTCAGGCGCATCTCGACGTCGTAGGTTTCCTTCGGCAGCGGGTTCTTGTGAATCCGCTCCTCGCCGAGGACGGTGTTTTTCGTGACGAGTTGTTCCCACGGGTCGCCCGCTTCGATGGTGACGGCGTCGCCGAAGCGGCCCTGGCGTACGTCTTCGATGAAACTCTCGGGAGCGATGTGGGCATGGGGGTCGATGATCACCTGGACTTCTCCTTATCGGTGCGTGAATGAGGAAAACCTGATTTCAGAAAATAGATTCTCGGAAATTTCGAGGGGCGATTATGCACACTTTGCCGCCGCCGCGCCAGAGCGCGCGGCCTCGCGCCGTCAAAACGCCTTGTCGATCACGATGCGCACATTCCGCTGCCCCACCCTCACCGGCTGCGCCGTGCGGCCCTCGAGATCGCCTGCGCCCGCAGGCCCCGCCGAGCCGTCCGCGTCGAGGCGCGCCGAGAGCGTTACCACCCCCTCGAAGGGGACGCCGGGAATCATCACGTTCCTCTTCGATATCTCGAACGCCAGCGGGAAGCGGGGGTTCGCCACGCGCACGACCGCCAGCGGGGGGCCTCCGCCGCCCTTGCGCGCGATCAGGAACAAGACGGGCTTGCCTTCGGCCTTGTCCCGCAAGGCGGGGGCAACCTCGATAACGCCCGAGATCACGTCTTCAGCCCCTTGCGTCTGCGCGGGCCTTTGCGCGGCTTCGCCTTTCGCTTCTTGCGAGAGAACGATCTCAATGTCTTTAGCACCCACCTGCACAGGCCCGCGCGCGCCGCCGAAAATATCACCCGGTTCGGTCCCGACCTTTCCGTCCCCGTCGAGCTTGGCGACGAGGCGGACTTCCCCTTCGAACGCCACCCCCTGCAACATGACGTTTTGCTCGCTCATGGTGAACTCCAGGGGAAAGGCGGGGTTCAGGATGCGCATGACCGCCAGGGGCGGGCCGGGCTGTTTCCCGCGCGCGATGATGAAAATCGCCGCCTTGCCCTTCGCCTTTTCCTTGAGATTGGGCGCGACGCGCACCACGCCGCGAATCGTCTTGCCGCTCCCGGCCGATGGCTTCGGCTCTGGAGGCTGAGCGGGTTTTGGGGGAGATTTTTTCGCCACTTTCGGCGGAGGGGCGGTTCCGATTTGATCGATCACCACGTCCACGTTCTCAGCGCCCACGGAAACCAGGCCTGCCGCCCTTCCCTCGAAATCGCCTCTGACCAGCGGCCCCGGAACGCCGTCCGCATCGAGGCGGGCGCGCACGCGGACGCGGCCCGCGAACTTTTGCCCGCGCATCATCATGTCGTCTTTGGTGATCACGTATTTGTAGGGAAACCGCGTCTCCACCAGGCGCTGCACGGCCAGCGGCAGCCCCCCTTCTTCGGGTTCCACGATGATGAAGAGCGTGCGCGTTCGCCACGCCTTTACGGGCAGATTTGCGCTCATTCTTATGGTGCCCGAGACGGATTCCTTCGGCGGGCCGAGTTCGGGGAGGAGATCGCAACCGCTCAGAATCACGGAGAGACAAACCGCCGAGAGAGCGGCGCAAGGATTTTTGAATATGCGCTTCATGGACTTACCCGTGGTGAATTCGCCCGCAGAAAAGCTTCCACCTCGCTCAGGCGGGGAAGCGCGGCCCTTCCCCCGAGGGCGGCACAGTTCATCGCGGCGACCGCGTTTGCGAAGCGCAACGTATCCTCAAGACTCATCTTGCGCAATACGCCGTACAGGAATCCGCCATGAAACGTATCGCCCGCCCCCGTGGTGTCGAGAACATCCACATGAAAGCCCGGCGATTCGTAAAACCGCGTCCCGTCGAATGCGAGCGCGCCGCGCGCGCCCAGGGTGACGCCCGCCACCTCGGGTCCCATCGCATGGAGCCGGCGCAGGGCTTCGCGGTGCTCGGAAACGCCGGTGAGGAGAACGGGAAAATCTTCCGCCGCCATCAGGTAATCCGTGAGGCTTATCAGGTCTTCGATCCCATCAGGCGCGCGCTCGGCATCCAGGAACACGGGCGTGCCCTCCTCGCGCGCCCACCGCGCGGCTGTGATTTCCGCCTCGACGTGATGACCATCCAGATGCAGGGCGCGGCCCGCGCGCACGATGGCCTCACGAACATCCGCAGAGGCCAGGGAAACCTCGCGCCGCCAGAGTATCGTCCGCGAGCCTTTCTCCTCCCCGTCGCCTTCTTGCTGCACGATGATGAGGGCGAACTGGCTCGCGCGTCCTTGTTGCGTGACGACGCCTTCCACGTTCACGCCCTCGGCTTCCAGACTCGCAAGGGAAAACGCGCCCGCCTCATCGTCGCCCACCGCGCCGATGTAGGCTGCGCGCATACCCAAACGCGCCAGCGCCGCCATGGCCGTCGCTGCCTGCCCGCCGCCTGCGCGCGCCATCTCTAGAACTCCGCTCTTGGTGTTCGGTTTCGGGTATTCGCGCACCACGCAGAACTGATCCGCCGAGTTCAGGCCGATTCCCACGGCGTCGAATTTTTTCTGCGGCATGTAAAGAGCTTCCGTTTCAGACGAATTCGCGCAGGCGGATGCCTTCGGGGTCTGCGGCTTCGAGTGCTGTACGCTCGGCCGGGGTGGGTTCGGGCGTGGCGGGAGTGTGTTCCAGATCGCCCAGGTCGAATCCCGTGGCCGCGCGCAAGGCGTCCGGCGTTACGCCCTGGTGAATCGAATTGACCCGCAGGCGACCGTCCGCCTTCTCAAAAATGCACAAGGGGGTCACTACCGCCTCCACGTTGCCGGAAGCCGTCACGAAGTCGCATCGTTCGGGAAAACTCCTCGCGTCGTGCGCCGTCCGCCAGAGAACCGTCCGCCCGGCCGTGGGCAGAATATGCGCGCTGCCCGCGCCGCCCGGAAGGCGCACTTTGGGCGCAGCCGGATCTCCGATGAAGGAGAGGTTCATGTCGCCGCGCGCGTCGATTTGCGCGCCTCCCAGAAACGCCAGGTCGAGCTTGCCCCGGGCGGATAAATCAAAAATTTCCGTGAGGGTGAAATACGAAAGCGCGCCCTCCATGAGCTGCCGCGCCACGGTGGAGCCGGGAAGATAAGGGGGTTTGGGGTCTACGCCGCCCGGTATGTTCAGATAGGTCAGGTTCGGCGCATGGGTGTTCCGCGCCATGACGATGGCCGCCATCGGAAGCGGAGAAGCCACGCCGTGGAACACGAGTTCCCCATCGCGGATGAATCTCGACAAAAAAACCGCCATCCTGTCCGCGGTGGCGCGCACCTCCTCGGACACGCCCTCGCGCAAGGCGACGCTCATGCAACGCTCCCCGACGCCGCCGCGCTGCCCGCATGGTCCCGCTCCACCCAGGAATCCAGATGCGTTTGCAGTGATTCAGCACTTGACGCCGAATCGAGATACGCGCCCACCGCGTCCTCGTCGATGTCGTAAAACGGATGGCATCCCCCGGGCCGCGCGCCTCCCGGCGCGTGAACCACCGCCTGCACCATGAAGGCGGGAATCGCCGTTCTGTCGGGTTTTTCGACGAAAAACGCCGTTTCCTCGATGTGCTCCGCCGTTAGAATCACCGACTCGGCCGCACGGGACATCAGCACGTCCTCGAACGCGCCACCCTCTATCCGCGCGTTTCCTTCCGCATCGGCGTACGCCACGTGGAGAACGGCAAATTTGGGCCTGATTCCGGGAACCATATAGACCGGCTCGCCCGTGTAGGGGTCCTTCACCTGCCGGAAACCCGTATGCGCCGCCACGTCGCTCCCCTCCAGACCCGCCACGGGCTGGCTCGGCAAACCATACGCAGAGGCCCTCAGACCCGCAATGACGGTGGAGCAGGCGTGCTCGACCGCCTGCACGCGGCCTTCCTCCACACCCCGGCGGTAGGATGGCGCCAGGCCGAAAAGGTTTTCGAACCCCACGTAGCCCGTCTGTGTCTGCGCCACGGCCCCCGCCGCGCAGAGCAAATCGACGTCATAGGCGCCGGCCGTCTTCACGAGACACAAATTCTCTCGCCGCTGGCGGGCGAGTTCCCGGACGAAGGCGGCGGGAATCCTCGTGAGCGCGTTTCCGCCCAGGGCGAGCAAATCCCCATCCTGCACCAGGGCCGCCGCTTGCGTGAGAGAGATGATTTTGCCTGACATCGATTCCTCCTCGTCGAGATTACCAGAACTCCGATTATCCCCCAGAGGCGCACACCCCTCAAGGCGGACGAGCCGACGCGTCGAGAAATAGACGCATAAGCGCTTGAATTTTTTTGAAAAATTCCGATTTTTCCCATTTGACAAGAATATCCATATTTTCTAGGCTTGATAGTAATTCTAGGGCGATGAAGGGCCTCCCCGCCCGTGGGCTCGTGAAATTGCCCGGTAATGACCGCTCAGTCCGCCCATCCGGGGTGAGCATGAATCCCCCAGAAAATACGCCATCACCAGAAGGCTCGGCTCCGCCTTCAGAGGCGATCGACTTCGCCGATCTGCCCTGGGGCAGCGATATGTCCGCGGGAAATCCCGATAACTGGGAAATCCTGAAGACCGCTCCTGCGTCCGAGAAGGATTCCCCCGAGGGCCGGGAGTCCGCCTCCGGGGCTTCGGATGATTCCGAGCGATTCAACATCAAAATCGACGTCTTCGAAGGCCCCCTCGAACTCCTGCTTCACCTGGTGCGCGAGCACAAGCTGGATATCCACGACATTCCGGTCGCCTTCATCACGGATCAATACCTGAAATACGTGGAACTGCTCAAAAAGCTGAACATCAACCTGGCGTCGGAATACCTCGTCATGGCCTCTTACCTGGTCTACATCAAGAGCAGAACCCTTCTGCCCCGGACCGAGGACGACGCGGAAGAGGAAGACCCCGAAGTCCTGCGCCAGGAACTCCAGCGCCAGCTCATCGAGTACCAGAAGTTCAAGAAAATCTCTCAGGTGTTCCGCCATGCCGAGGAGGAGCAATCCTGGCTCTATTCGCGGGGCGCCGACCCCCTCCTTTTGGAAGATGACGAGGAAGAAGAAGCACCCAAGCTGCAGGTCACGGTGTTCGATCTCATCAGCGCCATGCAGCACCTCATCGAATCCATCGGGGAGGAGGGCGTGCACCTCGTGGACATCGACGAGCTCGAAGTTGCCGACATGAGAACCATGCTCATGGATACCCTGGAGGACGCAGGCGGGAACGGAGTGCTCTTCCACTCGTTGTTCCAGACGAGGCGCGTGCTCGAAGTGGTGGCCATATTCCTGGCGCTTCTGGAGCTCATCAAGGGAAATCTTGTCGTGGCGCAACAGGCGTCCAATTTCGGTGAAATCCGAATTACAAAGGCGGTGCGTGATGAATGACCCCCAAGCAGAAAACCTGGAAACAGCGCGGGCGGAAACGGAAGTTCCCTTCGAGCTCGCTGAAGACGGTGCGTCGTCCCCGGACGCCGCGGCCAGGGCGCTGGCGGAACACCAGTTGGAGGCCATGGAGGAGCCTCGCCAGGAGACGCTCTTCGAGATTGAGGAACCGCAGGAAGGCGTCGAGATTGCCGAAGACGCGCCCGATGAGGAGGAAACCGGGGAGATCGACAAGAACGCGCCGCTCGTCATGGATCTGGACGAGGCGAAACGAATCGTCGAATCCATCCTCTTCGTCGCGAGCGAACCGCTCAGACCGCGGGACATCTCTTTTCTGTTCAAGGGCGTCTCCAACGTGAACGTCAAGGTCGTCCGAAAACTCCTGGGCGAACTGGTCGAAGAATATGGCGATAAAACCCTGCAGATCATCGAAGTGGCCGAGGGCTTTCGCCTTTGCACGCGGGCGGAATTCTCCCCCTGGGTGAAGCGCTTCTCCAGGAGGGAGAGAAAAACCAAACTATCCCAGGCGGCGCTCGAAACGCTGGCCATCCTTGCCTACAAGCAACCCATTACCAAAGCGGAGATCGAGGAGATAAGACGCGTGGATTGCGGCGGCGTGCTGCATACCCTGCTCGAGCGCGGCCTCATCCGCATCCTCGGGCGGCGGGACGTCGTGGGCCGGCCTATCGTCTACGGCACCACGCCCCTGTTCCTGGAGCATTTCGGCTTCAAAAGCCTCTCGGACATGCCAAAACCCGAGGAATTCGAAACGACCGAGCGGCTCGACTGGGAGCCTGCGGGCGGCCAAGAGGAGGTCCTCGGACTCGAAGCCGAGCCGGAGACGCCGCCGGCGAACGGTCATGCAAACGGTCACTCGAACGGACATACGGATACAGACCCCGAAAAGAAGGCGGAGACCACCCCCTGACGAGAACCCCGGAATTCTGCTACAACCCAAAGGAGGAGAGCCTGGGCTTTCCTCCTTTTTTCTTTCCATGCGCGGCGCCAGACAAGCCGCTTTCTCCAGGAGTTGAACATGCGTTTCGGCATCATGGCGACAGGAGGCGTGGGCGGCTACTTCGGCGCCATGCTGGCGAGGGGCGGTAAGGAGGTCGCATTCATCGCGCGCGGCGCGCACCTCGAAACCATGCGAAAAGACGGGCTTCGCGTGGAGAGCGTGGCACCCGGAGAATTCAGCGTGCGTGACGGGGCGTTCACGGATTCTCCGGCAGAGGCGGGCGTATGCGACGTCATCCTCTACTGCGTGAAAACGACCGCGAACGACGCCGCCATTCCCGCCATCGCGCCCATGGTCGGCCCGGACACCGTGATCATCAACCTGCAAAACGGCGTGGATAACGAGGAGAAACTCGCAGCCGTCTACGGCGCCGATCGGGTGATGGGCGGAGCCGCCTACATATTCACCTCCATCGCGGCGCCGGGCCTCATCCGCCAGATCGGGGGACCCAGGCGAATGGTTTTTGGCGAGATGGCCGGCGGCGCAAGCGCGCGCGGCGATGCGATACTGGCCGAACTGAAAGACGCGGAAATCAACGCCGAATACTCCGGAGACATCGAGGCGGAGCTTTGGACGAAGTTCATCTTCATCTGCGCAGTGGGGGGGATGACGGCGCTCACGCGCTCATCCATCGGCGAAATCATGGCTTACGAGGGCACACGGAACATGATGCGAGAGACGATGCGGGAGGTCTACCTCGTCGGCCGGGCCAAGGGCGTGAACCTCCCCGAGGGCGCGGATGAGGGCCGCTACCGCTTCATCGACGAGCAAAACCCGGCCAGCAAGGGCAGCCTTTGTCACGACCTCGAAGCGGGTAGACGCCTCGAGATCGACGCTTTGTGCGGTACGGTCTCCCGCATCGGGTCGCAGGTGGGCGTCGAGACGCCGTGCAACGATTTCATCTCGCACACCCTGAAACTCGCAAACCTTCAGATCGCGGGCGAGGTGAAGCCTCCATCATAAGCGCGCTGTCCGCTCATATTTCACCATCAGACTGAACGTGATAGTCTTTCCGGAACCCAAGTCTCATCCACGCCGACACATGGAGATGCGCTTTCGATGGCCCGAAAATACTGGCTCATGAAGAGCGAACCGGACGCATACTCGTTCGACGACCTCATGGCGGAACCCGAGCAGACCGCCTGCTGGGACGGCATCCGGAACTACCAGGCCAGAAACTTCATGATGGAGATGAAAGTAGGTGACTTCGTTCTCTTTTATCACTCGAGCACGAAGCCGCCCCACGTGGCGGGCACCGCCCGGGTGGCGCGGGAGTCGTACCCCGATCACACTCAATACGACAAGAAGTCCAAATACTACGACCCGAAAGCCCCCGCCGACGCCCCCCGCTGGCAGATGGTCGATTTGCAGGCGATGGAAAAGCTCCCCCGGCCCGTCTCGCTGAACGAACTGAAAGAAAACCCCAAGCTCGCCGAGATGCGCGTCACCCAGCGCGGGCAGCGCCTGAGCGTCCAGCCCGTGACCAAACAGGAATTCGACGAAGTGCTGCGCATGGCGAAGAAGTAATTTTCGCCGCGTACAGTATGAGCGCCCCCTAGCTCGCCAGGCGCTGTTTCATCGCCTCGAAGTCGGCTTCGTAGAAGAACTCCTTCTCTCCGAAGGCCGGCTTGAGGCCGGTGAGCCAGGTGGCGTTTTCGTCATACTCGGCGAAGAAGACGCGGCCCAGCCACTCGGGGTTTCTCGCCTGGAGGAACTGAAGCGCGATGATGCGCTCGCCGCGGACCTCCTCGATACCCAGGACCTGCACCTTGCCGGGCGCCGCACTCATCGAGGGGCCCCGCGCGGTGCGCGCCAGACCGGACACTTGGGAGTACGCCTTCCGGTAGATCGCGTGCGCCTCCACCAGGGGTAACTCGAAGTAGCGCTTGGCGCCCGTGTCCCTTTCCACGAACATGTAATAGGGAATCAGGCCCAGCCGCACCTGCTCCTTCCACATGCGCGCCCACATGTCCGCGTCGTCGTTGATGTGCTTGAGAAGGGGCGCCTGCGTCCGGATGACGGCGCCCGTATCCCGCACCCTTCGGATGGCCTCGCGCGCCATCGGGGTCGAGACCTCACGCTCGTGATTGAAGTGCGCCATGATGGCGATGTGCTTGCCGCCTTTCACCATCTTCTCGAAAAGGCGGAGCGCATCGTCCGCATCGGCGTCGGTGGTGAAGCGATACGGCCAGAAGGTCAGCGCCTTCGTGCCGATGCGGATGTCGCGGATGTGCGCGAAGCGCGAATCATCCAGCAGGGGCAGCATGTAGCCCTCGAGCGCCTTGGTCTTCATGATCATCGGATCCCCGCCGGTGAACAGGACGTCCGTCACCTCCTTATGCTCGGCGAGATACCTGTGCAGGATGTCCGCGTCCGTGGAGAGGAAGCGAAGCTCCTTGTCCCCCACGAACTGCGCCCAGCGGAAGCAGAAGGTGCAGTAGGCGTGGCAGGTCTGCCCCTGGCCGGGGAAGAAGAGCACCGTCTCGTGGTATTTGTGCTGCATGCCCTCCACGTGCTCTTCGTCGATTGTGGGCACGTTCAGCGTCTGCTGACCGGCGGGGTGGGGGTTCAGGCCCGCCCTGATCTCGTGGATGGCGGCGTTGAGCTGCTCCTTGGGCGCTTCCCGCCGCAGCAGGTCCGCCACGCAATCGAAATCCTCTTTGGAGATCATCCCCTCCTGGGGGAAAGAGAGCTGGAACAAGGGGTCCTCGGGCACGTTGTCCCAATCGATGAGGTTCTCCACCATGTAGCGGTTCGTGCGGAAGGGCAGCACGTGCCCCACCACCTTCATGCTGAAGCGGATGTCGTCGGGCAGGCTCTGCAGTTCGGGAACCTTGTCGATTTGCTGGACCACAATTGGTTTGTAGCGAGGCGGATCGATGGACAACAGGTTCTGGCCGTTCGGACCGCCGTTTTGGGCTTTTGACGTCCCCGCATCGGCAGGAACGGGATTCTCTGAAGAAGATGTGTTCATTTTCTGGCCCTCCGGGCAGTGTCCTACGGGACTCGAATCAGAATTCGAAACCAACTCTGTGTCGTTTATCTCACCGAATCACTATCTCCCGATGTCATATCCCATTCAATCCACCGGATTCATCCTTCCTATATAATAGATAATATCCCCATCTTTGAAAACATGCCACAAAATATGCCCCGTCTTCTCTTGGGAAAACCCGTATTTTCTGAAAAAAATGAAAGCGTTGCGAGACATAAGAGAAAAATCCCCGCCCGGGCGTCATTCATCACATGGGCGGGGATATTCCGTTCATCTAGTGGGGCATGTGGGCGGGGTTCCAGAACTCGCCCGTACGGATCGTGTGAGCCTGCTTATCCCCGCCCGGGTCCCAGCTTTCCTCGTTCTTGCGCGCCTGCTCCTCGAAATCATACTCGACGCGGTGGATTTCTCCTGCCCAGTTCCCGCCCCCCTGGTATTCGAGCAGGACATAGGCCGGGCGGTTGTCCCCGTCCCAGTTCACGGCGGCGGAGGCGGCGCACACCAGGGTCTGATTCCCGACCTGACGGATATAGGGGCCGTGACACTGCCCGAACGCCACGACTTCCGATTTCTCCCCCGCGAGGCGTTCGATGATCTCATCGTCGGTGAGCCTGAGCGGGAGCGCGCCCTCGTCGTTCCCCGGCGAGCCGTGAAAGATGCGGAGATCGTGGCCGGGTTCGGGCGTAAGCGTCATTTCGCGGGGCAGCCCCCGGAGCCAGTCGAGCTGATCTTCGCTCAGGTGCTCGCGCGTCAGGCGCGAACTATCGTTCCTGGCGGGAAAATCGTTTTCCCCCTCATCCACGTGGTCGATGACCCAGCGGTCGAAGTTCCCCAGTATGGGCAGGCAGTTCTTCCGGGAACGCAGGCGATCCACCACCTCGCCCGGCTCCGGCCCGCCCATCACGTGGTCGCCGGGAACGATCTCCCAGTGCACGTCGTGCTTGTCGACTTCCGCCAGAACGGCGTCCAGGGGTGCGAGTTGAGCATGAATGTCGGAATAAAGCGCAAGTCTCATTTTCGTTCTCCATGATGGGTGATGTATGAAAACCGGTATATGACGATGAGCACGCTAGTGTAGCAATCTCCCCCCCGATTCCGCCAACGCCTCCATCTTCTCCACGAGGCGGGAGTAGAGCAGCTTACCGTTTTTCTTCACGACCTTTCCGGCCACGAACACCGTGTCCACGTTGGCGAACGACGCCTGGAAAACGACCGTCTCGAGCGGGTCGTGCACGGGGAAGAGATTCAGGTCGTTCTTTCTGATCAGGACCACATCCGCCTGCTTGCCGAGCTTGAGCGTGCCCGCCTTGTATCCGAGCCCCAGGGCGTTGGCGCCGTCTATCGTCGCCCATTCCAGCGCGCGCCTCGCGGGAATC
Organism: Nitrospinota bacterium; assembly: GCA_009839615.1. Taxonomy (GTDB): domain Bacteria; phylum UBA8248; class UBA8248; order UBA8248; family UBA8248; genus Bin107. The sequence continues at coordinate 51,966 of VXPH01000008.1, forward strand.
GCGATCTCCTGCGGGGAGGTTCTCCCGTCGAGTATCTTCTGGTTCTCCTGCGCGCGGGCGAACTGAAGCCCCACCCGCATCATGGTGAACATGTCGCCGCTGACGTTCGATTCCACGTCGATCCCCAGCGTCGGCCTGCCGCCCAGGGCCAGAACCCGCCCGATGACGGGTTCGCCGTGACCCATCTGCATCTCCACCTCGGGGCAAGAGGTGACCGAGCAGCCCGAATCGATGAGGATCCGCAACTCCTCCTCGCTCAACTGGTTCGCGTGCACGGCGTTGAAGTCCGGCCCCAGAAGTCCCTCCCGCGCCAATTGCCTGACGCCGTCGGGCGTCACCCGGTGGAATCCGCCGCCGATGTGCGCGCTCCAGAGTAAATCGTATTCGCGGGCCAGGCAGATGTCGTGCACGCACATCTCGAGCGTGGAAAGGTCGGGACCTCTCGTGGCGAGGGCCAGTTTGATGAGGCCGTCGTTCGCAGCCAGCCTCCCCGCCCGCAAACGCCTGACCTCATCGGGGGGATGCGGCCTGTGGCTGAGCGGCGTCTCGCCCTCCGCAATTTTGGGCTTGGGCGTTCCGTGGCCGAAAACAGCGCGGACACCCGCCTCCTCCAGGCCGTCCAGACCTGCATCGGTGTGCTCGGGCGTGGGGTTGTTGTGGCACCAGTCGAACAGCGTCGTGACGCCGCTGTTTAGCTGGTTCAACGCGCCCACGAGGTTCGCGAGGTATACGTCTTCCGGCTGAAACCGGGGGCCGAAACCCTCGTGCATCTGGCGGACATACTCCACCAGAGTCCAGTCGCCGGCGATCCCTCGGATGCCCGTCTGCCAGGTATGCTGATGGGCGTTCACGAAACCCGGCATGACGATGAAATCGTCCGCGTCCATCTCCTCGGCCCCGGGCGCATGGACGTTATGGCCGACTTCTCTTATCTCATCGTCCTCGATGAGCAGGTCGCCGCCTTCGATATCACCCAGCACGGGGTCGAGCGTGAGGATGCTCCCCCCGCGCAGTATCGTCCTTCCCATTACAATGAGCCTCCCACGGGCGGCGCGAACTCCCGGAGCGCCTCCTCTTTCCATTCCAATCCGAGTCCGGGTCTATCGGAGAGAACCAGGTTCCCGTCCCTGAACTCCATCGGCTCCTTGATGATGCACTCCCACCAGGGCATGTGCTCACACCAGACGCCGTGCTCCTCGGCACTCAGAAGATGCGCGGAAACCTCGTGGAACAGGTGCGGGGTCACCGGCTTTCCGAACTCCTTCGCCAGCGCCGCCGCGCGGCGCCAGCCCGTGACGCCGGAGCAGCGCTCCAGATCGGGCATGAGAATATCGGCCGCGCCCGCCACGAGCAGGTGGCGCATCCCGCGCGGGTTGTAGTTCGTCTCCCCGGTGCAGATGGGGATGCTGCTGGCCTCAGCGACCTCGGCGCACCCCCGGATGTCCTCGTGATCGACGGGCTCCTCCACCCAGTAAAGACCGAAGGGCTCGAACGCCTTGCACGCCCTTATCGCGGTTTCCACGTCCCAGGCCTGGTTGGCGTCCACCATGAGCGCGACCTCATCGCCTATCGCCCCGCGCACGGCGCGGATCCGCTCGACGTCGTCATCCACCCTCCCACCCACGCGGAGCTTCATGGCCTTGAAGCCGCGCGCCTTGAGCGCCGCGGCCTCCTCGACGAGTTCGTCTATCCAGAGATTGAGCCAAAGGCCCTCGCTCGCGTAGCAGGGAATTTCGCGCCTCTCGCCGCCCAGGTATTTCCAGAGCGGCTGGCCCGCCGCCTGGGCCGCAAGGTCCCAACAGGCGGTATCGAGCGCTGACATCGCCAGGGCGCTGATGCCGTCGCGGCCCACGAAGCTCACCGCCTTGCGCATCGCCTCCCAGTTCGCGTCTGCGTCCGCCGGATCCCTGCCCAGCAGGTTGGCGAACAGATCGCGCACCATCGCTATCATCGCGCGGGTGCGCTCGGGTCCGAAGGCGAAACACCAGCCGTGGCCCTTGAGGCCCTCTTTCGTGCGGAGGGTGACGCAGCAGGTGTCGACGGCGTGCACTTCGAACGTGGCCACCTTGAGCGGTCGCTCCAGCGGCACGCATACGTGCGCCGGCGTCATGCTGATGATGGTTTGGGAAGACGGCAAAACGGACCTCCTTCGCTGCGAGTGTGGGATTTCGCCCTGTTCATAAGTTTATGCGACAGGTTACCTTCTTCAGTTCCGAATGGCTATAATCGCCCGTCTTGAAGTTATCGGAGAAAATTGAGGGGGTAGAACAAGAGATGGCCGCTATCCGGCTCCAGAAAATCATCGCCCAGGCGGGCCTCGCCTCGCGCCGGGAGGCGGAGCGCCTGATCGCGGAGGGCCGCGTCCAGGTGAACGGAGAGCGCGTGCTCACCCTGGGCGCCAAGGCGGACCCGCTGGCCGATTCCATCAAGGTGGACGGTAAGCTCATCACCAGAAAAGAACTTCCGGTATATCTCGTGCTGAACAAACCCAAACATGTACTCACCACCATGCGGGATGAAGAGGGCAAAGACAGGCCCACGGTGGCGGACCTCCTGCCCCAGGGCCTTCGGCGCGTATTTCCCGTCGGCAGGCTCGACTTCGACGTCGAGGGCGTCTTGCTGCTCACCAACGACGGCGAGATGGCGAACCGCCTCGCCCACCCGAGATACGAGATACCCCGCGTGTATGAAGCGAAAGTGAAGGGCATCCCCTCCGAAGCCGCCCTCGCCCGGATGGCGGATGGCTCATGGGTGCGCGGGCGGGGCAGGAAACCCGGGCCGGCCGGCGTGCGGATCGTCCGGGGCAAGACGGAGAAGAACGCGTGGCTCAGAATCGAACTCCGCGAGGGAAGGCAGCACCAGGTCAAGAAAATGTGCGAGGCCGTGGGGCATCCCGTCATCAAACTGGTCCGGCGCGCATACGGGGGCGTCACGGCCAAAGGCCTTCCCGGCGCCAAGGTGAGGACCCTCACACGTGATGAGGTCGAAAAACTTAAAATTATGACGAACATCCGCACCGAGGCGGCGAAGCGCCCGCCTTCCAGGACGGGCTGGGCCAAGGCCAGGACGAACCCGAAACGCACGGCGCGAAAAGGGTCCGCGAAACAGCAGACGAAACAATCCGGGAAATCCGGCCCTTAATGAAACACACGCCCGATGAACAAGCCAGACAAAGGAAACCGCGAGGCTTCCTGTGTTATGATGCGGCAAAACGCGAGGGGAATGTAAAAAGGCCGCTTAGACGATGAGCGCACCCGCTTCAAACAGATTAACGTTGGCGACCAAGATCACGCTGGTCCGGGTTTTCCTGATCCCCGTTTTCGTGATGTGTCTCGCCTACAAGAAGCCGGGAATCGCCCTGGCCGTCTTCATCATCGCGGGCGTGGCGGACGGCGTTGACGGCTATATCGCGAGACGGCGCGGCGAGATGACAGAGTTGGGCGCCATGCTCGACCCCATTGCGGACAAACTGCTCATGTTCACCGCATACATGATGATGGGGCTTTCAGGACAAATCCCGATCTGGCTGGCCGTCTCAGTAGTAAGCCGGGATCTACTGCTGTCGATCGGCTGCCTGATGTTGTTCATGTCTGTGGGCTTCCAGACGCCGTCTCCTTCCATGCTGGGAAAAACCACGACGACCGCCCAGATGGTCACCGCGGGGGCCGCTCTTCTGGCGGCGGCGCTGGGAGCGGAGACGAACATCGTGCTGTTGTCCACCTACCTGATAACCTGCGCCCTGACGCTCGCCTCGGGGATTCATTATCTTTTCTTCGTTGGCACCCGCATGATTTACGAGAAACCGGACGACGATCAGGCGGAGAATTCCACCCCTGCAACCCGAAACTGAGGCCAGGCTGACCGACATGGACAACCAACCCCAAATCCTCACTTGGAAGAGAATCTGGCTGATTCTCATTCTCATCGCCGCCGTCTGGCTTTTGGTGAGCGCCCGGGCGGCCCTGATTCCCCTGGCTGCTTCGTTCATCCTCTCCTATCTGCTCCAGCCCCTCGTCGATGCGCTGGAGAGGTGGAAAATACCGAGGCCCCTCGCCGTCCTGCTCCCCTTGCTGGGCCTGGGCCTGGGCCTGTTCATCTTGTGGGTCAGCATATCGCCCGTTGTGCAGGAGCAGGTAAAGGCTTTCGCCAAGAAACTTCCCGACTACATCAGCCTCACGCAATCCTGGCTCATCGCCACGCTCGACAGGTTCGACCTTCCCCAGACGGCCGAACTCAAGAAATACTTCACCGAGAACCTCTCCTTGCTGGGTCAATTTCCCGTTACCGCGCTCAGGTTTCTGCTGAGAACGACAAGCGGGCTTTTCTCCATCGCCATCGGCATGATCTATCTCATCCTCATCCCCGTCATGACCTTCTACATCCTGCGGGACTGGAAAGAGCTATGGGCGGGGTTTTTCGCCTACGTGCACCGCGACTACCGCGCAGAGGTGGAGAAAAGAGTCTTCCGGCTCGACGAACTGCTCGGCTCGTTCATCAAGGGGCAGTTGCTGATCGCCTTCATCCTTTCCGCCTTGTATGTGCTGGGCTTCTTCATCGTGGACATGCCGCTGTGGCTGGTGATGGGTATCTTCACGGGTATCGCCTGCATGTTCCCCTATGTGGAATGGATTATCGCCCTGCCGATCGCCCTGCTGCTCTCCGCACTCGCCCACCAGGACTGGCTCCACCCGCTGGCGACGCTGGCCGTGTTCGGCATTATCTCGCCCGCTGCCGGCGTTTTCCTTGTGCCCCGCATTCTGGGCAACCGCATCGGGCTTCATCCCGTGGTGGTGCTCGCCTCCATCATGATAGGGGGCGAGTTGATGGGCTTCGCGGGAATTCTCCTGGCCGTCCCGCTCGCGGCGGCCATCAAGGTGATCCTGGAAGCCATCAGCGACTACTACCTCGCGTAAGTTCTTCGGGACGCTCCTGGAGAGATAACAATCTGCAATGCAGATCAGGGAGTTGTAGGGACAGGTCGCGACCTGTTCCTACGAGGCGGTGCGGCTTTGACGGTGAAAACTCTCGATTGGGATGGCAACAGCCCTTTGGGAGAGCTTTTTCAACAACCCCTTACTCGGGTACTTCCACTCCCCTGTCCACGGCGCGGGCCATGAGGAAGAGGAGGTCGGAGACGCGGTTAAGATAGACCAGCAGGTCGGGGTTATCGATGTAGCCCTCGTCTCGCAGCTTGACCGACCATCTCTCGCCCCGGCGGATGATGGTAAGCGCCATATCCAGGGTGGCGCCGCAGGTGGAATCGCCCGAGATCACCCAGTCGGTGATCTGGATCTCTTTCTCATAGCGCGCCACCTGCGCATCGGCCCACGCGACCTGCTCCGCGCCCACGCGCTCGGTAAGCCTGCCGAGCTTGCCCCGTAGCGTCGCCAGGTCGCTGCTCACGAGGTAGAGGTCTTTCTGGATTTTGAGGATTTCGGGCTTCAGCCATTCAGGCGCGGTCGAGCGGGCGAGGCCGAGCGCCGCCTTCGCCTCGTCGAGCGCGCCATAGGCCTGCACCTGGGGATGATATTTGGGAACCCTGTCCGCGAACCATAGATCGGTGTTCCCATCGTCTCCTCTCCTCGTGACGATGGACATCGAACCGCTCCTTCCAGCTAGAGTCTCTTGATGACGTCGGTGGCGACGGACCTTGTCGTACCGGTGCCGCCCAGGTCCGCCGTGCGGTTTCCTTCGGCCAGATGCGCGCGAACCGCGCCGTCGAGCCGCTTCGCCGCGCGCTCCTCGCCCAGGTAATCGAGCATCAATGCGGCGGAGATAAGCGCCGCCACAGGATTGGCGATTCCCTTGCCCATGATGTCGGGTGCGGAGCCGTGCACGGGCTCGAACAGGCCGGGCGCGTCTCCCTTGGGATTCGTGTTCGCGCTTGCGGCGACCCCCAGTCCGCCGACGATGGCGGCGCCCAGGTCCGTCAGAATGTCGCCGAAGAGGTTCGTGGACACCACGACGTCGAAATGCTCGGGCCTTCTCACGAACTCCAAGGCGGCGGCGTCGACGAGATACTTCGCCGTCTTGACCCCCTTGTAGCGGGGCCTGGCCGCGACTTCCTCGAAAATCTCATCCCACATCACCAGCGTATGGCCCTGCGCGTTCGATTTGGTGACGTTGGTCACGTGCTTTTTCCGCTTGAGCGCCGCCTCGAACGCCGCCTCGATGATGCGCTCACACCCCATACGCGTGAAAAGCGTTATCTGGGCCGCCATTTGCGAGGGATGCCCCTCGTAATGCCTGCCGCCGATGGGACTGTACTCCCCCTCGGTGTTCTCGCGAAAGAAGAGGATGTCGATGTCGCCCGGCTCGTAACCGCGCAGCGGCGATTCGAGCCCCTCGTACAAGACGATGGGACGCATGTTGACGTAGAGGTCGAAACCCCTGCGCAACGGAAGCAGGAGCTGGTTGAGTGTGATGTGGTCGGGAATGTCGGGCCTGCCCACGGCGCCGAGCAGAATCGCGTCGTGTTTTCTCACGCGCTCCAGGAAATTCTCCGGGCACATCCGGCCCGTCTCGTGATAGAAATCGCTCCCCCAGGGGTATTTCGTGAAAGAAAACGCAAGCCCGCGCTCGCTCTTCGCCAGCGCGCGCAGGACGCGCACCGCCTGACTCACGACCTCGGGTCCGATGCCGTCCGCGGGGATTAAACCGATGCTGTGCTTCGCCATCACTTCTCCTTCCTGGTTCCGCGCGCGGCTGGTGAACGGATCGCATCCAGACCGCGAAGAATTAAAGTCCTCTTTCGATGAGATATTCCACCGGATTGTAATCGTCCGTCAAAACAGGCCCGTAGAGGCGCGCACCCGGCGGCGAAACGCGCGCGCGCGCGGCGAACGCGAATTTCTGGTCGCGGCGCATCGCCTCGCTCACGCGGCGGAAACGGCCCGGGTCCGCGTCCCGAAACGCGAAGATAAGGATGTTCTGCGCCGTATAGGGATTCGCGGGGTCCGTGCTGTAGATGAATATCTCCGGGAACACCTCGTTCATCGTCCGGTAGACGGATGCGTAAATCGCCCCGCCTGCGCCTGCGCGGTAGCCGATCAGGTTCAGCATGAAGGCGCCGCCGGGCGCCAGGCGCTCGCGCGCTTCTTCAAAAAACTCCCTGGTGACGAGATGCGGCGGTATGTTCCGCAAGCCCCGGTAGGCGTCGCCCACGATGAAATCGTATTTTTCTTTCGACGAGCGCAGAATGCGCCTGCCGTCTCCCACCAGGTTCTCGAGCTTCGGGAATTTCCCCAGCCTGAAAAACCTGCTCCCCGCATCGACGACTTCCGCGTCGAGTTCGGCCACTTCGATGGACACTTCCGGCTTCATGAGATGCAGCGCCTTGGGCATCGTGAACGCGCCGCCGCCGATGAAGATCGCGCGCTTCATGTGGGGCACGAACAGCGGCCCGAGTTCCAGGAAGCGGGTGTATTCGTAGAAAAACTTCCTGTCGTCGCCCAGGACCATCGCCCCTTCGGGCTGGTGATCCAGAAACATCTCGCGCACCCGCACACCGCCCGCTTCCGCCCGCTCGAACACGCGAATCATGTGGTACATGTTCTCGCGCACCCATATCGTGTTCTTGTCCACCCCGGGGATAACGCCCAGCCAGGCCGCGCCCGTCCCCATCGTGGCCAAGACGAAGACCCCGAGAAACGTGCTCGCCCGTGCGTTTCGCTTCGAGAACAAAGACGCGAGGTCGCCGTAGAGATAGAGTCCAAAGAGCGCCGTCAGCACAAGCGCACCCGCCGTCGTCAGGAAGATGCCGTTCAGTCCGAAAAAGGGAATAAAAACGAAGCCCGTCGCGAACGTGCCGAGGATGCTTCCGACCGTGGACCAGGTGAAAAGGTTTCCCGTAACCGCCCCCAGGCTTCCCTCTCCCCTTGCGGCGAGCTTCACCGCGAAGGGCGTCAGCGTGGCGAGGACGCACCCCGGTGCGGCGAAGAGCAAGAGACCGGCGAACACCGGCCCCGATTGCAGGCTCAGGCTCTCCTCCATCGTGGGCAGCAGAATCCCCCGCAGGGCGGGCACCAGGGCCACCAGGCCCGCGCCGCCCAGCATGAGCATGAAGAACAGCTTCGTGGAGGGGTTCCTGTCCGCGAGCCTTCCCCCAATGGAATAGCCCAGGCTCAGCGCGGCCAGGATGATGCCGATCATCGAGGTCCAGGTGTAGAGCGTGTTGCCGAAATGAGGAGCCAGCACGCGCCCCGCCGCGATCTCCATGACGAGAATCGAGCCGCCCGAGAGAAAGACGGAGAAATAGAGATAACGCCCCGCCACGCTCTTTCGTCCGCTCTCCGGCTCTTTGTCCTGCGGCGACCTTCTGGGCCGTTTCGCCACCACGCGCTCCTCGAATAAACAAAATCACGCCCGAAAAAGAAAACCGCACTCTATGGCACTAAAAGACCTGAGGCAAGCCGGGGGTCCGCCTGGATTTTTTCGGGTCGATGCCGCATAAATAGAATGAATTTCGCGCCGAGCGGCGCCCCGTGAACTTTTCCTCAACAAGAGAACGACGATTTGACCTCTGATAAGGTGTATCCATCATCCAAAGCCGCCATCGCTGACATCCCCGACGGCGCCACCATTCTGCTGGGCGGGTTCGGCGGCGCGGGCATCCCGGAAAACCTCCTGGTCGCCATGGCCGATCATCCCGCGCGCGAGCTGACCGTCGTCACCAACCACGCGGGCTTCGGCGAGCGCGGCCTCGCCGTGCTGCTCCGGCAGGGGAAGGTGCGGAAGATCATCTGCAGCTACGCCTTCCACAGGAGCGCGTTCGTGTTTCGGGAACTGTATCTGGAGGGGAAAATCGAACTCGAACAACTCCCCCAGGGAACCATGGCCGAGAGAATCCGGGCGGCGGGCGCGGGTATTTCCGCCTTCTACACGCCCACCGGCGTCGGCACGCAGGCGGCCGAGGGCAAGGAGACCCGCACGATTAACGGGCGCGACGTCGTGCTCGAACATCCCCTGCCCGGCGACGTGGCGGTCATCAAGGCGCACCGGGCTGACCGCATGGGGAACCTCACCTACCGGGGCACGGCGGCGAACTTCAACCCCGTCATGGCGACGGCGGCGCCACTCACCATCGTCGAGGTGGAGGAAATCGTGGCCCCCGGCGTCATCGCGCCCGAGAGCGTGCACACGCCTTCGATATACGTGCAAAGAGTCGTCAGAGGAGAAGACCTTGACCTCCGATCCGAAACTTGAAAGCTGCGCGCTGAAACCTGCCGACATCGCCCGGCGCGTAGCGGCGGAACTGCCAGGCGGCGCGGTAGTGAATCTTGGCATCGGCATACCCACGCTGGTGGGGAACTACGTGGAGGCCGGACGCGGCGTGATGTTCATGGCGGAGAACGGCATTATCGGCGCAGGCCCGAGGCCCGAACCCGGCGAGGAGGACAAGGACTACATCAACGCCTCGCGCGAGCCCATCACCACGCTTCCGGGCGCGTCGGTGTTCGGGCACGCCGACGCCTTCGCCATGATACGCGGCGGCCACATCGACATCGCCGTCATGGGCGCGCTGCAGGTCTCCGCCCGGGGCGACCTCGCCAACTGGACGGTACCGGGCGTGGGCAAGGGCGGCATCGGCGGCGCGATGGACCTTGCGGCGGGCGCGCGCGAGGTCTACGCCATCATGGCCCACACCATGAAGGACGGCGGCTTGAAGCTCCTGGAAGAATGCTCCTATCCCCTCACCGCGAAAAGAGTCGTAACCAAGCTGTTCACCGACATCGCTTTCATCGAGATCACGCCGGACGGCCCCGTCTTAAGAGAAGTGGCCGAAGGCTTAACGACAGAGGACGTGCAGGCGGTGAGCGAACCGAGGCTCATCACGAACGGGCCGCCGGGCGTACTTTCGCGCGAGGAGGCCCCATGACGCGCGCGGGCAGCGGCCTCTCCGCGAATCCTGATTCCGCCGCCGCCGCGCGCGAAGCGATTGAAGAAGCCATGTCGGAGGCCAGGATCGACGACGCCTCTCTCGTTTTCCTGTTCGCGACGCCGGGACACCTGAGCAGATGGCCCGAGGTGGTCGCCGCCGTAGCGGAGGGAACGGGCGGCGCGCGGGTCGTGGGCTGCACCGGCTTCGGGGTCATGACGGCCCAGGGCGAAATCGAGCGCAAGCCGGGAATCTCGGTCCTGGCGGTCGGCGGAGACGCCCCGCCCGCAGCGCCGTTTCTCGTCGAGGGTCTGGGCGACGCTCCCGCGGAATGTGGACGCGCCATCGGCCGGGCGGCGAAAAAAGAACTGGGAGACGCGCTGTCCCCGGAGAGTCCGCCCCTCGTCGTCATCATGCCCGACAGCTATCACTTACAGGCCGATGCGCTCTTCGAGGGAATTCACGAGGAACTGGGCGAGGAGGCCATCATCGTGGGAGGCGGCGCCGCGGAGGACGGCACGGCGGGGCGAACCTTCCAGTTCCTGGACGGAGGGGTGCAGACGGGCGCCGTCTCGGGCGTCGTATTCGCGGGCGCGCCCAGGCGATTCATCGGAATATCCCAGGCCTATCTGCCGGTGGGCGAGCCCAGACTCATCACCCGCGCGGAGGAAAACGTGGTCTGGGAAATCTCGGGCGAGCGCGCGTACGACGCCTACGCCGAGGCGGCGGGTCCCGAATGGATGGAGAACATCCGCTTCGCGGCCATGAACCTGTTCATCGGCATTCCGGGAGACCCGGACAAGGTGATGCTCGATCACGGCGAGTACATCGTGCGGCCCATCGTGGGCGCGGACGAGGAACGCGGGGTCATCGCGCTGCCGACGCCTGTCAGAACCGGCCAGGCCATCACCTTCGCCAAACGCGACGGGTCGCGCGCGCGTGAGGACCTCCGCACCATGCTGGAGAAAGGCGCGCGCCGTTTCGCTGCCTCAGAAGATACGGATGCGCGCGCGTTCGGCCTTTATTTCAACTGCGCGGGCCGGGGCAGTTCCCTCTACGGGGAGATGGAGGTGGACGCCGGAGCGATTCGAGAGAAGATGCGCGGGCTGCCAGTCGCCGGGTTCTTCACGGGTTCGGAGATCGCGCCCATCGGAAAGATCGACCATCTCCACCAGTATTCCGGCGTCCTCGTTCTGCTGGGAGAGGACACGGCGTAAGAGAAATTTCTCATCATCCACGGGAGTGCGTCTTATGGGATACAGCACGGGCAACATCATCGTCACGACTCTTCACGTGCTGAGCGCGATTCTGGCGGTCGGCGGCGTGGCCTTTCTTCGTCTCGTGGTCATACCCACGGCGGCGGACCTGCCCGAAGCGGAACGGGGGCCGTTCATGGCGAAAATCCAGAAACGGTTCATCCCGATCCTCCACGGCTCGTTCCTGATCCTGATACTGACAGGGCTTCACCACCTGGGCCGCCTCGTGGTCAGCGGACTCGCTATTCCGGGGTCTCTGATAGTCAAGATCGTCCTCGCGCTCGTGATCATCTTCGTAGGCGTTGCGCTCACCATTCCCAGGGGATTCGAGGGCATGAAGGCGCAGCGCAAGACCTGGCTCCTCTTCAATCTCATCCTCGCCTTGATTGTCGTCTACCTGGGCGTCTCATTCACCCACGGGTAAGGCAGGCAAAGGAGATCGCAAGTGATGCGGGCAGGCTGGTACGAGCGCAAGGGCGCGGCGCGCGATGTCATCGAGACAGGCGAGATGGCGACGCCGGAACCCGGCGCAGGTGAAATAAGAGTGCGGCTCCACGCCTCGGGCGTGAACCCCACGGACTGCAAGCGCCGCGGGGGCCAGGGATCCGATGATTGGGGCTATTTCGAGCATTTTCCCGATTTTCCGAGGATCATCCCCCACAACGACGGCGCGGGCGTCGTGGAGGAACTCGGCCCTGGCGCGAGCGACCATGAAGCCGGCGACCGCGTGTGGGTCTACAACGCGCGCTACAAACGCGCGTTCGGCACCTCGGCGCAATACGTCTGCCTCCCCGAGAAATTTCTGGTCCGCCTGCCGGAGGGAACCAGCTTCGTTGAGGGGGCGTGCCTCGGGATTCCCGCCATGACGGCCCACCGCTGCCTGTTCGCGGACGGCCCCATTGCGGGCAAGACGGTGCTGGTGACTGGCGGCGCCGGCCGCGTGGGCGTCTACGCGGTGCAACTGGCCAAATGGGCGGGAGCGCGCGTCATCGCCACGGTGAGTTCGGCGTCCAAGGCGGAGCGGGCGTCGGCGGCCGATCACCTGATCAACTACCGCGAAGAGGACGTCGCCGAAAGGGTATTGGAGATCACGGGCGGCGCGGGCGTGGACCGCGTGGTGGACGTGAACCTGGGCGTGAACTGGGAGACGAACTACAAAATCCTGAAAATCGGCGGCGTCATCACCTCTTATTCCTCGATGGGGGATCGCAACCCTCCTTTTCCCCACTACGAACTCATGCTGAACAACATCACCATCCGCCTCGTGATGGTCCACTGCTGCCCGCCGGAGGCTTTGCTCCATGCGGCGGCGGACATCACCCGTGCCCTGGACGCAGGCGCGCTCTCCCACCACATCGCGGAGCGGTTCCCGCTCGAAGAACTCGCCGGCGCGCACGAGACCGTGGAAGCGGGTGAGGCGGTGGGCAACGTGATCGTGGAAATCGACTAGAAGATATTCAGCTTCTTGAGTCCCGATTCCAGGGCGTCGAGCGTCCGGTCGATCTGCGCTTCGGTGTGCGTCGCCATCAGGGTGGCCCGGAGCCTGCTGGTTCCTTCGGGCACCGTGGGCGGGCGGATGGCGAGCAGGTAGACGCCCGCCTCCATCAGATACTCCGCGAGCGCGAGCGTCTTTTCCGTATCCTTGATGATGATGGGGAAAATCGGTATCTCGGCCCCCGGCGGGGGATCGCTCACGCGCACCCCGATGTGGCGAAGCCCGGCGCGGAAGCGCGCGCACAGATTCGCCAGATTCTCCCGGCGACGCTCCCCCTCGGCGCCTTCCGCGACGCGAAGGGCGGCGCCAGAGGCGGCGGCCACGGCGGGCGGGAGGCTCGTCGAGTAGATGTAGGGACGCGCCTTGTTGACGAGGTAATCCACCACCGCAGAATCCGCGCAGGCGAACGCGCCGTAAGAGGCGAGCGCCTTGCCCAGCGTACCCATGGAGACCGAAACACCTTCTTCTACTCCGAAATACACGCCGCTCCCCCGGCCGCCCTCGCCGATGACCCCCGTGGCATGCGCGTCGTCCACCACGAGCATCGCGCCGTATTTTCGAGCGAGTTCGCAGATGCCGGGAAGCGGGGCCAAATCCCCGTCCATGCTGAAGACGCCGTCCGTCACGATGAGCTTCCGGCGCGCGGAGGAGGCGCGCTTGAGAGCGTCTTCCAGGCGGTTGAGGTTCCCGTGCGGATAGATGTGGACGCGGGCCCGGGAGAGCCGGCAGCCGTCCACGATGCTCGCGTGGTTGAGCGCGTCGCTGAAAACGGCGTCTCCCTCCCCCGCCAGGGCGGTGATGAGGCTTAAGTTCGCCAGAAAACCCGAACCGAAGACGAGTGCGGCGCCCTTTCGCTTGAAGGCGGCCAGCGCGCGCGCCAATTCCTCGTGGGCGCTCATGTGCCCCGAGATGAGCGGGGAGGCGGCCCCGCTCGCGCCTGCGGTTCTCGCGGCCTCGACCGACGCCTCGATGATGGCCGAATAGCCCGCCAGTCCCAGATAGTTGTTGCTCGAAAAATTGACGAGGGTCCTGCCGTCGTGGCGCATGGTGGGACCCTGCATCCCCTCGACCGTGCGCAGCCTACGACGCAGGTTGGCTTCGGTGAGTTCTCGCAACTCATCTTCGAGCTGCGCCTTCCAGCCTTGTGTGGTGATTTTTTCGCGCGTCTCATCCATGCGGGCATTTTAGAGAACGAGGGCGCCCCCGAAAAGCGCGGGACGGCGAAACTCTTGCGCCGCCTCCGCAATGGTGTCATTTTGCCGGGAAACCAAGGTCGTGCGGATCCCACCCGGCGGAAAGGAGCCTCGCTTGAACTGGCTATTGGTGGCGGCGGGCGGCGCGATCGGCAGCGCGCTGCGCTACGGACTGGCGCTCTTCGTGCAGCGATCGCTGGGCGCAGGCTGGCCCTTCGGCACTCTGGCGGCCAACGTCATCGGCTCGTTCATCATCGGCTGCATGTACGAGTTGCTGGTCGCCAGGGAATTATTCAGCGAGGAAGTCCGCCTGTTCACGATGATCGGCCTGCTGGGCGGGTTCACCACGTTTTCCGCCTTCAGTCTCGAAACCTTGCTCATGTTCCAGGAGGGCGACTGGCTTCTCGCAGCGCTCTACGTGGCGCTATCAGTCGCCGGGTGTCTCCTCGCCGTCTGGGCGGGGTTTCAGTTCGCCGCGGCGGTGACATGACGCATCAAAACTTGCCCGGCAGCGAATTTTTAAGCACAAAAAAATTCCCCGCGCCGCAGGGCAACGGGGACCACCAGGCGAGCCTGATGGGTAGCCTTATAATTTTGCTAACTCAATTCACACCTTGTCAACATCTTATTCACCAGCGTGCACGGCCCCTCAGATCGAATACATCTCTCCCCCGTCGACCTGCAGCGCGGCGCCCGTGATGTAGCTCGCGCGCTCGCTGGCGAGAAAGGCCACCGCCGCCGCGAATTCCTCCGCCTCGCCGAGGCGGCCGATGGCGATGTCCTTCGTCACCTCGGCGTAGACTTCTTCTTCCGTGCGGCCGCTCTCCGCCGCCATCTTCGCGATGCGCTCGGGCCAGTGGGTGTTGAAGCGTCCGGGATTCACGATGTTGACCAGAATCCCGTCGCGCACAAACTCGCCGGCGAGTGATTTCGTGAAGTTCAAGAGCGCGGCCTTCGAAGCGTTCGAGACCACGCGGCGGGGCCGGGGCTGGCGGCTACTCGTGGAGCCCGTCATGATGATGCGGCCCCATTTCTGCCTTTGCATGTAGGGGATCACCAGGCGGCTGAACTCCGAAGCCGCGTAGAGAATACTGCGCATGGAGTAATCCCAGTCCGCGCGCTCCACGTCCAGGAAATCCCTGGTGGTGCTCACGCCCGCGTTACTCACGAGGATGTGGACGGTCCCGAACAGGGCGACCGTCTCCTCCACCACGGCGGCGATGTCTTCCGCTACGCTCACGTCGCAGCGCACCGCGCGCACCACGCCTTCCGAGACCGACTGGATTTCCCGCTTGGCCGCCGCCAGGCGCTCCTCGTTCCGCGCGCAGATGCAGACGTCGCAGCCTTCCTGTGCGAGCTCCCTGGCGACCGCGAGGCCCAGGCCCGAATTTCCGCCGGTGATGATGGCGGCCTTTCCGTCAAGTCCCAGATCCATGTCGTTCATCCTCGTCTGATGCAGAAAATTCCGTCTTTTCCGGGAGAACCGTTAGCCCCGGCCAAAGGAAAAATGAATGACGTAGGGGCAGACCTGCGTGTCCGCCCGCTCCAAGTTTTTCGCCGCATTTGCCTATGGCTGGGCGGACACATGGGTCCGCCCCTACAAAACCTACAGCATATCTCCGCACCCGATGGCGATTGAGAAATGCGGGTACGCCCCCTTA
The DNA here is from genome assembly GCA_009839615.1 of Nitrospinota bacterium. Taxonomy (GTDB): domain Bacteria; phylum UBA8248; class UBA8248; order UBA8248; family UBA8248; genus Bin107. The sequence goes on from VXPH01000008.1 coordinate 67,448, forward strand.
TAATCCACCGATTCCGCCGTTCGCCACCCGAGAGGAGAAAAAATGACGGAGCGCGCCGATTTTCGCCAGTTCTACCGCGACGCCCATAAAGTGGACCTGCTCACCGACCGTGAGAAAATCCTGATGGGCCTGGCCATCGCCATCGTGCGCAATTGCCAGCCGTGAGTGGACCGCCGCCTGGCGGACGCCGGGAAAGCGGGACTCGAAGAGGAGACGCTCGACGCCGCATTCGATTTGACCGCCGCCGTCATGGCGGGTATCGCCCAGAGCATGAACCAGCGCTACAAGGAGTCGCGGGCTCAGGGCGCTTCCTAGAGATCCTCTTATGAAAGACTGGTTCAAGAGATTCACGGATTTCGACGATCCGAACAAGCTCATGCCCTGGAAGGACAAAAGCCCCGAACCCCAGGGGGAGACGCCCGAGGACCGGCCGGAGATCCCCATCAAGCCGGTCTGGTATTTCGCCATGTACTTCATCATGGGCGTGGGGTTCGACACCCTGTTCCCCACCTACGCGTTTCCCGAGAACGTGCGCTTCACGCTCGGGGTCGGGCTGGTGTTCGCGGGCGCCGTCCTGAATTCGATCTCACTCGTCCGCTACAGGAACGCCCGCACGAACCACGAGACGAACAAGCCGGCGCACGTCCTCATCACGGAAGGCCCCTACAGCTTCTCACGCAACCCCATCTATCTGGGCTACATGTGCCTCTTCCTGGGACTCGGGATTTTCCTCAACAACTTGTGGATATTCGTTCTGGGCGCGCCGCTGCTCGCCACGGTGCAGGTGGCCATCATCGCGCGCGAAGAAGATTACCTGGCGGAGAAATTCGGCGAGGAATACGGCGAATACTGCCAGAGCGTGCGCCGCTGGCTGTAGGGGTTGTTGAAGAAATCCTGATTCCGTGATCTAGCGTATATTACCTACCGGTGAGAGAGAAGAATTACTCCCCCCTTGAGGGGGAGTCGGCAAGACGAGGACGTAGTCCGAAGTCGCGCCGGTGGGGGGAGTTTGTATATTTGGGGGTGTGTCCCCCCACCACATCGGCCTTCGTCCAAAGGCTCGGCCTCTGTCGGGCTTTCCCCTCGGGAAGCCCGACCCCCTCAAGGGGGGAGTGAACTTCAAAAGCGTACACGCAGCCGAAAATCGCCTCCCAGGCCTTTTTCAACAGCCCCCTCCAGCGCGGCTCGCTCGAAAAGAAAGAGGCCGCCCCCGGCGGAGCGGCCCCTCGAAACTCGACTCGGATGATTCTCTCTGAAACTACCTCACCCCCTTGGGCTTGGGGCGCGCCTTGCGCTTGGTGATCTCTTTTTTGATCGCGGCGTCTGATTTCCCGTTCGTCTCGATGCCGAAGACCTCACCCACGCGGGTGTGCTTGTCCATCACGCGCATGAAGGAGATGTCGGTCATCTCGGCGATCACCATCTCGCAGGTGCTGAAGATGGTGCACCCCTCCACGAGGTGGCCGCCGAAGCACGTCGCCTCGGGCCGGCCCATCGAGATGGTGACGTGGGCGTGGAGGTAGGGCTCGCCCGCCTCGGTCTCGGTGATGTTGCCGCTCATCTGCAAAAGCTCCAGCGGGCCGCCTATGGGCGTGAAAATGCGGCACTCGTCGTTGATGGGGAACGGGTTCGGGAACTGCCAGACGTTTCTTAACACCGCCTTTTGCAGGCTCGCCGCCACGCTCAGGATGACGCCCGCCTTCACGCCCTTCTCCTGGCATATCTTGAGCGTCGTGCCGAACAGGTCGTCCCCTGGCGCCATGCGGATGGCCAGGACGCGGCCGATACTCGCCTCGGCCACGTCGTAGCGGGCCTTGCGGGTCTTCCAGTTGGAATTATCGAAATTCGTCAGTTTTCTCGCCATGGATACTCATTCTCCTTGAGAGGCGTCCCGCCTCGTATGTGAAAAGATGCGCTGTGCACGAAATTTTTCGGGGTTATACCACACCGAACCCCGGCGCGCATTCCGGGTTCGGGAGTGCGCTGCGAAACCGCCTCACGCGCTCGGCGCCTCGTAGCGGACCTCCCCGTTCGTGACCGTGCAGACGACGAACGCATCCGCCTCGAACACGTCACCCAGGTGCAAATCGCCCACTCCGCGCGGCGGGCAGACGACGCAGAAATCGGCCGCGCCGCCGGGCTTCAGAACGCCTATTTCCTCAAAGCCGAGCGCCTCGGCCCCTGCGCGGGTGCACATCTCGAGCAGTTCGGCGTCCGTGATCTCCGCATCATGTTCCCTGAGCGCGCGGGCCTCGTCCAGTAGCGAGAGCGAGGGGCTGCTCGCCAGGCTGTCCGTTCCCAGGCACAGGTCCAGCCCCGCCTCGCGCATGCGCGCCGCATCGGCGAAGGGGTGATCGAAAAAGCCCGCCGAGCGCGGACAAAGACAGACGCGCACCCCGTTCTTCCTGAGGAGCGTCCAGTCTTCGGCGTTGGTCTGGTTCGCGTGAACGGCGAGAGCGAGGCCACCCAGCGCGTCCGCCAGATCGAGATGCGCGACGGGGCGAAGGCCCGAGGGCTTGTAGCCGTCCAGTGCGCCGTTCAGCGCCCGGTGGACCCTCGCGAGCGCGCCGCCGCCGTCTTGCAGGAATTCGACCTCCTCCATGCTTTCGCCCAGGTGCGTCGCCACGGGCCAGCCTCTCGCTCTCGCCTCCTCCGCCGCCGCGCGGTAAAGGGCGAGCGAGGCGCTATAGGGCGCGTGGGGACTCAGACCGTGACGCACGGCGTTCGGGATTAAGCCCTTGTATTCCGGGAAGAGGTCGCAGGCTTCGAGCTTCGCCGCCAGAATCTCGTCCGCCCGCGCAGGATCCAGCCCCAGCACCTCGTGAAACACCACGCCGCGCATCCCCGCGCCCGCGATCGCCGTGGCGCTCTCGCCCGAAGTCGAGACGTCACCGACGCAGGTAACGCCCGCCGCCAGGCTCGCGGCGACGCCGATTTGGGCCGAGGCCAGGAACAGATGCGCGGGCCAGTCCCGCATCTCGCGCACGAGCGAGACGATCCACTCCTCCATCGGGCCGGGCTTTCGCTTGACGCCGGAGAGTTCCAGGTGCGTGTGCGCGTTCACGAGGCCGGGAATCAGGATCGCGCGCCCGAAATCGCGCTCCTCGGCCGCGGGTTCCGCGGGACGAACGAAAGCCTCCTCCCCCACCGCCAGAACGCGGCCCGAAGAGGTGAGCAGCGCGCCGCGCCGGATGGGCGGCCCATCCACCGGACATACCAGGTCCGCCAGCCAAAGCTCCATCTTCTGCGTTCGGGGAGGTTCCGTCGCCACGGGAGAGCGTTGCTAGATCAGTTCGTAGAAGAAGTTGCGCCGCCGGGGCGTGAAGCCGGCGTTACGCGCCATGCGGTGGAGGTCGTCCTCGTTCAGGGCGTAAGTGGTGCCGGCGGCGCTCACGACGTTTTCCTCCAGCATGGTGGAGCCCATGTCGTTGCAGCCGTAGTGGAGCGACAACTCGCCCACCTTCATGCCCTGCGTCACCCAGGAGGACTGGAAGTTCGCGATGTTGTCCAGATACAGGCGGCTGATCGCCAGCATCCGCAAATACTCTGCGCTGCCCACCGTCTGCGCCTTGAGGGGCGCTGCGCCGTCGTTCTGGAACGTCCAGCAGATGTAGGCCGTGAAGCCGCCCGTCTCGTCCTGAAGCGCGCGCAGGCGGTGGAGATGCTCGACCCGCTCCGCATCGCTCTCCACGTGGCCGAACATCATCGTGGCGGTAGAGCGGATGCCCAGGTTGTGGGCGACGCGCATGACCTCGAGCCAGCCCTCCGCGTCGACTTTGAGCCTCGAAATCTTATCGCGCACGCGATCGACCAGAATCTCGCCGCCGCCGCCCGGCACCGAATCCAAGCCCGCCGCGCGCAGGCGCGTGAGCACCACCTCATAGGGCATGTCCTCGAGCCTCGCGATGTGGTGGATCTCCGGCGGGCTGAGCGCGTGGAGATGAAGGTCGGGAAACTCCCCCTTCATCCAGGAGAAGAGTTCCTCGTACCATTCGATGCGCAAGTCCGGATGGTGCCCCCCCTGGAGCAGGATCTGCCTGCCGCCGACGGCGTAGAGCTCGTCGAGCTTCTGCTTTATCTCATCGCGCGTGCGGATATAGGCTTCGGGGTGATCCCCCGGCGGGCGGTAGAACGCGCAGAACGTGCAGTAGACGTCGCACACGTTCGTGTAGTTGATGTTCCTGTCCACGCAATAGGTGGCGTAGCCTTCCGGGTGCAGTCGCGCGCGCACGTCGTCCGCCGCGGCGCCCAGCGCGACCAAGTCGTCGCCTTCGAGCAGGGCGAGCCCCTCCTCAAAGGAGAGCCGCTCGCCCGCCGCCGCCTTCTCTATCGCCTCGTAGAACGCCGTCGTCGCCGTGGTCATGGATTTCCTCAAGGTTCGTTCAAGCCCTGGGAATAATGCGGGAGAGGCGCGATCAGGTCAACAGATGAAACCGGCGCTGCGAGTCGTTCCCCCGCCCCAGCACCACGTCGCGGGGATTCTCGATGGCGCGGATGGTGAGCGGCGCTGCGCGGTTTCTCACCTCGATCTGGTGCGCGGGAAAGGCGGAGACGTCCGCGCCCGCGCGCTCCGCCACCTGGGCGGAGATGATGAGCCTGCAACCGTATTCCTTGCTCAGGTCCTGCAGGCGGCTGGCCGTGTTCACCGTATCGCCCACCGCCGTGAGATACTTCGCCACGCCCCGGCCCATGTGGCCCACCACGGTGGGGCCGGTGTGTATGCCGACCCCGACGCGGAGGGGTTCATCGAGTTCGTCGGCAAGCGTCTTGCTCATGCCGTCGAGCGCGTCCACGATGGCGCAGGCCGCCGAGAGTGCCTGCCTGCAACCCTCTTCGGGACCCTCCTCGACGCCGAAGAGCGCCATCACGCCGTCGCCCACGAACTGGTTGATGAGTCCGCCCTCCTTTGTGATCGCCTCACCCATCACGTCGAAGTAGCAGTTGAGGAAGAACACGACGTCATAGGGAAGTTTCTTCTCGGCGATGCGCGTGAAGCCCCTGAGATCCGCGAACAGGACGGCCACGCCGCGCTCCTGGCCCGAGGCGTAGCCGCGTTGCGCAAAACCCTGCGCCGCATCCGCGCCTGCGGGCAGAAGGAGGAGAACCGAGAGGTCATTTCCCGGACGCAACTGGCACGCCAGGCGAACGTCGGGCGACGCCTTGATGCGCTCCAGAACGCGCTGCTCCTCGGGCTGCGCGGATGGCAGGGCGTCCCCTCCGCCCAGCAGTTTCACCCGGCAGGTGGAGCACCGCCCCCGCCCGCCGCATACCGAAGCGTGCGGGACGCCCGCGGCGCGACTCGCCTCCAGCACCGTGGAGCCCACCGGCGCGACGGCCTCGCGCCCGCCCGCATAGGCGACGCGGAACGTCTTGCGCATCCGCTCCCGCGCCCCGCGCGCGCCCCGCGCGAGAAGCACCAGCGCGATAAGGCCCAGATAGCCCCACCAGAGCGCGTCGCGCGCGAGATGGAGCTGCCCTCTCTGCGCGCGGTCCGGCATTCCGGTTCCGCGCAGCATATCGCGCCGCCACTCCGCATCCGCCGAGAGCCTCGCCGCCTCGCGGCCGCCCTGGCTGAAGCCGGCCAGCGAGAGAGCCGCGATGAGCACCATGACGGAAAGACACGCCGGAAACCACTTCGAGTACCAGGGCTTGAGCCGCAGCCAGTAGTGGAGACCCACGCAGGCGTGCGTCCAGGCGATGAGCAGGAAAATCGTTTGTTTGAGTCCTACGTCGGGTGAGCGCTCCCAGTAGAGGTACATCAGGCGCTGGTAGGTATCCATCGTGCCGAACCACTCATGGGCCAGGCGCGTGCCCACGACGTGCGAGATCATGAACAGGGGAATGGACAGGCCCAGGACGATCTGGAACGCCTCCCAGAGCGGCATCCGGAGGCTGCGGCGGCCATAGAGGCCGTACATCGCGAGCGCCGTATGCAGGATGAACGAGCCGTAGAACAAGAACGTCCCTGCGCCGCTTCGCCAGAACCCCAGAAACCAGTATCTGCCCGCGTCCATCGCGGCGAGCGAGGCCAGGCCCAGCGTGTGGTTCGCAAGATGCGTGATGAGAAAGAGAAAAAGAACGCAGCCGGTGCCCAGGCTCATGCGTCTGCGCCAGTGTTCGATTTTCGAGGCGGCGGCAGGCGCATCGGTGGTCATGAAACCAGTCTCCAGCGGGGCGGCTCAGAGGGGGTTTTTCTCCAGGAACTTCTCCATCTCCGCGATGAAGGCTTCGGGCTGATCCCAGAAGGAGCTGTGGCCCGCATCGGGGATGATGGAAGTGGCGCAATCGGGCACGTGTTCCGCATACACCGCGCTGAAGTCGATGGGGCCCGCGTCGTTTTCCCCGTGGCACACCCATGTGGGAACGGAAATCTTATGAAGCTCGTCCCGCAGAACCGGCATCGTGAACAGCGCGTGCGCGGTATCGGCGAACGTCTGCGGCGTGTTCTTGAGGAAATTCTCCCTGTACTCCGCCGCCAGGGGACCCTCGCGCAGGCCCTCCGGAACTTCATCCCGGCGCAGCTTGAATTCGTGCAGCGCCTCCATCCCCTCGGATTCAGCCACTTGCAGGTGCGTCTCGAACATCTCCCCGTACGCGCCCGAAGGCGGGCCGGCGGAGGAGGCGGAGAGCATGAGGCGGCTTAAGCGCTCTGAATGCTGAATGCCCACCATGGTGCCCGTGCGCCCGCCCATGCTGTGCCCGAGATAATCGACCCGCTCGATACCGAGAGCGTCCAGAAAGCCCACGACGTCATCCGCAAAGGTCTGGATGGTGTAGGGGCCGCGCGGCTTGTCCGAATCGCCGTGGCCGCGCAGGTCGAGCGCGTACACGCGGAAGCGTTTGCTAAGCCAGTCGAAGAGGGGCGTGAAGGAGAAATGCGAGTTTTGGAACCCGTGCACCGCAAGGAGCGGCGTTCCTTCGCCCCGTTCGATATAGTGGATGTCGATTCCGTTCACATGCGCTTTCGGCAAGGTTGTTCTCCTTTCATTTCATCACTCCGGCCCTTTGGCCGACGCTGTAGTTCTTTAGACGATTACAAGTTTCATGCCCCCACGGGCGGCCTTTCGTTCCTGAGTTCGGGCGTCGCCTCCTCATAGGCGTGCGCGACGCGCAGGACGTCCGTCTCGCGCCAGGGGCCGCCCGCGATCTGCAGCGAGGTGGGCATGCCCTCCGCGTTCCGGCCCATTGGGGTGACGAGCGCCGGGAAGCCCGTGGCGTTGTGCGGGCCGAGAAACGGCCTGTGGATGTTCTTGTACGATACGTCGCGCCCGTTCATCTGCGCGGTGAGCGTCGCAATCGGCGGGGCGACGCAAGGCATGGCGGGCTGGATGAGCGCGTCCGCGCCCTCAAAGAATGCGGCGGCCTCGCGCTGCATCAACACGCGCTCCCGCATGGCGCGCACGTAGTCGTCCTGCCCGATCTTGAACGACCACTCCAGCCGCTCGCGCACGTCCTCGCCGTAACCCTCGGGGTTTTGCTCGAAAAACGGCCTGTGGAACTCGCTGAATTCCGGCCCCGTGATGAGCGGGAACAAATCCATGAGCTTCTGGTAATGCGCGAAGGAGACCTCTTCCACCACAGCACCCAGGGCGCGGAACACCTCGACGGCGGCCTCGAACGCGGCGGTGATCTCCGAATCCACCTCGACATCCCCGTGAAAATCGGGGCACACGAGGATGCGGCTGCCGCGCACGCCGTCCTCGACCCCCGCGGTGTAGTCGGGTACGGGCACGTCCTGCGACTTCGAATCCTTCGCGTCATAGCCCGCCACCGCCTGCAGCATTATTCCTGCGTCGCGCGCCGTGCGCGTCATGGGACCCGCGTGGTCGAAGCTCAGGGAATTGGGGCAGATGCCCCTGAGGCTCACCCGGCCGTGGGTGGCCTTGAAGCCCACGCCGCCGCACAGGGCGGCGGGGTTGCGGATGGAGCCGCCCGTGTCCGTGCCGATGGCGCAGGGCGCGAGACCCGCCGCGCAGGCCGCGCCCGAGCCGCCGCTGGAGCCGCCGACGATGCGCTCCGTATCCCAGGGGTTGCGCACCGTGCCGTAGTGGGGGTTGATGCTCACCGGAGCGGCGGCGAACTCATGCGTGACCGTCTTGCCGAGCATCACCGCGCCTGCAGCCTTGAGACGCCTGATGATCTCCGCGTCCTCGCGCGGCACGTTGTCCCGGTGAAAGGAAGAACCATGCGTGGTGAGCACGCCCGCCGTCTCGACGATGTCCTTGGCGCCATAAGGAACGCCGTGCATGGGGCCGCGCCACCGGCCGTTCATTATCTCGGCCTCGGCGGCCTTCGCTTCCTCTATCGCCTGCTCCGCCGTCACCGTCTGGTAGGCGAACAGCCCGGGATTCAGCGCCTCGATGCGGCGCAGGTGGGCTTCCGCCACCTCGACGGGGGAGACTTCCTTTTTGCGGATCATCGTCCCCAGGTCGTGAATGCTCGCGAAGCAAAGGTCGTCACTCATGCTGTCCTCCTTGGAAGCCGCGTCTCCCACCACCTCCACGCGGGCCGCCGGCTCATCGACGAATCGGGGCTCCCAGCCCTCGGGCGCCAGGCCGTCCTCGACGAGAAGCTCGTAGAACCGCTTCAGGCCTTCCAGTTCCTCATCGCCTACGTCGTAGCGGATGCACTCTGTGAGATAGCACCACGCCGTGTTCTTGTCGACGCCCGGCGGTAGCGGCCCGTTTACGATCTCCTCGATTCGCCCTACGCCCTCTTTTTTCGCGTTCTGCAGAAGCGCTGCGGCTTCCGCGTCTCCGGCGCCCGGCCGGAACACCCAGAGCGCGTAGACGAAGGGAAGTCCGGTGAAATTCTGCCACTCCTCACCCAGGTCGAGCACGTAGTGATCGCCCGGCGGTTCGCGCAGCGCGTTGTCGCCGATGAGCAGGAATGCGTCGAGCGTCTCGTCATCACGGGGCGGTCTCAAGGGGTCGACGGGGACGAACTCGGGCTCCGCCCCCCAGCGGCGCTTCAAGTAGACGCGCGCCATGTTCGTCGCGGCGAGCGACCAGCTGTCCAGCCCCACGCGACGCAGCGAATCCGCCGGCCTCCGGCAATAGAGGCGGATGCTCTCCACCGGGCCTTTGCTCGCGATGCCGACGCCGGGCGCGAAGCGCGCGCCCCGCATCTGAAAAAGGGCGAACGAGGAGACGAGCGCGCCGTCGAGTTCTCCCCGCTCCAGCATATCCGCCAGTTTGGAAGGTGGTTCGACGATGAGTTCGACCGCCGGGTTTCCCTCCAGCGCTACCGTGAGGGGTCTGGCGTTCAGGAAGGGGACGGTGCCGAGCTTCATGGCGGTGTTCAGGCGTGGACGGCCCATTGATCTCCCTGGCGCGTGACTTCCCGGTAGAGCGTGTCGCGCTCGACGGGTTCGCGCCCCGCCTCACGGATGAGGCGGCGGATGTCGTTCACGGTGAGCTCGTGCGGCGTCCTGGCGCCCGCCATGTGGTAGATCTTCTCCTGAACGACGGTGCCGTCCAGATCGTCCACGCCGAAGCGCTGCGATATCTGCGCGACAGCCTGGCCCACCATGATCCAGTAGGCCTTGATGTGGGGGATGTTGTCGAGCAGGAGGCGGCCGACGGCGTAGTTCCGGATGTCGAGCATCCCGCCCGTGGGGGGGATGTCGTCCATCTGCGTGTTCTCGGGATGGAACGCGAGCGGGATGAAGGTGGTGAAGCCGCCCGTCTCGTCTTGTAAGTCCCGGAGCTTGAGCATGTGGTCCACGCGGTCCTCGTTCGATTCCACGTGGCCGTAGAGCATGGTGCAGGTGCTGCGGATGCCCTTGTTGTGGGCGATGCGGTGGATTTCGAGCCAGTCCTCGCCCGAGTGCTTGCCCTTGCAGATTTTAGAACGCGTGGGTTCGGCGAAAATCTCCGCCCCGCCGCCCGTGAGCGAACCAAGCCCCGATCGCACGAGATGGTCCAGCGTCTCCTCCACGCTCATCTTCGCGACGTGATCGGCGAGAAAGCGGATCTCCGTCGCCGTGAAGACTTTCAGGTGCAACTGGGGGTGCATCTCCTTGATGCCATGGATCATCTCCAGGTAGTAGTCGAAGGGAAGATCGGGATGCAGGCCGCCCACCATGTGGAACTCGGTGCGGCCCCGGCCCAGCGTCTCCGCCATCTTGAAGATTTCCTCCAGCGAATACGCATAGGCGTCCTGCTGGCCTTCCTTCTTGCCGAACGCGCAGAACTTGCACGCCTTCCACAGCACGCAGATGTTCGAGTAGTTGATGTGGCTGTTCACGTTGTAATAGGTGCGGTTCCCGTGCAGGCGCTCGCGGACGACGTTCGCCAGGTAGCCGACGGCGTTGATGTCTTGGGCCTCATAGAGGCGCACGC
>VXPH01000191.1 GCA_009839615.1 Nitrospinota bacterium
GAACATAGCTTCCCGTGAAGTCGAACATGAAGCCCGCCATTGGCGGGCCGATGAATCCCCCGAGACCGAATGCGATTTCAAGCAATCCCATGATGACAGCGAACGATCGTCCCGCATAGGCGTCCGCGCACATGGCCGCGTAGCACGTCGACATGCCGCCGACGCCGAAGCCGTAGATGGCGGCGAAGGAGAAGGCCAAGGCCACGCCGTAGCTCATGTGCGGCACGGAAAGCAAAATGAGGACGCCGAGTCCTCCCAGGAAAAGGGCGATGGCCTGGGTCTTTTTGCGCGCGATGTGATCGCTTGCCCAACCAAGAACCACACTGCCCAGAATCCGGATGGCGCCGGTTAGCCCGAAGACGAAAGCGCCGAATGCGGTGCTGAAATTCGCGTCGACGAAGAATATCTGAAGCTGGCTCCAGATGGAGTTGTTGTTCAGGCCGATGACGAATGCGAGGATCATCAACGCCCAGAAGTTCCTCTCTCCTTTTACCTGCCAGAATACCGCTCCCACTTTCTGGGAATGGGAAGCGGTAGGCTTCGGAATGCCGGCGGCCTCTGCGTCCGATACGCCGTCGATGTTCTGGCCGACGTCAGACGGATTGTTTCTGAGAAGAAGAATTTTAAGTGGCAGAAGAAGGAGAAGTATCGAACCGCCGAAAATCAGGTAGGCATAGCGCCAGCCGAAAACGGCGATGATTCTCTCGATGGTGGGCATCAGGATGAACGAGCCGATGCCGATGCCCGAGATGGCGATGCCTGCCGCCAGCCCCCGGTTCCGGAAGAACCATCGAGGCAGGATCGCGTTGTGCGTCACGAATCCGCTCAACGCGAGTCCTATGCCGATCATGACCCCGATAAATATGTACGCGTGCCAGAGGGAAGAGATGAAAAAGCCAAGCGCAAGTCCCGCCCCGATCAAAGCGGAGCCCCAGGGAATCATTGCTCTCGGGCCTTTTCTCTCTAAAAGGGAGCCTGCCGTGGGGCTGCAGATGGCGTAGAGGCTCATGCTCAAGGCGAATGCGCCGCCCAATGCGCCTCGGCTCCAGCCGAATTCCTGAATGAGGGGAACCTGAAACAAAGAGAAGGAGAAGGTGGCCGCCATGTGGAAGGCCATGGTGGTGAACGATACGCCGACGATCACCCACCCATAGTATAAACCACCTGTTCGCCCGCGCCTCGCGGAGTGGCCCGAAGCTTGGGTGGAACCACCGGATTTGTCCAAGAAGTCGCCTTTCTGTTCGTATTTTTCAAAAGCATGGGTATAATGGCGCTACTCTAATGGGTTTTTGTAAATTCAGGAAGCGCCGCGGGGGTTCGAGGTGGATAGCGCCGGGTTCATTCAAAAATTGACGGATGCGGTTGGGGAGGAATTCATCCACACCGATCCGGTGGCGCTCAGGGCGTATGATTGCGACGGCCTGACGATCTACAAGGGCATCCCCTCGGCCGTCGTTTTGCCCGAAAGCACCGAAGAAGTCCGTCGAATCGTGGAAATCTGCCGCGAGTATCGCGTCCCCCTGATCGCCAGAGGAGCGGGCACGGGCCTCTCCGGTGGCGCAACGCCTCTGCCGGGCGGCGTGCTCATCGTCTTCACGCGGATGAACAAGATTCTGGAACTCGACTATGAGAACCGCCTTGCGCGCGTGCAGCCGGGGGTCGTGAACCTCCATCTCACCCGCGAGACGCTGCCGCATGGTTTTCATTACGCGCCCGATCCTTCCAGCCAGGCGGCCTGCACCATCGGCGGCAACGCGGCGGAAAACTCGGGCGGCGCGCACTGCCTCAAATACGGGATGACGACGAACCACATCATGGAGATGACCGTTGTCCTGCCATCCGGCGAAGTGGCGCATCTGGGCGCGGACGGGGAGGATACGCCGGGTCTGGACCTGCGTGGATTTTTCATTGGTTCCGAGGGCACTTTCGCCGTCATCACGGAACTCACCGTGCGGCTCACGCCGAATCCCGAGGGCGTACGCACCATGCTCGCTTGTTTTACGAAGGTGGGAGATGCCTGCCGGACGGTGAGCGACGTCATTGCGGCAGGGGCTGTGCCCGCCGCGATGGAGTTGATGGATCGCTACACCATCGAGGCGGTCGAGACGGTGGTGCAGGCAGGCTATCCCAGGGACGCCGAGGCCGTCTTGCTGATCGAACTAGACGGCCTGCCGTCCTCTATCACGCCGCTTGAAACGCTGATTCGAGATATCAGCGAGAAGAACAATAGCTCCTCATTTCGTATCGCGCAGACAGAAGAAGAGCGTGAGGGCCTCTGGATGGGCCGGAAAAAGGCGTTCGGCGCCTTCGGAGTGATCGCTCCGAGTTACTACTGTCTCGACGGCACGGTTCCCCGCTCGAAGCTGGCGCAGGTGCTCGAGGAATTCGATGAAATTGCCTCTCGCTACGATTTGCGCATCACGAACGTCTTTCACGCCGGAGACGGGAGCCTGCACCCCAACGTCTTGTTCGACGACCGCGTGCTCGGGGAGACCGAGCGTGCGATAGAGTGCGGAGCGGAGGTGCTTCGCGCGTGCATACGCGCAGGGGGCGTGCTCTCGGGCGAGCACGGTATCGGCATCGAGAAGATCAGGGAGATGAAGGACCAGTTCGATGAACCCACGCTCGAAATCATGGAGCGCGTGCGAGACGCCATCGACGAGGATGGCTTGATGAACCCCGGCAAACTCATACCCGATGAGGAGAACGTGTTCCCGGTTGCTCACAGCGGCGCCATTGCCCGCATGGGCGGGGGGATGACGAAGTAGGATACCCATGGCTCTCAAACTCGACTCGTTCGCTCAATCCATTGAAGCAGATTCAGGCGACTCCGTTTTGTTGTCGGATGAAAGGGCGGAGTATTTCCGGCTGGGGGCCAAAACGCCCTCTGTCGTAGTGAGTCCCGCCGATCACGAAACTCTTTGCCGGGTTCTCTCTCGCGCGAATGAAACGGGCCTGGCCGTATTCCCCTGGGGAGGAGGCACGGGCAGAAGGACGGGCTATGCGCCCGATAGGTACGACGTGGCGCTCTCTCTGGAGCGCATGTCCAAGGCCGTGGAATTTCTGAAAGACGACCTCACGGCCGTTGTCGAAGCGGGAATGAGCGTCGAGGACCTCAATCGATTAACCGGGGCAGAGGGCCAGACGGCGGGCCTCGACCCCCCGCATCCGGGAGCCTCCACGGTAGGGGGAACGGTCATCGCGGACCGTTCGGGCCCCATGCGGGTGCGCTGGGGCAAAGCACGCGACCGCGTGATGCGCATGAAGGTGGCCTTGGCCGACGGCACGACCCACACCTACGGCGCATTGGTGGTGAAAAACGTCACCGGCTACGACATGAACCGCCTCTTGTCGGGAAGTTGGGGGACGCTGGCCGTCGTTACCGAGTTGGCGATTCGCCTGTACAAGGCCCCCGAACACATTGGAGCGAGGGCCGCCGGTTTTGCGTCTACAGACGCCGCGTTCAAGGCCGCTCGCGCGTTGATGGCCTCGCCTCTCATGCCCGTTTGGGTGGAAGTATTGGACGAAACGCGCATGGCTTCGCTTGCGTCGGAAGGTGGCATCGCCTTGCCCGGCCCCGTGAATCTGGCGGCTTCATTCGGGGATTTCGAACAAGGGTTGAACGATCAACTGGCCCGCTTCGAGGAAATTCTCACGAAAGAGGCTGCAAATGATATTTTGCTTCTTGAAGACGAGGAAACCGCGCGCTTGGGCCGGGCTCTGGCCGAGCCGCCGGGTGGGGAGTTCTCAGATTCCGAGGCGCTCGCTTTCAGGGCCTCGGGCCGGCTCGATCAACTCCCCCGTTTCGCGGAGGCGGCGAGGCGTGCCGCCGAGACGGGGAAATACCGCTGCGCCATCTCGTCCCACGCGGGAAGCGGCGTGCTGCGTTGTTGGCTGGCGCCTGAGGATGAGAGGTCCTCTCCGTTCGAAGCGTGGCGCGTTTTCTCCTCCCTTTGCAGGGAGGGGAGGGATGAAGCGCAATCCCGCTCTGTTCACCTGCGCTTGGATTCCGGGCCGGACTCGCTCAAAGAGCAGATATCCGTGTGGGGTGAGGACGCGCTCGAACCCGCCGCGCTGCAGGTGATGCGCAATATCAAGAAGACCTATGACCCGAAGGGAACTTTGAGTCCCGGCCGCTTCGTGGGCCGCATGTAGGAGGAATGGGCCAGGTGGCCACGGACCAAAAAGCAGGTTTCGCGCAGGTTTTTCCCGAATACGAGAATCCCTTCGTCGGCCCGAACGCTCCCGACAGGGAGATGATTCAGCGCTGCATCCATTGCGGGTTCTGCGGCACGAGTTGTCCCACTTTCACGCTGCTCGGCAACGAGATGGACTCCCCGCGCGGGAGAATCTACCTCATGCGCATGGTGACGGACGGCGAGATGGCTCCCAACGAGACGGTGATGAAACACCTCGATCGCTGTCTGGATTGCCGCGCCTGTGAGACGGCGTGCCCATCGGGCGTGCCATATGGCTCATTGATAGAGGCGGCGCGCGAAGGACTCGAAAAGGTGCGAAAACGCCCCTTGTCGGTTCGAATTTTGAGGAGAATTCTCTTCCGCTGGCTTCTACCGAACAGGGCGTTGCTCAACTTGGCTGGCGCGGCCACCCGACTGTATCAGACCACGTTTTTGAAAAACGTGGTGAGAGGCCTGGGTCTGTTGCCCAAAAAACTGGCCGAGCTCGAACCCATGATGCCCCAAGCTCCGCCCATATCCTCGATGAGGGCCCTGCCCCCCGAAGTAGCGCCCATCGGGGAGGAAAAATACCGCGTCGCCTTCTTCGGTGGTTGCATTCAATCCACCCTGTTCGGCGATGTGAACCGGGCCGCCATACGCGCGTTGGCGGCGAACGGGGTGCGCGTCGTGTTTCCCGCCGCGCAGACATGCTGCGGCGCGTTGCAGGCACATGCCGGAGACAGGGAGGCGGCGAGAATCCTCGCGCGCGAGAACTTGGACGCCATCGACGCAGGTGAGTTCGACGCCGTTATCTTGGCCGTCTCCGGCTGCGGGGCCATGCTCCATGAATACAAGGATTTGCTTGCGGAGGATCCCGTCTACGCGAGCCGAGCCGAGGCGTTCAGCGACAAGGCGATGGACGTCACCGTGTTTCTCGCCAGAATCGGCGTGAGAGAAGCGCACCACCCCTCACCCCGGAAAATCGCATATCATCACCCATGCCACCTGTTTCACGCGCTCAAAGTTCGCAAGGAGCCGCTCGAGGTTCTTTCCGCGATCAGCAACGTCGAGACCGTACCTCTCATGGAGAGTGATTGGTGCTGCGGCTCCGCAGGCAGCTACAATCTCACGCAGACGGAGATTTCCATGCGCCTTCTCGACAGGAAAATGGGGCATGTGAAAGACTCCGAAGCGCCTGTCGTCTGCACGGGGAACCCTGGTTGTCAGATTCAAATCGCGTTCGGCGCCCGCGAGCGGGACATGGACCTTCGAGTAGTGCATCCCGTCGTCTTGCTCGACGAGGCGTATGAGGCGGAAGGCGTGTATCAAAACGCGATGCTTCCTTGACTTTGCAACCGGCGAGGAGCTTGAAGATGACTACGCATACTTCGAAAGCCGTACCCACCACGATTGTCCGTTTCGCCGAGATCATGCCCGACTGGGCTTCATCGCCCGACGCCCGAGAAGAAGGGCATCATCGAGCCGTTTATCGCTATATCGGGGGACCTCCCGACGAAGAGCCCAAAGCGGCGCTCCCCGGCTGGGAGTTCGCCAATGGGATCGTGATGGCGCCCCCCGGAAACGGCGCGCCGCTGCACAGCCACGGGTCCGAGGAGGTTTTCATGGTATGGGAGGGTGCGTTCGAAGTGTTCTGGGTCGACCCGCGCGACGGGGAGAGCAAGAGCGTCGAACTCGGTCTTTACGACGCCATCCGGATGCCAGCGGGCGTCATGCGCGGATACAAGAATACTGGCGATGGCGATGGTTTTCTCTATTACATTCACGGACGTGGGGCGTACGAACCGCCCGTATTCCAGGGAGAAGGGGAGGGTGCGCCAGTCGAGAACGACTCTTTCGTCGATCCGCTCACTCAGGTGGTTCGTTATGATGATTGCCCCAAGAATTTCCAAGTCTATCATGAAACCTCGCTGCCCGAGGGCGTGCGAGGGATTCGCCGCTATATCGGCCACGTGGGCGGTGAACTCGAAGGCGTGGGTCCACCCCCCTCCCTGTCGGAGGGAGAGTTCTCCTTCGTCATCAACGAAAATCGAGTGGGTTCGGGCGCTCCGCTCCACGATCACCCCGATCTGGAGGAGGCCTTCATACCTCTGGAGAGTGACTGGACGGTGTTCTGGACGGACGAGCGGGGGGATTCATATCAAGAGGTTCTCGGCCCGTGGGATATGTGCTGGACGCCTGCGGGCGTGCAGCGCGGGTTTCGCAACTCGGGCCGGGGGTGGGGCAAACTGCACGTCATTCAGGGACAGGGAGGCGCGCTGCCGCCCGCGTATGACCGGGATTATTCGCATCTGAAAAATTAAGGCCGTCTGGATTTGAGCGCTTCCTCACGAAAGAATGTGGCTCCGAAGGGAATAGAGCGGATCGATCACTACATCGATTCGCTCGAGCCCGGCATCACACTCCACCTGAGGGAAAAACGCCCCAGGGGCAAGAAGAAATTCGAGGATGAAGCCACGCTCCTCATGGTGCACGGGCGGATGGCGCCCGGCCCGGTGGCCTACGACCTGTCGGTCCCCGGCTATTCATGGATGGATTACATCGCCTCGCGCGGATTCGACGTCTTCGCGCTCTCGGTTCGGGGTTTCGGGGAATCGACGTGGCCGCAGGAGATGCTCGCAAACCCCAGGGGCAAGCCTCCCGCGATTCCGGGGAAGGTGGCGGTAAGAGACATCAAGGCGGCGGTCGACTTCATTTGCGAACGACGTGGGGTGAACAAACTCGGCATTCTGGGCCGCTCTTGGGGGACGACGACGGGGCCGGCGTATGCGGCCGGTAACATGAAGCAGGTGCACAAGCTCGTTCTTTACGCGCCTTATTACGCATATGACAACCCTCAGCGCGCGAGGCAGATGGAAGATCCTAAAAGGCCCGGGGAATTCGACGCGAGGCGAGGTGCGTGGTCCTGGTGTACGGAAAAAGACGTGCACCATCGCTGGTGGGGTCACATACCGGGGGATGCCCATCACAAATGGCGCGAACCCAGGGTGCCCAAGACGTATTTTCAGGAACTGCTACGCTATGACCCTGGAGGCGCCGGGCGCAAGACGCCCGCTTTCCGGCTGGCGAACGGCTCCCTAGCCGATCTGTACAATAGGTCGAGAAACATACCCCTCTATGACGCGAGCAGGATAACGTGTCCCGTGCTGCTCATCCGGGGTGATCAGGACGGGGCATCCGTCGACCCGGAAGCCTGGGGGCTCTACAAGGCGCTCCGCAACAGCCGGGGAAAGCGCTACGTTATCATCAACGACGGCACGCATTTCATGGAACTGGAAAAGCGCAGGATGGAACTGTTGAGCGAGGTTCAACTGTTCCTGGAAGGATGAATTCTCGCCCGTATCGGCTCCGCCCTTGCGCTCTGCGAAGCGAACGACTAGATTAGGCCACCTTCGAGAGAACGGGAATTTTGGTATCGTTTCCAATCAAAAGGAGCTTCCATGTCAGCCATATCCGCACCCACGAAACAGCGCTGGTGTCTCATCGATTCGACGGCCATCGGTGTGGACAAGAAGTACGAGCCGCCCCTCATCATCGCATGGGGCGTGGACAGTCACGCCACGGGCACGCAGACCATCACGATGGGGCGCACCATCATTCCCCCCCAGGGCCGCAACCAGAGGCACTACCACGTGTGCGATGCGACGTTTTACATCGTCAAGGGTCCGATCATCGTCTGGATGGGAGAGGACAGGGAAGAGCACACGGTGCCCTCGGGCACGTTCGTCTATTGTGCGGCGGGCGAGATTCACGGCCTCTACAACCCGAGCGAGACCGAGGACGCAGAACTGGTTTTCACCTATGGCAATTGTCCCAACCGGGACGCAGCCAAGACCATCTATGTGGAAAACGAGTGGATGGAAGAAGATACTCGGGACAAGATTCCCGGCTAGTCATCTGACGCAAAAAGAAAAAGCCGGCCCATGAGGCCGGCTTTTTTCGTTGATAGATTTCTAGTTGAGCATCGACACTAACTCCAGGAAATTCTTTTTCAGGCCCTCCACTTCTGGGGCGCGCCTAATGGCCTCGTAAATTTCGCCTTGCGCCTTGCCGTACTCTTTTTTCTGAAGGTAGATGCGACCCAGATTCATGTAGGGGAAATGGCGCGGTTCGTACCTCGGCGCGGACTTTGCCTTCTCGAGCCAATTCGCCGCTTCGTCGAACTCGCCCAACTGCATGAGATAACAGCCGATGTCGTTGTAGGGGTTTCCAAACTCATCGTCGACCTCGATGGCCATGTGGCACTCCTCGATGGCTTCTTCGAGGCGTCCCTGCTTGCTGTACATCCAGCCCAGATAGGTGTGCGCGTCCGCGGTGGGGTAGTAGGCGATGGAGTCCCGGTACAACTCGATGGCCTTGTCGAGGTCTCCTTTCGCGTGGGCTACGCCACCTCGGTTCAAAAGATCGAGAGCGCGTTTGAGGTCGGAGTTGACCTTTGCTTCTTCTTCATATTTTTCATCGAAACTCACGTCTTCGAATTCATCCGTCATTTCGTGCAACTCTCCAGGAGGGTCCCCCGATATGTATCGAAATTATGCCACTTCCTTTCGGTTGTTTGTCAAGGAAAAATCGGCTTCGGGCTGTGGCGACCCCGCCCGATGATGTGGAAGAATAAAGGGTGCTTGCCTTGAGGTGAGGGCGGTGGATAAGTTGTTATAGATCAAAGAAAAGATGTTGTTCGGCGAGAATCGAAATCATCGTTTGAATTATCGATATTCCTGGCGAGGAAGGGTGCATGGCCGATTCGGTGCGAAAAAAATTCAGAAAAATTCTCGAACGACCGGGGGCGACGATCATCCCTGGCGCGCATGACGCGTTGACAGCCAGGCTCATTGCTTCAAGAGGATTCGAGGCCGTCTACATGTCCGGGGCGGGCGTGGTGAATGCTTTGGCGGGATTGCCCGACAACGGTCTGGCGTCATTCAGCGAAGTGCTGATGAACGCGAGGTATATGGCCGACGCCGTGGGCATCCCGCTGGTGGTGGACGTGGATACCGGTTATGGCAACGCGGTGAACGTAGTACGTACGGTGCGCGATTTCGAGAGGGCGGGCGTTGCGTGTATTCAAATTGAAGATCAGGTACTGCCCAAACGCTGCGGCCACCTGGACGGCAAACAGGTGGTGAGCCGTGAGGAGTTTATCGGGAAAATCCGCGCCGCCGTGGCCCATCGTGAGGATCCGGATTTCGCCGTCATGGCGCGAATCGACGCCAAGTACGTTCACGGGATGGAAGAGGCCGTCGAACGCGGAAACGCCGCGCTCGATGCCGGGGCGGACGTCGTCTTCATCGAGGCGCTCGAAACACGCGATGAGTTCGCCGAGTACGCCGAGCGCTGCCCGGGTCCTCTGCTCGCCAATATGACGGAGTTCGGAAAGACGCCCCATATCTCGAAAGCGGGTTTCGAGGAGATGGGCTATAAACTCGTCCTGTTTCCGGTGAGCATTATGCGCGCGATGCTCAAGGCGGGTGAACTGCTGCTCGATGAACTCAAAGAAAAGGGCACGATGGCGGATTATCTGGACAACATGATGACGCGCAAAGAACTCTACCGACTCCTCGATTACGATGCGTATCATGCCATAGAAGCGGAATATCTGCCCAAGGGGTGAGGTGAAAGGATGAGCGGCCAAACGCGCGAACTCGCGCGATTCATCAGCGAGACTTCCTATAAGGATTTGCCTGATAACCTTCGCGCCGGTATGCGCAAGTATTTCCTGGACGCCGTCGGTTGCGGCCTCTACGGCACGACTACCGAATCGGGGCGAATCCTGTCACGCTTCATCCAGGAACAAGGCGGAAATGAGGAAGCCACTCTCTGGAAAAGCACCTGGCGCGGGCCGGTGGGGCCCGTCGCGCTTTGCCTGGGGACCTGGATGCACGCGTTTGAACTCGATGATTACCACAGCGGCGCGAAGCTGCATCCAGGCGCGGTGGTGTTCGCCGCCGCGTATCCGCTCGCCGAGAAGATGGGGACGGACGGCAAGACGTTCATGACCGCCTGCGCCGTGGGCTATGAAACCATGATCCGCGCGAGCATCGCCGCAGACTGCCTGGAAGTGCGCAGGCGGGGGTTTCATTTGACGGGCCTGTGCGGCCCCTTTGGAGCCGCTGCGGCCGCGGCGCACCTGATGAAATTAACCCCCGAGCAGACGGCCAACGCCTTGGGCCTCGCAGGAACCCAGGGGGCGGGTACATGGGCCTTTCAGTGTGACGGCTCGGAGACGAAGCGCTTTCACGCGGGCCGTGCGGCACAAAGCGGTCTCATGGCCGCCTCGCTCGCGGCGGGTGGCTATACCGGCCCCAAGGAGATTTTCGAATACGAAGACGGCGGATTCATCCGGGCGTTCAGCGGCTGCGGGGAGCCGGAGGTGCTGACGAGGGATTTGGGCGCACATTGGGAAACCGAAGGCGTTTCTTTCAAGCCTTATTGCTGCTGCGGGAGCACGCATTCGACCATCGACGCCGTTCTCGCCCTGCGCAAGGAGCATGGCGTCGCGCCGGATGACGTGCAGGAAATGGAGATCATGAACCACAGCGTGGTGAAACAGCAGTGCTCCTGGCAATACGAGCCGGTGAGTTCGCTCCGCGCGCAGATGAACATCGAGTATTGCGCGGCGGTGGCGCTCACCGACGGGGAGGCGGGACCCGGACAGTTCACATCCGAGCGCATCGCCGACCCCGAACTCGTGGCGCTCGCACGTCGGGCGCGCTTCACTGTGGACCCGGAAATCGAACGACTCTATCCCAAGACTTTTCCCGCCAAGGTGGCGATTCGCACGCGCGATGGCCGTGAACTCATGAGCCGTGTCGCCGGCCCCAAGGGCTCGCCCCAGAACCCGATGGATTTCGGCATGGTGGCAGGTAAATTCAGGCAGATCACGGGCGGTGTAATTCCGCCCGATGCACAGGACGCGTTGGTGGAAGCCGCCTCGGGTCTGGATGGTATCGAGACGATGGGCACTCTCGTGACGCATCTCGCCTAGAGCCGAGTCTGATTCAGGATCAGGAGACGAACATGCAAACGATGAGCGACAGACTGGCGCGTTTCGCCGCTGGCTTATCCTATGAAGACATTCCCGGGCAGGTGATCGAGAAGGCGAAGCTTCATCTTCTGGACGCCTTGGGGATAGGCCTTGCCGCAACGAGGGAACCCTACGCCGATGCGGTGACGAAAACGGCACGCGATTGGGGCGGCAATCCACAGGCCACAATCTGGCGCTTTGGGGACAGGCTGCCTGTAGCGCACGCTGCCATGGTGAACGGAAGCTACGTCCACGGCCTCGATTTCGACGACACGCATACGGATTCCATCACACACATGAGCGCCTGCGTGGTGCCAACGGCGCTGGCTGCGGGCGAGGCCGCAGGCGCAAGCGGTCAGGGTATCCTGGCGGCCATGGTGGCGGGCTATGAGGTCATATCCAGAATCGGAGGCGCGGTGCCGGGTGCGTTTCACACCGAAGGCTATCATGCCACGCCGATTTGCGGCGCCTTTGGCGCAGCGGCCATCATGGGGCGTCTGATGAGCCACTCACCGGAGGCGATCGCCAACGCATTCGGCGTTTGCGGAAGCCAGGCGGCGGGGATCCAGGAGTTTCTGGACGATGGGAGCTGGGTGAAGCGCTTTCACCCGGGCTGGGCCTCTCATGCGGGCGTTACCGCCGCGCAGATGGCGGGCCACGGGTTCATGGGTCCCCGGAAAGTCCTGGAAGGCAGGTTCGGCCTGTATGCCACGCATCTGAGCGATCCTTCCTTCGACGCGGAAATCCTGTCGGGCGGCCTCGGGGAGCGCTGGGAAACGCTGCGCATTTCGTTCAAGCCCTACCCGTGCTGCCATTTCAATCACGCGACGATGGATGCGGCGAAGAATCTTGTTCATGAAGCGGGCATATCCCTCGAGGAGATCGTAGAGGTCGAGACCATCACGCCCGAGCCGATCCTCCACATCGTGTGTGAGCCCATCGAGCACAAGCGAAGGCCCAACACGCAGTATGCGGCGCTTTTCAGCCTGCCATTTTGTCTGGCTGTCAACGTGGTGAAGGGCCGGGCCACGCTCGATGACTTCGAGGAAAAACATCTGGACGATGCACAGGTGCTCGAACTGGCCGGTAAGGTGAGGTGCACGGGCGTGGAATCGGACAGGTTTCCCAAATACCTGCACGGCGGCGTGAAGATGACGCTTCAGGATGGCCGCGTCCTGGAGCGCGATGAACCCGTCAACTGGGGCAATCCTGAAAACCCGATGGAATGGGTGGACGTCGAAGCCAAGTTCCGGGAAAACGCCGGCCGCGTCCTGCCCGAGAGCAAAGTCGATGCCGCCGTGGAGGCAGTCCTCAATTTCGAGGAGTCGCCCGACGCGAGCGTCTTGATGAGCGCTTGCAAGGTCGCCTGATGGCGAAAGACGCCTGGGGGCTGAGGGTTTCGTCCGGAATCGGGGCGGGGTGAACGCCGCGCGGAGGTCCTAGTTCTTCATTCTCTTCAAAAATTCTTTCAAGATGCCCCTGAGCGTATGTCCCGAAATGGTTTCCAAGGCGTCCTCGGGAGAGAGCCAGACGCGCCTTCGCTCGTGGCTCTCGGGCCAGTCGTCCTCAACGACTTCGACCTCGATTTCGAAGATGTCGACTTTGCACCTTCCCGCGCCGATGTCGTATTCATAACGCGCAATGGGCTCTTCTGACGCCACACCGCGAACGCCGCCTTCCTCCCAGGTTTCGGCGATGGCGGCCTCCTGAGCGGTCTGCCCCGGCTCCACGCCGCCCTGGGGCACGATCCACCAGAAATTCTCGTTGTCCAGGGGCCTGTCGCGCGCCGTGATGAGGAGGATTTCCAGCCCATCTTTGGTCATTCGCCAGGGCACGGCCCCGGCCAGGTGAAATCTGTTGTGCTTCATGGTGGTGTCCCTGTATCTATCAGGCCGCCTGAATACGCGCCCATGTTTCCTCGATCAGGCGCTCGTATTCTTCGCCCAGATACACTGGAAACTCCGACGCTTTGATGGTTTCAGGGGGCGGAAAAATAGCCGGATTGTTTCGGTAGGCGGCGACGACCTCCGGGCGGGCATTGCCAATGTGCGCAAAGTTGTAGACGGTTGGCCTGCAGACATACATCGCGACGTGATTGGGGTTCGCCGGCACAAACGGCTCTTCCGTTCGCTTCATGGTGTTGGTCAGGCACAGCGTCATCTCCGTACCTCGGAGATGGCGACGTCGCTGTCGCCCGACTCGACGGGTAGGGTTTTCGGCTGCCGGACTTTGCTGGTCTCGAAGATCTTCAGCGTGTCTCGGAGCGCGGATTCGTCTATATCGCGCGTGATGAAGACGATCCGGGAGCGGCGGTCTTCACTCGGCCATTCCTCCAGCATGACTGCCGGGTGGAAGATGTGCTGGACGCCGTGAATGACAACCGGTCCATCGAGATCGACGACATTGATGATTCCCTTGGTTCGCAGAAAGTCCGCGCCCCGGAGCAGGAGTAGCGCTTCGAGCCAGAGATCGAGCGCATCGCCTTGGATCGGCTCATCGATCGTGAGGCAGAACGCCTTGATGTGATCGTCATGGCGATTGACGTCGTTATGTTGGTGGGTGTGGCCGTGGCCGTCCGTTCCGTGTTCATGATCGTGCGAGTCGGCATAAGCCTCCACCTTGAGCCAGTTCTGTACGTTGAGGCTTTTGGTCTTCGGGTCGTAAAGACCGGCGTCGAACAGCAACGCCGGATTGGCGGTACCTTTCTCTGCGATGATTTGCGGGGCGGCGGGGTTCAAGACCCGCAGACGGTCCTGCAATCTGCGCAGGGTATCGAGGCCGACGAGATCAGCTTTTGTGATCAGCAGGCGATCGGCCATTGCCGCCTGCTTGACCGACTCGATCTGGCGATCGAGCGTGTCGCCGCCATTGACCGCATCGACTGTGGAGATGACCCCGTCCAGGCGATAGCGCCGCGCGACGGCCGGTTCGTTCATCAAGGTATGAAGGATCGGAGCCGGATCCGCGAGCCCGGTGGTCTCGATAACCACCCGGTCGAACCATAGCTCGCCCCTGCGCGCAAAGCGTCCGGGGGCCTCGCGCAAGGTCTTGGCAAGGTCGCCCCGGATGGTGCAGCAAAGGCAGCCGCTCGACATCTCGATGACGACGTCATCTTTGCTGTGCGTCACGAGGTCGTGGTCGAGGCCGATCTCGCCGAACTCGTTGATGAGCACGAGCGTCCGGCTCAGTGCGGGTTGCCGGACCAGATGGTTGAGCACGGTCGTCTTGCCGCTGCCAAGGAAACCGGTCAGCACCGAGACCGGCAGACGCCGCGATGATTCATCGAGATCCCAGCTTTCCATGGTGTGCCCCTCTTTCCTGTTCAGGCCGCGACGCCTTCTTCAATTCAGCCCATACACAACTTCTGAGCGCAACTCAGTTTCCCTGTGGTTGTCTTCAAGATTCGTCCAGCGTGCAGAACACCTCCACGAGGTTGTCCGAGGGGTCTCTGAAGAAAAGTTGCCGCAATCCCAGCTCGGCGTTGACACCGTCTTTCACGTCCACGCCCGCAATTTCAAGCCTTTTCTTTACCGGCTCCAGGTCCGACGCAGCGAAGGCGAAGTGGGTTTCGCCGGCTCCGGTGCCCGGAACGCTCGTTTCGCTCGCCCGATCCTGGCGTCCCGTGAGATGGAGCTGGCAGGCCCCCGCCTGGAACCAGTAGCCGGGATTCGGCAGGTCCGGGCGGTCGATTTCCGCGAGTTCGAGCAGACCGGCGTAAAAATCACGCGCTTCCTCGAGATCATCGACGCTGATGGATATGTGGTGCATTCCCTCCAGCATGAATCCGCCTCCGCTTGTCAGTTGGTGGATGAGGATACGAACTCGGGCTCTATCCTTTCGGGTATGATGCCCGCCTCCGCGGCGCGGCTTAATAACGCAGAGACGGCCTCGCGCCCGGCGTCGCCGTAGGAACGCGTCCATTCGTTCACGTACATGCCGACGAAAACGTCCGCCTTGTCGCGCGGCAGATCCCTGGCGTAGGCCATGGCGTGGTCGAGCGCCTCGTCCCGGTTCTCGAGCGCGTAGACGATGCTTTGGTGAAGCAGACGGCTCACTTCGCCAACGACCGCAGGCCCTAAGTCTTTTCGGATGACGTTGCAGCCCAGGGGTAGGGGGCCTCCGGTTTCGCTCATCCACCACTTTCCCAGGTCCTCCACGAGATGAAATCCCTCTTGTTCATAGGTGAGCTGGCCCTCGTGGATGAGAAGACCCGCCGGGGAGGCGCCCTTCTTTACCTCGTCCATAATCTGGTCGAAATGCACCACGCGGTGTTTGGGTTCCTCGCCCCCGAGGTAGAAGCGAAGCGTGAGATAGGCCGTTGTCAGAAGGCCCGGAATGGCGATTTCCACATCTTTGAGCGCCTCGGGCGTCATCGGCTCGCGCGAGATGATGACGGGGCCGTAATTCTCCCCGAAGCTCGCCCCGTGCGGCAAAATGGCGTAGCGATCCGCCAGATGGCAATACGCATGAAAGCTGATGGCGCTCACCTCGTATTTGCCCTCGAAGGCGGCCTGGTTCAGCGTTTCGATGTCGTGGAGTTCGTGGATGAATTCGTATTCTCCCTGCGCGATCTTCCCGTTCGCCAGGGCATGGAACATGAAGGCGTCGTCCGAATCGGGGCTATGGGCGAGGCGAATGACTTTCGACACAGGCTTCGTTTCTCCTAAAGTGCGGTTTTTGGTGAGATTTCAAGCATCAGAGGGCGAGAGCTAATCCCGTCTCAAATCCGGCGCTCCCCCCTCGGCGGCGGAGCGCAAGAGAGCG
>VXPH01000061.1 GCA_009839615.1 Nitrospinota bacterium
AATCGGGTTCGACCCCCGGAGCGCCCCGCCTCCCCGCCCGGGACGTTTCCGTTTCCCGCCGAACGTGGTATATTCGGCGCATATCCACGCTGCCTTTGGAGACGCGCTATCCATGGAGACGAATCCTCAGGATATCGGGGAAGCACCCGTCGGGGAGGACGGCTCGTCCATCTCGACGAACGGGGCGCCGCAGGAAGGCTCCGGCGATTCGAGGTATCTGCCCGACCCGGCGGACGCGCCCCTCTCCGAAGCCGAAACCGAACTCGACAGGATAGAAACCGACGAGTGGCTCGAATCGCTCGATTACGTTCTCCAAACCAGAGGCCCGGAGCGGACCAAGAAGCTCCTTCGCCATCTGCAGGTGCACGCCGTGCGCGCGGGCGTCGTCCGCCCGTTCTCGGCGAACACCCCGTATATCAACACCATTCCCCTGGAAAAGCAGCCGCCCTTCCCCGGCGACCGGCGGATCGAGCGGCGGATCAAGAGCCTCATCCGCTGGAACGCGATGGCCATGGTGGTACGCGCCAACCGGGAGGACGCCTCCATCGGCGGGCACATCTCCACCTACGCATCGGCCGCCACGCTGCTCGAAATCGGGTTCAACCACTTCTTCCGGGGCAAGAACCACCCCTGCGGCGGCGACCTCGTTTATTTTCAGGGGCACGGCGCCCCCGGCATCTACGCCAGAGCGTTCCTGGAGGGACGCCTGACGGAGAGGAACCTCGAAAACTTCCGGCGAGAACTCAAAGAGGGCGGCGGCCTCTCCTCCTACCCGCATCCGTGGCTGATGCCCGATTTCTGGGAATTCCCCACCGTATCGATGGGACTCTCCCCGCTGATGGCGATATACCAGGCGCGCTACCTGCACTACCTGGAAGACCGGGGCCTCAAGCCCGCGACGGGCCAGAAGGTATGGGCTTTCCTGGGCGACGGCGAGATGGACGAGCCGGAATCGCTGGGCGCCATCACCCTGGCCGCGCGGGAAAAACTCGACAACCTGATCTTCGTCATCAACTGCAACCTGCAGCGCCTCGACGGGCCCGTCAGGGGCAACGGGAAAATCATCCAGGAACTCGAGGCCGCCTTCCGGGGCGCGCGTTGGAACGTCATCAAGGTCATCTGGGGCGACGACTGGGATCCCCTCCTGGCGATGGACGATGAGGATGCGCTCCTGCGGCGGATGAACGAGACGGTCGACGGTCAATACCAGAAATACAGCGTCGAAAAGGTCAAGGAGGGCGACTACCTGCGCGAGCATTTCTTCGGCGACGACCCGCGCCTGAAGGCGATGGCCGACACCGTCGCCGATGAGAAACTCAACAGAATGCGGCGCGGGGGACATGACCCCGAAAAAGTGTTCGCCGCATACCAGGCCGCCATGGAATGCAGGGAGCGTCCCACGGTCATCCTCGCGAAGACAGTGAAAGGCTATGGTTTGGGCGAGGGTGGTGAGGGCAGAAACGTTACCCACCAGCAGAAAAAACTCAACGAGGATGAACTCAAGGAATTTCGCACGCGCTTCGAGATTCCCATATCCGATGAAGAAGTCGCAGAAGCGCCGTTTTACCGGCCGGAGGAGGACAGCCCCGAAATTTTATACCTGAAGGAAAAACGGGAAAAACTCGGCGGGTACGTCCCCACGAGGCGGAGCGTCTCCACGCCGCTCAACCCTCCTCCTGACGCCCTGTTCGAGGAGTTCCTGGAAGGCACGGACGGGCGCGAAGTCTCCACGACCATGGTGTTCGTCAGAATCCTGAGCAAACTGCTTCGCGACGAGGGACTGGGCAAACTCATCGTGCCCATCGTGCCCGATGAGGCCAGAACGTTCGGCATGGAAGCCCTCTTCCGGCAAATCGGTATCTACTCCCACGCCGGTCAGCTGTATGAGCCCGTCGACCGCGACAGCCTCCTGTATTACAAAGAAGCGCAAGACGGACAGATCCTCGAAGAAGGAATCACCGAGGCGGGTTCGATGGCTTCCTTCATCGCCGCCGGAACCGCCTATGCCACCCACGGCGTGAACACCATCCCGTTCTACATCTACTATTCGATGTTCGGCTTTCAGCGCATCGGCGATCTGATATGGGCAGCGGCGGATATGTGCGCGCGCGGTTTCCTGATCGGTGGGACGGCCGGCAGAACCACCCTGAACGGGGAGGGACTCCAGCACCAGGACGGCAACAGCCACCATCTGGCATATCCCGTACCGAATCTGCTCACATACGACCCGGCTTTCGCTTTCGAGATGGCGGTGATCATAGAGGACGGGATTCGCAGAATGTACCAGGAGCAAGAGAAAATCTTCTACTACCTCACCGCCTACAACGAGAACTATGCCATGCCGCCGATGCCGGAGGGGGCGCGGGAAGGGATATTGAAAGGCATGTATCTCTTTAAGCGCTCGGAGATAGACTCGGGCCTGAAAGCGCAATTATTGGGCAGCGGTACCATTATGAACGAGGTGCTCAAAGCGCAGGAAATTCTGGAAACACGCTATTCGATATCAGCGGATGTATGGAGTGTCACGAGCTACAAAGAACTCAGGCGAGACGCCCTCGAAGCCGAACGATGGAACATGCTGCACCCGGACAGCTCTCCGAAAACTCCATATGTGACGCAATGCCTCGCGCGCGCGTCAGGCGTTTGCGTGGCGGCCTCGGATTATGTAAAGGCCACGCCTGACTCGGTTTCGAAGTGGGTGCCCAAGACCATGATCTCACTGGGAACCGAGGGTTTCGGAAGAAGCGAGTCGAGAGCTTCGCTGAGAGATTTCTTTGAAATCGACGCACGCTATATCGTGCTCGCCACCTTGTACTGCCTGATGCGCGACAAGAAGATATACCCCGAACGCTTGAGCAAAGTGATGAAAGACCTGGATATCGACCCCGAAAAAAACAACCCGATGATTTTTTAATGCAAATCCCGAGGCAGCTCCATGACCATTGAACTCAAACTCCCCGAGCTCGGGGAGAACATCACGTCCGGAAAAGTGATCGCCGTTTTGGTGAACGTGGGAGAAACCATAGCAGTGGATCAGTCGGTCATCGAAGTGGAAACCGACAAGGCGCTCATCGAAGTCCCCTCATCCGTAGGGGGGAAGATAACGGAAATTCATCTCAAACCCGGCGACGACGCTGAAGTGGGAGAAACCATTCTCGTCATCGAAGAAAGCGACGCTGACACGGGTGCCACTCTGGATGAGGAGATTTTTGAGGAGATATCGACAGACACCGAAGATCCGATGGGCTCGGAAGAAACCCAATCCATGCTGATAGATGAACCCGTATCGCCCTTGGAAACAACGGGCGAATCCGCGCCTGCCGGATTTTCTCTGGAACCCACCGAGGCCCCTTCCGAGGCGCCTGCGCCGGAGACTGTGGAGACTGCTGCGCCAAAGAGCAAAAAAGAGCCCGCGCCCGCGGCACCCTCGGTACGCAGAATCGCCCGTGAGGCGGGCGTCGATATAAGCGACGTACCGGGCAGCGGGATCGGAGGCAGGATATCCGCGAAAGACGTCAGGGAATTTGTGGCGGCGCAAGGGGGCACCGCTGTACCGGGTGCTCCTGCTCCCGCGCTGATGAGCGTACCCGTTCAACTGCCCGACCTTGCCCGTTGGGGGGAGGTCAGGCGTGAGCCGATGTCGGGAATCCGGCGCGCAACGTCAGTGAATCTCACCCGTGCATGGACGAGCATTCCCCATGTGACTCAGTGCGAAAAAGCCGATATTTCCGAACTCGATGACTTGAGAAGAAAATTCTCCCAAAAGGCAGAGACTGCCGGCGGTAAACTCACCATCACCGCCATTCTCATAAAAGTCATTGCCTCAGCCCTCAAAGTCTTCCCACAATTCAACGCGAGCGTCGATGCGGGGGTGAACGAGATTGTTTACAAGAACTACGTGCATGTGGGCGTCGCCGTGGACACTGAAAATGGTTTGCTCGTCCCGGTGATTCGCGATGCGGACAAGAAGAACATCATCGAACTCTCGGTGGAACTGGGAGAAGCCGCGGAGCGTGCCCGCTCCCGAAAACTCACCCTGGACGAAATGCAGGGCGGCTCCATCACCATCACGAACCTCGGCGGCTTTGGCGGCACCTATTTCACCCCGATAGTGAATTGGCCCGAAGTCGCCATTCTCGGCGTCTCCCGGGCGCGCATGGAGCCGGTTTGGGCGAAAGACGCGGCGAAATTCGAACCGCGCCTGATGCTGCCGCTCATGGTTTCTTATGATCACCGCATCATCGACGGAGCGGATGGCGTCAAATTCCTGAGGTGGGTGGCCGACGCGCTGGAAGAACCCATGCTCATGAGCCTCGAGGGTTAAACGAACCTTTCGGATGCGTATACGGCAGTGTGTTTGTGCATGGCGGGAAACAAGCCCCCGGAACCCCCTGGATCGACCCTTCCCACCGTTTTCTATTCACAATTCACGCCGATTTATCTTTTGGGCGCCAGTTCGATGACGAATCTCCTGGGCGATTGGAATTTCCTGCAATCCTGGTGGTGGAAGCCCTATCTCAAACCACTCATCGGCCTGGGCTGGTTTGCAGGCGTCATCGCGCTCGGAGCGATCATCTTCTTCGCCGTTATGGGAAGCGCCAGGCTCTCTGAGTATAGAAACGCCCTCTTCCCTCCCAAAGAACCTGAAATTCCCGAGGACGAAGCAGCACTTGTCGATTTCATGGAGTCTTTTTTCCCGGAAGTATCGGAAGAGGAAGTACTCCTGATGGAACAAATCCTTGACGACGTCATAAATGAGGATATTCATCCGCAAATGGCGCGCGAGATCGAAGCCCGCGGCATCCCCGTCCGGCTACTGACCCTCCCACCTCCTGAAATCGTACGTGCGGTGGGATGCTATCCCGTGGCCGTGTGGATTCCTCGCCTGAACGCGATAGAGATATACGCATCGGTCGTGAAAAGCGAGTGTAGGCGAGACCCGA
Organism: Nitrospinota bacterium; assembly: GCA_009839615.1. Lineage (GTDB taxonomy): Bacteria > UBA8248 > UBA8248 > UBA8248 > UBA8248 > Bin107. The sequence goes on from VXPH01000061.1 coordinate 4,944, forward strand.
GGCGCTACCGAGAAAAAATAGGCGATTTGCTGCTCCATGAAATCGGCCACGCTTTAGGTCTGGATGAGCCGAAAATCAAGGATTTCGGCGTGTAGCGATCCTATCTCTCCGCACCATGTCCGTTCAAATCGGCGGGGTCGGTCACCTCGATGCTGCCCTTGAGTCCGAACAGGCGCTGCATCTTCTTTCTGAAGGCCGGCGTAAAGAGTTTTTCGGCATAAAAGCGGCCCGCCACCCTCTTGTTCACCTGCGCCAAGGTGGGATAGACGTGAACCGTATCCACCACCTCCTTGACGTGCATCTTCTTCCGAACGGCCAGCACGAACTCGTGCAATATCTCTCCCGCTGCAGGCCCGACCAAATCAGCTCCCACGAGCCTGCCCTTCTCATCGCACACCACCTTGCAAACGCCCTCCGTCTCTCCGTCCAAAACGGCGCGGTCCACCCGGCTCATCGGAAAGCGCAACACCTGCATGCGATTCACCCCCAAAGCCGCTTCGGCGTCGGCTTCGCTCAAACCGACGTGCGCCGCCTCGGGCGTCGTGTAGATCGTCCACGGCACGGCGTCGTAGTTCGTCTTTTTCCTGAGAAACGGGAGCGAGATGCCAAAAGGAGCGCTGAATAGCATGTTTCTGAGCGCCACACCTGCCTCATACTCCGCCATGTGAGTGAAGAGATACTGCCCCCGGATGTCGCCAGCGGCGAATATGCGTGGGTTCGAAGTTTGAAGATACTCATCCGTCTCCACGCCGCGCGGGGTGTATTCGACGCCCGCTTTCTCCAGGTCCATCCCACCCACATTGGGCGATCGCCCGGTCGCGATGAGGAGTTGATCGCAGGCCCATTCGCGCTTCCCCGATGGCGTATCGGCTTCGAGGATGATCTCCTCGCCACGCTTCTCGACTTTTTGCGTGTTCACGTCGAAGTGAAGTTTGAGACCGGATTTCGTCAAAGAATCAGCCAGAATTTCGGCCATTTCCTTATCGAGCCTCGGCAAGAGCTTCGGCGCGCTTTGCAGAACTTCCACATCGGCGCCGAGTTGTTGAAAAGCTTGCGACAATTCCAGTCCGATGGGTCCGGCTCCCAGCACCACCAGGCGCTTCGGCAATTCCTCCAAATCGAAAACGGTTTCGTTCGTGAGGTAGGGCACGCTATCGAGACCGGCGATGGGCGGCACGAAGGGAGAACTCCCCATGGACAGCAAGAACCGCTTGGCTCGCAGTGTTCTGTCCCCTATTTGAAACGTATCGGGACCGGTAAAGGCGCCATCGCCGAAGATCACCTCGATGCCCATGCCCTCGAAACGCTCGGGCGCGTCGTGCTCGCCGATGTGGGCCTGGGCCGCCTTCATACGCTTCATGACCTTGGGAAAATCGACCTGCACGTCGCCCACCTCAATCCCGAACTCGGGCATCACGCGCGCTTGCGCCGCCAGCCGCGCCGAGCGGATCAAGCCTTTCGAGGGTACGCACCCATAGTTCAGGCAATCACCGCCGAGCTTCGTCTTCTCGACGAGCGCGGCTTTCGCACCCAATTGCGCCGCGCCCACGGACGCTACCAAACCACCGACTCCCCCCCCGATGGATACCAAATCAAACACCGATTCATTTTGCATGTTCATATCCTCTCCAGACGGCGAAAGCGCCTAACCTGCAACCAATGCGGATCAGCCCACTCAAGATGTTACCTTATCGGGTTTCAACCCGAACGAGAAGAACAAAACTGCGATGAGCAGATAGCCAACAGCTATACCGGGCGCCGCCCCCCAGCCGAAAAAGCTCACGACGCCGCCGGGCGTGATTCGCCAGGCGTGAATGACCCCGAACCAGCTCAATACCGCGCCGGCCAGCGCCCAGCCTCCCGCCTGTTTCGGCTCCTTATCCACCAGCTTCGCCACGATGGCCGTAAGGATGATGGACGTAAAAAGAAAGCCGCGCTCTAAAGTGATCATCCCCACCAGGTGGAATCCCGCCTTGGTGAACGCGTCCTGTCCCACTTTCCACAATGTGGTGCCCGCCCCTCTCAAGGAAGATTCCACCATCAGCAAACCCCAGGCGGCGATGGCGGGTATCAACCCGATGGCCACGGCCGGCCCGTGGTTCTTCGGGACAGCCTGAAACGCCTGGGCGAGCATCATCACCCCGATCCAGAGCAGGAGGGCGAAGAGCGCCTCGCCCGGTATGATTTTCGAGAGCGCCGCAATCGAACCGGTGAGGCAGAGAATCGTCATTACCACCCCGTTCATGGCGCTGTAACCCGCGCGCGCTCCGACCTTCTTCCAGGCGGGATGTCCGATATATATGGTCGTGGGAAAACAACTCCCCAGACACGCTGCGAGAAGCGAGCCTGCGCCGTTCACCGCCAGGGAGCTGCCCGTATCGAAATTATCTCCGCCCGCGGCTGCGCTCTCGAGACACATCAGGCTGCCCACGAGCGTCATCAGGCCCATGGGGATGGAAACCGCAAGGTAGTCCCAGGCCAGTGGACCGAAAAGAGCGTCGGACAAAGGGCCGAGAGCGGAAGATGGGAGGGCCAGCCCTACCGGTGCGGGGATTCCGCCGGGAAAGCCCTTGAACACGGCGGAAAGCACCACTCCCGCAGCCACCGCCACGAGCCCTCCCGGCACACCAAAGGGAAATCGGAATCCGCCGAAATAATGGAGCAGGATGATTCCCAGAGGCACCATGGAGAGAAGCGGATTTTCCCAGATTCTGAACGCGAAATCCATGGAGATGAACGTGAGCGCGATGCCTCCCAGCGCCGAGAGCAGAGCGGCTCTTGGCGCGACTCGCCTGATCCACCCGCCCGCCAGCGCACCGACGGTCTCGATGACCCCGCTGACGAAACAGGCCGCCAGGCCCGCCTTCCAGGCCGCCTCGGCGCTCCCGGTCTTGAGCTTCACGGGCAGCATGACGAAGAAGATGAACGCGAAAAGCGTCACCGTGTTCAGTCCGTATGGCATGGCGGTCACGTCGTCGCGACCCTCGCGCGCCGCCAGGCGCCGCGCCTGCCAGGCGTAGAAAAGGTTGCCGCCCAGAAGGCTCAACGCCGCGGCGGGCAACACGCGCCCGAAAACGAGGGACTCGGGAAAACCCAGTAATCCCGTAAGGAAACTCACGATTAGGAGAAGGTTGATGAGATTATCCATCCACAGGCCAAAGAAGCCGTCGACGTCACCTTTCACGAACCATTTAGACATCGAAGTCCCCTCGTTAGAAGTCGAATCGAGCGCGCCGCAACTCCGGGATAGTAAAGCACGCAGGCGTGTTCACCAAAGCGCCCAGGACCATTTTTCTCATCCGGGTCGTTTTGATATGCTCCCGTTATATACAAAAATCACTTTCGTGTTCACTCGGGAGAAAAACGATGGAAGCTGTCAAAGTCTATACGCGGCACGGGTGATACACCTGTGCCCTTACGAGAGAGTTTCTCTCGTCCAGCGGTTTGGAAGTCGTCAACAGAGACTGCACGAACGACGCCGAAGCGCAGGCAGAGCTCAAGGCTTTGGGCATCAAGTCCCTGCCCGTCGCCGTACGCGGTGAGAACGTGGTGGTGGGCTATGACGTGGATAGGCTTCGCGAGGCCTTCGGCATCGAACAGGAGGGCGCAGGCCCTCTTTCGTCCGAGAAGTTGCTCCATTACTTCGAGATGGTCTTCGACGCGCTGCGCCGCGTAGTCCGCCAGATACCGCAGGAGACGCTCGAGTGGGTATCCCCCGGCAGGCCCCGCACGCTGCGCCAGCTCACCTGGCACAGTTTCGAGCGTCCAGACCTCGTGATGCAGGCCCACGCGACGGGCGAGTACACCGAGGAGATGGTGCGGCGCTATGAGACGATGGCGAACGACTATCACACCACCGAAGACATCTGCGCCTACGGGGATGAAATACAGGCCAGGCTCATCGATTTTTTCACGGACGGGGGCGAGGCGCTCGCCCGAAAAGTGTCGAGCTACATGGGGCCCATCACCGTGCATGAGTTGATGATCCTCTCCCTCGGGCACGCATTTCAACACCTCAGGCAAACCTACCACTATTTCGAGATGCTGGAGATTGTGCCGGAAAAACCGCTACAACCCGAGGACTACGAAGAAGTGCCCGTGCCCAAGGATCTCTTTTAGCCCTGTCTGTCAGCTTGAAGGAGTCGTCTGATGCCCTCGAAAGACACATTCCCCTTCCGCGCGAACCGCGCCCGCATGAAGCGTGAGTTCAACGCCCAGGCGAAGATCGGCAAATACGGAAAAACGGGCCTCGACCGCGTGGCCTTCACGCCTGTCTACAACCAGGTGCGAGACCTCGTCGAGGGTTGGATGAAGAACGCGGGCTTAAAGACGCGCGTCGACGCCGTAGGGAACCTCTACGGCAGAAAAGAGGGGCGCGTGCGCGAACTCCCCGCCGTCATGGCAGGCTCTCATCTTGATTCGCAAAGCCCGGGCGGACGGTTTGACGGCCCTGCAGGCGTTCTCACAGCCCTGGAGGCCGTCCGGCGCATCGGCGAGGCGGGGCTCGTCCACGATCACCCCATCGAGGTGGTGGCCTTCGTGGGAGAGGAATCCGCCTGCGGGATGACGGTGTTCGGCAGCAGCGTGGCCACGGGCGTCATCGGGGTGAAGGAGTTGAAGAACACGGTGCATCCGCCCACGGGAAAATCGCTTTACGAAGCCATCGAGGCGGTGGGCGGAAGCCCCGCGCGCACTCGCTCTTGCCGGATTAAACAGGGGTCGCTCAAGGCTTTTCTGGAACTTCACATCGAACAGGGGCCCGTTCTGGAAGCAGCCGAAGTGCCCATCGGGGTCGTGGACAGGGTGGTGGGATACACGAGAGGCGAGGTTCACTTCACGGGCGTAACGGCGCATTCGGGCGGACAGCCCATGCCCTACCGAAAGGACGCCGGCATCGCGGCGGCGGACTTCATGGTGCGCATGGAAACCTACGTGAACCGTGCGCCGGAATCCCAGCGCGTCACGATCACATTCGGGGAGATGGAGGCGCACCCGGGATGGGTGTCCATCGTGCCCGGTGGCGCGAGGCTTTCCTTCGATCTCAGGAGCAAAAGCCAGGCTGTGATGGAGCGCACCCTCGCGCGTATGGAAAAAACCCTCGCCGCCATCGAGAAAGAGCGCGGCGTGCGGGGCCGCCTCTCCGACGTGAAGAAACTGGCCGTCTGCCCCGCCTCGGGCAACATTCAAAAAGCGCTCCGGCGCGCTTCGCAGGAAACGGGCCACGCTGCCCTCACGCTCCCTAGCGGCGGAGTCCACGACGCCTGCCGCATGGCGGCGATTTGCCCGATGGGCATGGTGTTCATCCCCTCGGTGGGCGGGCTTTCGCACACGCCGGAGGAATTCACGCACTTTGAAGACATGGTGAAGGGCGCAGAAATCCTCGCCTCCGCCATCGCGCACCTGTGTAAAAAGAAAGTGAAGGCTTAAACAACAAGCCGACAAACTATGCCCTATAGCTACCAGTTCTCATGTGGGTGGTGCGCTTGTCCCTGCACATCGACAAATCTCCTATTCATCAACCGGACGTTCTACTCCGTCCGCTCTTTCGCCCCGAAATCCCTTCATTATTATGAAGTTATTGTAAAGCAAGGCGTGTTGTGGTAAATTCCGCTTCCTCAAAATAAGTAGGTATGATTGTTTTGCCGCAGGCTCGTTTGCGGCGTAGCGTCTCGAAACCGAAACTCTATGAATCAAATCGAGAGGGAGAAAAAAATGGGCAGGATAATCAGGCACGTTATTCTCGGGTTTGCGCTGCTCCTCGCGGTGAGCATCGCATTCACGCCCGCGGCGCAGGCGGCCAAGGAAGTGAAGATCGGGTTCAGCATGGCGCTGACCGGACCGCTCGGCCCCGCGGGCAAGGCGGCGCTGCTGGCCATGGAGATCTGGCGCGACGACGTGAACGCCAAGGGCGGACTGCTGGGCCGCAAGGTCAAGCTGGTTTATTACGACGATCAGACGAAGCCCGCCAACGTTCCGGGCATCTACGCCAAGCTGCTCGACGTGGACAAGGTGGACTTCATCGTATCGGGCTACGGAACGAACCTCATCGTTCCCGCACTGCCCATCGCGATGGAGCGGGGCATGGTGTTCATGGGCCTGTTCGGCCTGGATGCGAACGCGAAGTTTAAATACAACAACTACTTCCAGATCATGCCGGCCGGCCCCGACCCGATCGTGGACTGGTCGGTAGGCTTCTTCGAACTCGCCGCGAAACAAAAGCCCCGGCCCAAGACGATAGCGCTGCTCTCGGCGGATTCGGAGTTCGCGCGCAACGCCGTGAACGGCGCCCGCCGGAACGCGAAGAAATACGGCTTCAAGGTCGTCTACGACCAACGCTACCCCTTCCCCGGCACGTCCGACTTCACGCCGATCCTGCGAGCGGTCAAGGCCGCCAACCCGGATCTCTTCTACGTGGGCTCCTACCCGGGCGGCTCGGTGGGCATCGTGAAGGCCGCTCATGAGATCGGCCTGGAACCCAAGCTCTTCGGCGGCGGCATGGTGGGACTCCAGTACACCGCCATCCAGATGAACCTCGGCAAACTGCTGAACGGCATCACGAACTACTGGTTCTGGGCGCCGGAGAAGACCCTGAAGTTCCCCGGCATCGAGGCCTTTTTGGCGAAATACCAGAAAGAAGCGCCCAAGCAGAAGCTCGACCCGCTCGGCTACTACCTGCCGCCTTTCGCCTACGCCTACGTGCAGGTGCTCGGGCAGGCGATCGAGGCCACCAAGAGCTTCGACCAGGCGAAGATCGGCGCCTACATCCGCAACAACACCCATTCCACCGTGGTCGGAAACGTGAAGTTCGGAAAGAACGGCGAATGGGCGACCTCCCGGACGTTCCAGGTGCAGCTCCAGGACATCACCAGCAACAAGATGAGCGAGTTCAGCAAAGAAGGGAAAATGGTCGTGCTGTATCCCGAGGAGTTCAAGTCCGGAAACCTCATTTACCCGTACGCGAAAGGCAAGTAACGAACCGGACATAAAACCGCGACCGGGGGGAGACGCCTCCCCCCGGTCCGCGTCCGGCTCGTCGCAGGGGGGCATCCATGCTCAGCTTCGAATTCATATTGAACGCGCTCGTCGCGGGCCTCCTGCTGGGAGGCTTCTACGCCGCGTTAAGCGCGGGACTTTCGCTCTCCTTCGGCCTGCTGGACGTCGTGAACATCGCCCATCCGGCGTTCATCCTCTTCGGTTCGTATCTGACTTTTTACGTGAACGAACATTTTGGCGTGGACCCGATAATTGCAGGTCTAGTCTTCGCCGTTCCCGCCTATTTCGTGGGCGTCGCGGTATACCGGATCTACTACAACAGTTTCGAGAAGACGGGAGCGGAATCCCTGCGCGGACTGGTGTTTTTCTTCGGACTCTTTTTCCTCATCGAGGTCATCCTCATCATCACCTTCGGGGTGGACTACCGCCTCGTCCGCGCGTTCTACATCGGCAAATCCACATCCATCGGCCCTGTGGGAATCGCCTTCCGGCTGTTCGTGCCCTTCCTGGTGGGGGGAATACTCGCCACCGTTTTATACCTGTTTCTCACAAAAACCTTTTTCGGGCGCGCCATCATGGGCGTGGCGCAGGACAGCCTCGCCGTCCAGCTCATGGGGGTGGACCCGATTCGCATCAAGACGGTCGCCTTCGGCATCGGCATCGCCACCGCCGTGATAGCAGGCTCTCTGCTCATCATCATCGGTCCGGTCGAGCCGACCATCGGGCGCGAGTACATCGGCCGCGTGTTCGCGGTCACCGTCCTCGGCGGACTGGGCAGCATGACGGGCACGCTCGTGGGGGCGCTCATCCTGGGCGTCGCGGAGAGCTTCACCTCTTCTTTCTTCGGCCCCTCGTGGGCGCTGGCCGTCTCGTTCGGCATTCTGCTCATCTGCCTGGCGGTACGGCCGTCCGGCCTGTTCGGGAGATAACTCCTTGAACAAGGAAAGAAAGATATTCCTCATCGTGGCCGCCGTGCTGATCGTCGGGTCATTCCTCATCACGACCCATATGGAGAACCGCTTCTACTACAAGGCGGCCTATGTCGTTTTGCAGTACGTCGTCCTGGCCACCGCATGGAACATCCTGGGCGGCTACACCGGCTACGTGAACTTCGGCACGGCGGCGTTCTTCGCCATGGGCGCCTACACCGCCGTCGCACTCATCAAGACATGGAAGCCGCCCCTCTACGTGCTACTCGTCACGGGCGGCCTCGTTTCGGGCCTTCTGGGGCTCGGCATCGGCTACCTGACCCTGAGGCTCAGGGGCGTCTTCTTCTCCATCGCCACGCTCGCGCTGGCCGTCGTACTCCAGATGATCGTCTCGAACTGGGACTACGTGGGCGGTGGCGCGGGCACGGCCGTCCTGAAACCCAGAAGCGTGCCGATGTTCTCGAACTACGACGAGTTCCTCTTCTTCGTCATGGCGGCGCTCGCCGTAGTCTCCGTGGCCATCGCCTGGCTCATCGAGAAATCCTGGATCGGGAGGGGAATGGCCGCCATCCGCGACAACGAAGAAGCGGCCGAGTGCATGGGCGTGCCCATCCTCAAGCTCAAGCTGTTCGCCACCACGGTGAGCGGCGCGTTGATGGGTATCGCGGGCGCGCCGTTCTCCTATTTCGTCGTCTACATCGAACCCACCTCGGCATTTCACCTGGATTACGCGGTGAACAGCCTCGCCATGCCCATGATCGGCGGCACGACCACCTGGCTTGGTCCACTGGTCGGCGCGGTTCTCGTGGGCACGGCCCAGCAGATAGCGACCGTCACCCTTTCATCCGAGATGAACCTGCTCATCGTGGGCAGCCTGCTCGTGGGCTTCGTGGTGTTCGCGCCCGACGGTCTCGTGGGCCTGTTCGGAAAGGTTCGTGCGCGTTTCGCGGGGAAGGAGGCGTGATGAGCGAAAACCTCCTCGACGTCCACGGCGTCACCAAGCGCTTCGGGGGATTCAGCGCGCTCACCAGAGTCGATCTGCACGTGAAGGAACACGAGCGCTTCGGCCTCATCGGCCCCAACGGCTCGGGCAAGACGACCATGATCAACTGCATCTCGGGCGCGCTCGCCAACGACGAGGGAAAAATCGTCTTCGCAGGCCGGGACATCACCAAGATACCCGCCTACCAGCGAACCCGCCTGGGCGTCGCGCGCAGTTTCCAGATTCCCAAGCCCTTCGTCAGCATGACGGTGCTCGAGAACCTCTGCATCCCCCTTGAATACGCCGCCCACCAGCACTCCCACGGAATGGAGTTGCGCGGCGAGGCCATGGAAATACTCGAACTCATGAGCATGGCGGACAAGGCCGACGTGCGAACCAGCGGACTCACCCAGATCGAGCTGCGAAAGCTCGAACTCGCCCGCGCGATGGCGGCCAAGCCGAAGCTCCTCATCTCGGACGAGGCCATGGCCGGCCTATCCAACGCCGAGGTGGACGACATTCTCGAAATCCTCGTGCGCCTGAACGAGGAGGGCCTCACCGTCATCATGATCGAACACATCATGCGGGCAGTCATGAGCTTTTCCGAGCGCATCGTCGTCCTCGACGCCGGCGAGAAGATCGCCGAGGGGACGCCCGATGAGATCGTCAACAACAAGGACGTGGAAAGGGCCTACCTTGGCGCATAGCATCGTCGTCGACAACGTATCCGCAGGCTACGGGGCCGTGCGCGTGCTGCACGGAGTCTCCATCGAGGTGAACGACGGGGAGACCGTGGTGCTCCTGGGCACCAACGGCAACGGCAAGAGCACCCTCATCAAGTGCATCATGGGCATCATCCAGCCCGATGAGGGCGAGATATATCTCGAAGCCGACGGCGAGCGAATCAATCTGGCGGGCCGGAACCCCGAGGAGATCGTGAACCTGGGCGTCGCGCTCGTGCCGGAGGGCAGGCGTCTGTTCCCGCGCCTGACGGTGGAGGAGAACCTCCTCCTGGGCGCCTACCGCGAAGAAGCCCGCCGCGGCATCGACCGCAACCTCGCCTTCGCGTTCGAGGCGTTTCCGGTTCTCGCAGAACGCAAGAACCAGCTCGCAGGCAGCATGAGCGGGGGCGAGCAGCAGATGCTGGCCGTGGCACGAGCGCTCATGTCCGCGCCCAAGGTGCTCCTGGTGGACGAGCCCTCCGTTGGACTTGCGCCCATTCTCGTGAGCCGGGTGATCGCCAAGATCCGCGAACTGAAAGAGGAATACCAGCTCACCGTCCTCATGGCCGAGCAGAACTTCAACCAGGCGGTCAAGATCGCCGACAGGGGCTACATCATCGTCCACGGCGAGATAGCCTTCGCGGGCGAGGACACGGAAGCCCTCGCCGGCCACGAACTCGTGAAGAAATACTACCTCGGCGCGTGAGGGGGCGAACTGCGCTTCACCGCACGCATCATCAATTCCTCCACTGACTCACCCACTTATTCTGACAAAAAACGTCAATACCCCATATCCTTTGCGGGGACGTCGGAGGCCACCTGAATCACGATGCCCTCGGTCTCATCGGGGTGCAAAAAGAGGATTTCATATCCCCGCGGGGTGTAGGTGCCCGGCCCGAAGCCGTCCAGGAACTGCACACCGCAGTCCGTGAAGTGCGTGCCCGCTGCGCCCGTGTCCGGCGTGGAGAGCGCGATGTGCGAGAGGCAGGGACCGCCGTTTCGCTCGAGCATCTTCGTGTAGAGGTTCTCCGGGTCGTAAGGCTGCATGATCTCGATTTCCACGTCGCCCATGCGCAGGAACGTGGCGTGCGCCCAGCCGGTGTCGGCCACCTGCACGCGGTTCGGCTCGCAGCCTAGCTTTTCCTGGAACATTTTCGTCGTGCGCTCCATGTCGTCCGTGATGAGACCCACGTGATGAATCTTCTTGAACATCGTCATACTCCTCGAATGATGATTGCTCGATGAAAGGTGTGTTGTGGGAAACCCATTTTCCGAGTGCCGGGCATAAGAAACACACGCGCCTCGGAATGTCAAAATCTCCCAAGCCTCACCTGCCGCTCGCATGAGACAACCCAAAACAAAAAAGATGAAACTACCCCCATTTCCACTTGTTGACAGGCGGAA
>VXPH01000036.1 GCA_009839615.1 Nitrospinota bacterium
GAGGGGGAGCCGGTCAACGCGGTGTCGATGTATGCGCGCTGGCTCAAGCCCCATGTCACGACCAGGACGAAATGGAGGGTAGGCTACCCGGACGCATCCGCCCACCGAATCCTCTCGGACTTGTCCGCCTTCATCGGCGCTATAGACCCCTCGACGCACCGTATTCTGGCGGCAGGCGACCTCAACACGATCTACGGCGCGACGGACGACAATCGGCTGGCGCTCCCGGCGCGGGATCGGACGATCTTTGAGCGTATGGACGCGCTGGGCCTGGAGTTCATCGGGCCGCAGCACCCGGGCGGCAGGCGGGCGGAGCCCACGCCGCAAGGGTTGCCGAAAGACACGAAGAACGTCCCGACTTACCACACGACGAGGCAATCTCCTGCGACCGCCCAGAATCAGCTCGATTACGTCTTCGCCTCGCGGGGGTTCCACGGGTGCGTGACCGTCCGCGCATTGAACAGCGTCGATGAGTGGGGTTCGAGCGACCACTGCCGAATTTGGATAGAAGTCGGCCCGTAGCGGGCTGTCAGAAGAATAGCGGGGACCGCTTTGGCATTAATTACGACAACCCTATAAATATCAATGTCTTACCTGGGATGGAACCTGGCGGCGTCGAAAGGTATAATATGCAGGTTGCCGATAACGTCTTTTCCGGTCGGACGGGAGAAGCTACAGGGGAGGCGGACAGATGAGGCGCATTGGACTCTCCATCGTGTTGAGTGCTTTGGCGGTCGTTTTTCTGGTGAACGACGCGGCGGCGGATAGGCGCGAAGGCAGGCGTCACGGAATCAAGCGCCATCATAAATACAAATCGCAACGGCACCACAGAGCGCGTCAACACCGCAAATGGCATCGCCGACACCGCCGTCCCCGCACTATCGTTCGCCATCACTACTGGTACGGCCCGCGCTTCGTTGCGCCTGTCTGGTACGGCTATCCGGTCTGGACCGGCCCCCGCGTCATTTACAAGTCCTACCCGCGTGAGCGTTACGTCTATCATTCGACGGGCGATGATTGCGCGGTCTATTACACGAACAACGACAACGAGGTTCTCGGCTCGGTGATAGGCGCGATCGGCGGCGGCGTCATCGGACACCAGGTCGGCAAGGGGAGCGGGCAGGCGCTCGCCACCTTCGCGGGCGTGCTGCTCGGCAGCGTCGTGGGCGGGCAGATTGGACGCGACCTGGACGACGCCGAGCGGCTCAAGCTCGCCAACGCCACACAGTACGCGCTCGAGAACCAGCGCTCCGGCACGCGCACCGTGTGGGACAACCCCGACAGGCGGGTTTGCGGCGTCGTCGTTCCCAGGCCGGCCTTCAAGAACGAACTCGACCAGTATTGCCGGGAGTTCCAGCAGACGATTGTCGTAGGCGGCAAAAAGCAAAGCGCCTACGGCACCGCCTGCAGGCAGCCCGACGGGCAGTGGAAGATCGTCAATTAACTAGCCGACGTTCGCCTAATCCATCACGATGACCGCGCGGCCCGTTACGGCGGCTACTTCCAGCCGTTCGTGGACCTTTTCCACCTCTTCGACGTTGAACGAGTAGGTTTCCGTCACCACTGGCCAGACGTCGCCCCGGGCTACCAGGTCGAGTGATTCCTTGATCTCCTGTTTCGAACAGTAGCGGCTGCCCAAAAGCTCGAGTTCTTTTGTCACCATATCGCGCGCTGCGGCCTGGAACGGCTGGCCCGTGCCGCCCAGCGTCACCAGACGCCCGCCGATCCCCAGGGCTTGGACCCCTGCTTCCATCGTGGAGGCCGAGGAGACGAAGTCGACCACCACGTCCACGCCCTTGCCGCCCGTCAGGTCCATGAGCGCGCCCGCCACGTCTCCCTGGGATGCGTCTACGGTCTCATCCGCGCCCACGTCGCGGCACTTGCCGAGCTTGTTCGCCGCGACGTCCACGGCGATGACCCTGGCGTGCGCCCACTTCGCCATCATCACCATGTGGATTCCCACGCCGCCGCCGGCACCTATAACGGCCACGTTCTCGAGCGGGGCGATGCGCGCGCGCTTCGTCACCTTGTAGGGGGTGGCTATCGCGTCGCAGATGACGGAGACTTCCGCCGCGTTGTTCTCATAGTCGAGCCCGGCGGGGATTTTGATGAAATTCCGCGCCGGCAGCTTGATGTATTCCGCATAGGCGCCCTGCACCTGGCGGCCGATGTAGCCTGTGAAATTCTCGCACAGCGTCTCGCGGTTGATGAGGCACCACTTGCATCTCCCGCACGTGACGTAGAAATGGGCGGTCACCGCGTCGCCCTCCTGGAGGCCCTCCACGCCTTCGCCAAGGGCGGTGATGACGGCGGTGATCTCGTGCCCGATGATGAGGGGATATTCCAACCCGGGCACGCGGCCCATGCGGGCATGATGGATGGTCAGCCCCGCACCGCAGGCCAGCACCTTCGCGACCGCTTCCCCGGGTCCAGCTACGGGGTCCGGATATTCTTCCTCGACAAACGGTTTTCCCGGTTCTCTCAGCACCATCGCCTTCAAGGGGCGTCCTCCTTAAGTAAATGGATGGGATTTCAGATTCGTGATTACACCACACGGGAGAGCGCCTAGGCAACGAGGAGCGGATGGCGTACCCTCACGGGGCGACGCCCTGAAGGAAGGTGAGAGAGGATGAACGAACCCCCCGTAACGGAAGAGAGAACGTTCGACGCGCAGCGCGCGGCCAGGACCACGCTGCTTGTCGGCGCGCTGCTTATCGTCTTCACCACGTCTGCGATGTATACGAACCAGCCGGGCAGGGTGGGCTACGGCTGGGCGACGCTTACGGCGGGGGTGGCGTTGTGCGCTTTTGGGCTGGCGACCCTGCGGGGGTTCGCTTGGTGTTGCTATCTCTCGGTCCTGGTATTGGGCGTCTTCGATTTCATTTGGATGGTGCGGGTGCTGGAGGGCTTCGACGTCGGTCTCGCCATCTGGATAGCGATATGTTTTTTCGCCATCCGCGAGATGTGGCCGGGCATCGACGAGAAATTCCCGTGGGTGAAGCGCAATCCCTGAGGGTGCTTCCTATTCACGCGGACAGTAGCTATTCCGTATTACAATCTCTCCATAACGTATCGGACGCACTCGAAATGACGCGGCGCACTGCCCGGCGCGAAACCAGGCGCGTTCAAGGCCCACAGCGGCACGACGCTCTCGTGCGCAGAGCCGTGGCTTCTCAAGCGAACCTCGCGCTCGGGCTCTTCCATCACGCCGAACACGGTCACAGAATCCGCCAGCACCATGATGTCGCCCACCCGCTCGGGCATCAGTTCGAAGCGCGCGGCGGCCTCCTGTCGCGTCAGCGCATCGTCAATTCCAGTGTGCGCTTTCAGGATGGCGACGGCCTCGGCGATAGTTTCCCTGTTTTCCAGATGAACGTAGGCCGCACCGCCCTGGTTCCCGTGGTGAACGACGTAGCGGTCCTTGATGATGGGCACGGCTTCCGCAGCCAGACCCCGGTTTCTCAGGATGACGCCCGGGTCCAGCGCCCGCGTCTTGTCAAGCATTCCGTGGTCTGCGGTGACGAAGATCGTCCCGTCTCGATGGGCGCTCAACCAGCTATCGACGAGGTTTCCGACTTCCACGTCGAGCGCGGTATGGTGCTCCTGCGCTTCTGCGTGCTCGGGGCCGTATTTGTGCTGCAGGTAGTCCGTGGTGGTGACGTAGAGGAGGTCCGGCTTTTCCTCTTCCAATATCGCGCGCGCCGCCCGCAGCAGCCAGAGGTTCACGGCCCCGCTGTATATCTCCTCTTTGGGCCCTGCGATTCGGGTGAGCCACTCCGGCGGGTCTTCCGCGGTGACGACCGTACCCGCCCCCTTGCCGATCATGTCGCAGAGTTTCTGCTTGGAGGCCAGGACGGCGGTCTTACGTCCCGCTGCGCGGCCCGTCTCCATGAGCGTGGGCGCCAGGACGAAATCCCCCGATTCCATGTAGACCTCCTCGCCCGTATTTGGGTTCAGGAAGTAGTTCGCCGTAATGCCGTGCGCGGCGGGGGGCGCGCCGCAGATCATCGAGACGTTGTTCACGTTGGTGACGGAGGGCATCTGGCACGACACGGTGAAGCGCGCGCCCTCGCGCTCGATTCTGTCGAGGTTCGGCGTGGATGATGCCTCGAAATAGGCGGGGTCGCCGCCGTCGATCAGTATGATGAGAGCTTTCATCGGTGGCCGTTTGTAATGAAATCAGCCCAGGCGTCTCAAGGCCTTGGCGCCGATGTCTTTTCGGAAATAGGCGTCTTCCCAGTAGATCAGGTCGCATGCCTCATAGGCGCGCGCGATGGCGGCGCGGACCTCCGTCCCCCGGGCGGTGACCCCCAACACGCGGCCGCCGGCAGTCATGACTTCTCCTGCGTCGTTCAGGGCCGTTCCCGCATGAAAGACGTGAACGCCGGGCAGGGCGTCGGCGTCTTCGATTCCGTGAATCGCGTCGCCCTTCCGGTAATCCTCCGGGTAGCCGCCCGCCGCCATGACGACACAGACGGCGGCGTCTTGCGTATAGCGGATGGTCGTCTCGTGCAGGTTGCCTTCCACGCACGCCATGAGGACGGGCAGCAAGTCCCCCTCCATGCGGGTGAGCAGCGGCTGGCATTCGGGGTCGCCGAAGCGGCAGTTGAACTCCAGGACTTTCAACTCACCGCCCTGCACCATGAGGCCGGCGTAGAGCACGCCCCGGTAGGGGGTGCCCCGCCTTGCCATGGCGCGGATGGCGGGCTTGATGACGGTTTCGAGCGCGCGCTCCTCTAACGCGCCCGAGAGCACGGGCGCGGGCGAATACGCGCCCATGCCGCCCGTGTTGGGGCCGGTGTCACCCTCGCCGATGGCCTTGTGGTCCTGGGCCGACGCCATCGGGAGCGCGGTCTCTCCGTCCGCGAAGGCGAGAAAACTCGCCTCCTCGCCCTCCAGGAACTCCTCCACCACGCACTTATCACCCGCCTCGCCGAAGGCTCTTTGCTCCATGATTTGGGATATGGCGTCGTGCGCGCTCAAGGCGTCGGGACAAAGCAGCACGCCCTTGCCCGCGGCGAGGCCGTCGGCCTTCACCGCCCACGCGCCGCCGCGCTCCGATACGAAATTCTTGGCCGCACCCGCGTCCTCGAAAACGCCGTAGGCGGCGGTGGGGATACCCGCCTCGTCCATCAGGGCCTTGGAGAACGCCTTGCTCGCCTCGATGCGGGCGGCTTGGGCGCTTGGGCCGAACGCCGGGATACCGAGCGCTTCGAGTTTGTCGACCAGCCCTAATGCGAGGGGGGCTTCGGGGCCGACGACCACCAGCCCCGGCTTCTCTTCTTTCGCCAGCGAGAGGAGGCCCGCGATGTCCTCAGCGCCGACGGATACGTTCCGCCCGACCCGCGCCGTGCCCGCGTTTCCGGGCGCGCAGACGACTTCCTCCACGTCCGGGCTTTGGCTGAGCTTCCAGGCCAGGGTGTGCTCGCGACCGCCCCCGCCGACAATGATGACCTTCATCGGATGTTCCCTTGGATAATGACGATGCCACAACCTAGTGCGGCGCGAAAAAGGTGTCAAACGATTCCGCCCGCATCAGCCCATGTCGCCCAAGGCGTGCTGCACGATGGCGAGGAGCGAGACGGGCGCGGTGTCCGCGCGGAGGATTCTGGGGCCCAGTGATACCGGCAGGAAGCCGGCGTCCATCGCTCCTTGCGCTTCTTCGTCAGTGAGGTCGCCCTCGGGACCCGTGAGGACGGCGACGCGAAGCGGGGCATCGGCTTTTCCACCAGTCGCCCGTGATAGCGCCTCATGGAGCGAAATCGCACCTTCTCCCAGGAATCCTACGATTTTGAGGTCGGAATCCTCCGTCGCGGCGAGAAAATCGTCCAGTCCGCCGAGTGGATGTGTAACGGGCGGCGGCACGCGGTCGCACTGCTTGGCGGCTTCCAGGACGATGCGCAGCCAGCGTTTGTGGCGTTCCGCTCTTCTTCGCTCCTGAATCCTGACCTCGCATCGCTCGAGCGCGAGGGGGTGGAAGGCGTCGGCGCCCAGTTCGCAGCTTTTCTGGAGGACCCACTCGAACCGCTCCCCCTTGAGCAGGGGGAGTCCCAGGGCGATCGACAGGGGAGGGGGCGGCCTCCCTGGCAGGCGCTCGATGATTCGGGCGGTGCATTTCTCGCCGATTTCTGTCAACTCGACCTTGTATTCCTGGCCCTCGGAGGTCGCCAGACGGCAGATCGCCCCCGCTTGGATTTTTAAGACACGGTGGATGTGCGCGGATTCCTCCGCTCCCAAGACGACTTGTTCGCCCTGGACCGCCTCGGGCGGAACGTAGAAAAGCCGCAGTCCGTCGCGCGTCATGGCTTCACCACCTCCACGCTCGCCCACTCCTCGATGCGGTTTGTCCCCTCGACCGTGAAACCGGCCTCCTCAAAGACGCGGGCGAGGGTATCCGCCCCCTCGTAGCCGATTCCTGAGAGAACGGCCCGGCCTCCTGAGGCGAGCGCCCCGTGAATCGGCGCTGCGAGTTCTCTAAGCGCGTCCAGAAAAATGTTCGCCGCGATGAAATCGACCCGGCCCCACCAGTCTTCCAGCGCAGCCTGCGTGAGCGTCGTGCCCAGCGCCGTCATGCGCTCACCCACCCCGTTCCGCTCCGCCAGGGCGGTGGTCTCCGCAACGGCCGCAGGGTCGAGGTCGAACGCCGTTACGCGCCTTGCGCCGAATAGCAGGGCGGCGACGCCCAGGATGCCCGAGCCGCAGCCCAAATCCACCATGCGTTCTGGAGGCGTTCGGGTGCATTGATCTTCAACAGCGAGCAGGGCCAGGTGGGTGGAGGGGTGTCTGCCCGTGCCGAAGGCGAGGCCGGGCTCCAGCACCAGTTCGATGCGCCCCGGTGGCGTTTCTCTCTCATCCCAGGGCGGCCGCACCCAGAGCCTCTCGCCGTAGGCTTCGCCCTTGAAATGACCGCGCGACCGGGCGACCCAGTCCTGATCCTCGATGTTCCTGAGCGTGATGGCGCTCTTCCCGACGCCCATAGCGGCGAGGAGCGCCTCTACCCGGCGGAGTTTCCGGGTCGCGCCGTCTTCCAGGGCGATGTGCGTGATCAGCACAAATGCGCCGCCAGCGCCTTCCCGCTCCTCCACGGCGGATGCGCCCGCCTCGAACATGCGGGCGGCGGCGTCCTCGGCCAGTCCCTCACGAACCTTGATAATGAGTTCGAGCCATTTTTTCTTCACAGGCTCTCGCGATTTACTCCGGCAGGCGGACCACGGCCGAGCCCGCCGTCGCCAGCTCGCCCTCCTGGTTCGTTCCGGTGATCTCAACCTTCACGGTGCACTCGGCCTCGTCCTTCTCGACCACCTGGCCCTTGTGCCAGATGGTGTCGCCGTAGATCATGGGGCGGCGCACCTGGACGTAGAGGTTCTTCAGGAACGCGTCGTCCCCCATCCAGTTCGTGATGAAGGGGCTCACCCAGGCGAAGCGCATGACGCCGTTGTCGAACGGCCCGGGCATCCCGCGCCCCGAGGCGAGGTTGAAGTCCTCGTGCTGCTGGGAGTTTTTCACCTGGATGCCGATCTGGGGGATCAGAACCGCGTTGTGCGGCGCTTTCTTGAGGTCAAGATAGCCGCGCCTGCCCGCCTTATAAGATGGCCCGTTGCCCGCGTTCCAGGCCACCATGTCGCCGATGGTGAGGGGTCCGCGAAGCATGGACGGCAGTTCATCGCCCACGGATACGTCCGCGAAGCGGCGCTTCTCGCCGCCGCGCCTTTCTTCCGCCTGGTAGGCGTTTTCGATTTCTGCGAATTCCGCCTCGTCGTACTTCTTGACGGGCCGCTCGTAGAGAAGCGTGTTCCCCTCCTGGAGGGTGCGGATCATCGTGCCGGTGCCCCTGGCGACGACCTCGTCCGCCTCGTTCCAGTAGGTGCACTCCGAGATGATGAAGATGAGCGCCCGGCCCGCCTTGTTCGTCTTGACGAAAGAATCTTTCTGGACCGACTCCGCGCGCAGCTTCTCGCCTTGGGAGACGGGTTTTTCCCACTCGAATTCCACGCCCCCGATCAAGGAGGAGAGTGGAACCTCCATGGGCGCGCCGTGGAGGATCGGGTAGAGGACCGACACCAGGAACGCCGGCGGCGCCATGATGTTCCCGTGGGATGTGCCGGATGCGTATTCGGCGTCCAGCCAGAGCGGGTTGTCGTCGTCGATGCCGTATGCGAAATGGCGGATGGCGTCCGCGCTCGCCTCGTTGTTCCACGCCTCGCGCTCGCGCACGGGCCGGCCGTTCAGTTCCTTCGTTTTTTCGATGAACTCATCGATGCGTGCTTGATTCGACAATGTAGGTTGCTCCCGTATCTGCTGTTGGTGGATATGTCGGATGGTATCGCTTTCAGGATGAGTTATGTAGCAGGAAATTCCGGGCGCAACAAGGCGGCCCGGGCCGCATCATTCGAGAAAGGATTTCATTTTTTCCAGAAACGTCCGGGTTCTCGGATGGTTCGACGGCGAGGAGATGCGCTGCAACTCGTCGAGGATTTTGCGCTGGCGCTCGCCCAGCTTGGTGGGCGTCTCCACGATCACGCGAACCCGCAAATCGCCGGTGTTGCGTCCCCCGGCAGGGGAGAGGCCCTCTCCTTTCAGGCGGAATTCCCGGCCCGACTGGGTTCCCGCGGGAATTTTGATTTTTTGGGCGCCCTTGAGCGTCGGAACGAGGGCTTCATGGCCTAAGGCGGCCTGGGAGAAGCTTACGGGCAGATCGAGCACGACGTCGTTGCCCTCCCTTCGGAACAGGGGGTGGGGTTTCGCGCGCACAGTAACGATGAGGTTTCCCGCCTCGCCCGTGCGCGCGTCTTCATGGCCCATGCCCTTGATCCTGATTTGCGCGCCCTCTCCGGCCGCGGCGGGAACCGCCACCCTCAGGTTCTCCCGCCTGCTCGTGAGGCCCTCTCCTCCGCACGCCCCGCACGCCTCGCCCGCGTGTTCCCCGCTCCCGTCACAAGCCGAGCAGGGAACCCACAACTCCGCGAGGCCCTGCCTGTAGCGAACCTCGCCCGCGCCCTTGCATGCGGGGCAGGCGCTCCTCCGCGCGCGCGCCTCAAAGCCACGCCCCCCGCATGAGGCGCAGCGAACGCGGCGCGAGACGGCGACATCTTTTTCCGAGTCTCGCGTCAATTCCTCGAGCGTCACCTCGACTTGGGCGTGCAAATCTCTTGAAGTGCTTTTCTTCTCATCCGCAGGTTCCCGCCCGCTGCGGAAGATATGGGAGAAGATGTCCTCCCACAATTCCTCGTATTCGCCTTTTCGGCGCGCCGATTGCCGCCCGCGAGGCGCTGCGCGGGTGGCGGAGCGTTTCGGGTTCTGGAGGGTCTCGTGGGCGATGACGATCTGCTTGAAGCGCTTCTCCGCTTCGGGGTCGCCGGGGTTTCTGTCCGGGTGGAACGCCAGGGCCAGCTTCTTGTAGGCGCTTTTGAGCTGGGACGCTGAGGGGTTTTTGTCCAGTCCCAGAATCTTGAGGGCGTCGGCGACGTTCAAGGGGTCATGACCTCCGCCGGGGAACCTGGGGGTGAAAGCGCGGTTTTGTTTATCGCTTTCCCGAGGAGAGGAATTTCGACACCGAATCCGCCGTCCATTCCACGAGCGAGACGGCGCGGTCGTAGCGCATGCGCTTGGGTCCGATGATGCCGATGCTGCCCAGCGGGCGGTCGTCCATGTAATAGCGCTGGGCGACGACGCTGCAGTCCTTCATCTCCTCGAAATCGTTCTCGGAACCGATGAGGATGGTGATGTCCGAGGATCCGAGGCACTTGTCCAACAGGCGCACGAGCTTCTCCCTCTCCTCGAAGGTGCGGTAGAGGGACTGGAGCTTTTCGGCGTTGGTGGCGAAATCGGGCTGTGAGAACACGCGCGAGGCCCCTTCCACGAAGACGGATTCCTGCGCGTCTTCGCTCTCTGAGAGCGCCTCTTTGCTGAGTTCCAGGGCCTGCCGGTAGAGGGTGTCGAGGCTGTCCCGCGCGTGGGCCATCTTCTGGACGATCTTCTCGCGCACCTCTCTCAGAGAGAGGCCGCTGAACTCCTCGTTCAGCAGGTTGGATATCCGGTTCAACTCGTCCTGGCTGACGGGGGTTTCCATGGGGATGACGCGGTTTTGCACCACCCCGCTCATGGAGACGATGACGGCCAGGGTTTTTTCCTCCGACATCTTCACGAAGTTGATGTGCTTGAAGTGGAGCTGCTCGCCTGCGGGCAGGAGCACGAGCCCCGCCGTGTTGGTGAGTTCCGAGAGTATGCGCGTGGCCTGGGCGAGCACCTGTTCGATTTGCGCGGCCTGCGCGGTGGCGCCCAGGCGCATGGATTCCTGCTCCTCGCTCGTGAGGGTGTGCGAATCCATCAGGTCGTTCACGAAAACGCGGTAGCCCAGGTCGGTGGGGAGCCTGCCGGAGGAGACGTGGGGCTTGGTGAGGAAGCCCGCGTCCGCCAGGTCGCTCATGATGTTGCGGATGGTGGCGGGGCTCAGGGCGATGTCCGCATTTTTCGAGAGCGTGCGGCTCCCCACGGGTTCGCCCGTTTCCACGAAAGTGTTGACGATGGCGCGCAGGATTTCCCGGTTTCTCTGGGCAAGTTCCAGGGCGTCCATTTCGCGGGCCTCCCGGCGCAGCGCCTTGCGCGCTGAATTTTGGTGTGGCACTCCGGCTGTTTGAGTGCTAATTTGTGCAAGATATGAGGGGATTTCCCCCCTGTCAAGCGCCTGGAGCCGGGGTAGGGAAACGATTTTTCCGAATCAGAAACATGAACCCCGGGGTCCGGCGCAAGGGTAGAGCGAAAGCCGCCGATATTCCAAGGGATGCCGATGCCGAACGCATGGACGAGAGCCTTTCGAGTCATACGGAGGCGATGGTTCGGGCGGCGGACGCCGCCGCTCTCCGGATCTGCCGATGAAGCCGGAGATTCGGCGCGCTCGCGAATCGCCCGGTCGCGCCGGGCGAATCAGAAGTTCCAGTACTGCACGATAGGCGCGACGTTCGTATTGATAGTGATATTGAGCTTTCTCTCCTACCGGCTCTACGCCGACACCAAGGCCGAGACCGAGGAGCGCTCCAACCGCCGCCAGCTTCTTCTCGTGGAGCAGGCCGGCGACCGGATCGCCTCCTTCCTGGAGGCGCTCACGGCCTCTTTGCGCTACAGCGCGAGGTTTCTGCGCACCATCGAACCCGATCATCCGGGACGCATGGCGGTGATGATGGGGCTGTATGAAAGGCTGGGCGGTAGATTTCACGTGAGCGAACTGGGCTACCTGCAGGGCGGCCACGCGCCGAGTGACACGATTCCGAAGGAATACTTCGAAAAACTTGCGAACTGCTCCTCCTCGCAGGGCGCCTGCATCCTCGTGATTCGCGATGAAGCCCGAAGGGTTTCCTCCTTGTTCGCGGCCGTCCCCGTGGTGCTGAAAGGGGACGGGGCCGAAGGAGGGGAGGCGCAGCGGAAACCCGACTGGCTTTACGCGCGAATTTCCATGGCCGATCTGGCGCGCGCCTTCGTCGAGCCGGTGCAATCGGGAGGCCGCGAGCGGGCGTGGATCGTGGACGGCGAAGGCAGAATCATCCTCCCTCCGGGCATCCCCCGGCTGGAGGGCGTTCATCTGTCCACCCTCGCGCGTGAGCTGGAGGATGGGAGGCTCGAAAAACTCGTTGGCCGGATGAAGAAAGAAGTGAAAGGTTTTGACTGGCACCTCGACCTCCGGCCCGGGAATAAAGAAAAGCGCATGCGCTACCTGACGGCTTTCAGCAACTTCCCGGTGGGGGACGAGAAATGGACTTTCGCCCTCACGGCGCCGTCCACCGAGTTCGTCGGGTTGATCGGGCGCCTGTTCCGCAAGGGGCTGCTGCTGACGGCCTTCGGGTTCGTCGCCCTGGTGCTGGCCGCTCTCCTGATACTCGACCGCGAGCGCAGGCGCATACGGGCCGAGGACAGGATCCACTGGTCCGAACAGGTGCTGGAGAGCAACAGAAGGCTTCAGGCGCTGTTCGACGGCATCACGGACGCCATCGGCATTCTGGACAGGGATTTCCGCATACGGATGCTCAATCGCTCGATGGGCAGGCTCTTCGGACGGGAGACGTCCGACTTGCTGGATCAGAAATGGGAGGTATCGCCGCCCGGCGCCGTGCCGGCGTCTTTCGTCGAGCGCGCCATCGTGGTTGACACGTTCGCGACCGGCGAGCCGGGTTTTTTCGAAAAGTCGATTTCGTGGGAAGATGGGCGCCGGATGGATATGGAATACTATACCTATCCGATTCTCGACGCCTCGGGAGCGACGCTCCAGGTGATTCTGTATTTGAAGGACGTGACCGAGCGCAAGGCGCTCGAAAACGAGGTTCTCCAAAGCGAGCGGCTCTCGATAGTCGGCAAGATGAGCGAGCAGGTGGCGCATTCCATACGCAATCCCCTCTCGGCCATCAACCTGAGCGCGGAATTGCTCGGCGATGAATTGTCGCAATTCAGGGAGGCGGACACCTCCGAGGCGTGGACGCTGCTCAAATCCGTGAGGGCGGAGGTGGATATCCTCAGGCAGGTGACGGCCGATTATCTCAAGTTCGTGCGGATGCCCAGTCTGGAGAGAACGCCGATCGACTGCAACGAGATGATCGAGGATTTGCTGGACCTGCACGCGGAAGTGGCGGTGAGCAGGAAAATCCGCATCGAAAAGGAACTCGAAAGGGACATCCCCGGAGTCGTCCTGGATGAAACGCAAATGCGCGTCGCGATTCAGAACCTCATATTAAACGGCTTCGACGCGATGCCCGACGGCGGACGCCTCCTGGTGAAGACCGAACTGGAAAACCAGCACCTCGCCATCCGGATATCGGACAGCGGGGAAGGCATCAGCCTCGAGGAGCAATCTTCCTTGTTCACGCCGTTTTTCACAACGAAGGCGAACGGAACCGGCCTCGGCCTCGTCCTGAGCCGTCAAATCATCACCGAGCACGGGGGAAGCATCCATTTCGAGAGCGAGGAGGGGGCGGGCGCCACCTTCGTCGTCGAACTGCCGCTCCCGGTTGCCCAGGAGGCGAAGGCATGAGCGACCACGCCGGGGCGCGCGTACTGGTGGTCGACGATAAGCGCGGCAGCCGCGAGGCCCTCCAGAAGATGATCGCCAAGGAGGGTTTCGACGTCGCCATGGCCCACGACGCGGAAACCGCCGCCGAGATGTTCGGCGCGGAGCCCGCGAATCTGGTCATCACCGATCTCAGAATGCCCGGGATGGACGGCATCGGTTTGCTGAAGGAGGTGAAGCGCTTAAGCCCCGATACGGAAGTGATCCTGATCTCCGGCGCAGGCAGCATCGAGTCGGCCGTCGAGGCGATGCGCGAGGGAGCATATGATTTTCTGACCAAGCCGCTGGAGCGCGCCCTCGTCTTGAAGGCGATAGACAAGGCGCTGGAAAAACAGGCCCTCCTGCGCGAGAACGCGGATCTGCGGGCGCAGCTCCAGAGCCTGAGGGACACCTCGGGCATGATGGGGGATCACCCCTCGATTCGCCGGGTCAAGGACATGGTCCGCCAGGTCGCGCCCACCTCCGCCACGGTCCTGATCCTGGGCGAGAGCGGAACGGGCAAGGAACTGGTGGCGAACGCCCTGCACGAGGGAAGCGAGCGGGCGGGCAAGGCGATGGTGAAGGTGAACTGCGCGGCGCTTCCCGAAACGCTCCTCGAGAGCGAACTGTTCGGCTACGAGCGCGGGGCGTTTACGGGCGCCGTGGGCCGCAAGGAGGGCCGCTTCAAGATCGCGCACGAGGGCACGCTGTTTCTCGATGAAATCGGGGATATGCCCATGGTTCTCCAGCCGAAGATTCTCCGCGTCTTGCAGGAGGGCGAATTCGAGCGCGTCGGCGGGACGGAGACGCTCAAGGTGGACGCGCGAATCGTGGCTTCCACCAACGCGGACCTGCAAACCGCCGTGGCCGACAGGAGATTCCGCGAGGACCTCTACTACCGCCTGAACGTGATCACCATCCACATGCCGGCCCTGAGGGACCGGCGCAGCGACATTCCGCTGCTCGCCGAGCATTTCCTCCAGCGCTTCGCGGCGAAGAACAACCGGCCCGTTCTCGCGTTTTCGCGCGAGGCGCTCGATGCGGTGTCGAACTACCATTGGCCGGGGAACGTGCGCGAACTCGAAAACATGGTGGAGCGCGCCGTGGTGTTGAGCCGGGGGGATATCATCTCGCTCGAGGATCTCCCTGCCCAGATCGCCCGGGGCGAGCCCACGAACGGGGAGCAGTCCGTGGCGTCGGACTCGCCGCTCATCAACCTGGAAGTCGGCACCCCGCTCGCGGAAGTCGAGCGGCGGGTCATTCTGGAGACTCTCCGGCATACGGGCGGTGACAAGAGCGCCGCCGCACGCCTCCTGGGAATCGCCACGCGCACCATTTACCGGAAGCTGGACGGGAGTTGAGCGCTCGCGCATCGCTCGTTTCATAAGCGGGTTGTGGTAAGGTGTGGCGCGAGAATTTTCCGGGAGTCTGCCGATGCGGGGTCGTTTCATCACGTTCGAGGGTGTGGAGGGTTGCGGCAAGTCGACCCAGATGGCGCTCTTGCGGGCGTGGATGGAAGAAGCGGGCTTGCCCGTACTCGCCACCCGCGAGCCCGGCGGCACGAAGGTCGGGGAGGGTATCCGCGAACTGCTCCTCGCTCCGCGCGATGAGGGCCTGGACGCCGCCACGGAACTCCTGCTCTACGAGGCGGCCAGGGCGCAGCACGTGAGCGAGGTGATCCGGCCAGCCCTGGAGGCGGGCGCCCACGTTCTTTGCGACCGGTTCTTCGATTCCACGACGGCGTACCAGGCCTTCGGGCGCGGGCTGGACGAGGAGATGGTGCTGGAACTCAACCGCATGGCGAGCGGAGGGCTCGTTCCGGACTTGACGCTGCTGTTTTCCGTATCGATTGAGGAAGGTCTCTCTCGCGCGCGCGGCGAAAGCGCGGGCGACAGGCTCGAGGGCGAGAGCCTGGCGTTCCACCGCCGGGTGCAGGCGGGCTTCGAGGCGCTGGCGAAGCGCGAGCCCGGGCGGTTCCGCACCCTGGGCGAGGGCGCGATTGAGCAAGTTCACGAGGAAGTAGTGGCGATTGTGAAGGAAAGATTCGAATGGGCTGGGAATCCATCCGAGGCCAGGACGCGGCCCTAGACCTCCTGCGAAGAGACTTGTCCTCCGGGCAGGTGGCGGGCGCTTATCTGTTTTACGGCCCCGACGGAGTCGGCAAGGCGAGCGCGGCGCGTCTGTTCGCCCGGGCCTTACAATGCGCGGGCGATGCGCCGCCGTGCGGGAGTTGTGCGGCGTGCGAGAAAGTGCTCGCGAACGTACACCCCGACATCGTCTCGGTTCGCCCGGCCGCGGGGTTTCGCTCCATCAAGGCGGAGGAGATCAGGGAGGAGGTGATCCGGCGCGCCCATCAGCGTCCCAACGAGGGGATGCGGCAGGTCTTCATCATCGAGGATGCGCATCTTCTCACGCGGGTGAGCCAGAACGTCCTGCTCAAGACGCTGGAGGAGCCGAACGCCGCCACGATCCTGATCCTGGTGACGCCGAACCTCCACACCCTGCTGCCGACGATCATCTCGCGTTGCCGCAGGCTCAGGTTCCAGGCCTTGGCGCGGGCGGATATGGCCGCCATTCTCGAGGAGCAATCAGGCGCCGACGGAGCGGACGTGGAGAAGCTCGTCTCCCTCAGCATGGGAAGGCTGGGCGTCGCCATGTCTTCAGACGCCGAGGCCCTCTCCGAGCGCAGGGACGAGGCGGTGCGTTTCCTGGAGGAGTTGAGCGCGCCGGCGGGCCGGGCGGACGAGGTGACCCTCATCACGCTCGCCTCCGGGCGGGCGTGCAGCGGGGCTTCGGGCAGAAATGAAACGATTCTCTTTTTGGAAAT
>VXPH01000174.1 GCA_009839615.1 Nitrospinota bacterium
CCCCGCCCCGAACCCGCCGCCGTGCGCGCCCATCCCGCCGGGCTTCAGGACGCGGTTCATCTCGGCGACGATCCTCCCCTGCTCCTCCCAGAAGAAGAGCCCGCCCCGGAAAATGACCAGATCGAAAGAGGCTGCCTCGAACGGAAGGTCATATTTATCAAGGGGTTCCACGCGAACTCGCGCGGACATGCCCGCCTCCGCGATGGTCTCGGCGAGGTAGTCGTTCAGGTGCTCCGCGTCGTCTCCGCACGCGAAGCGCATCCCGGGACAGCGCTCCGCCAGGGCGAGCGCCACGCCGGGGCCGTAGGGGCCGATTTCGAGGACGTCGCCTCCATCACGCCCGTATTCGGCGTGAATCTCTGCCGCCGCATAGGGATAAAACGGCTGAAAACAGGCATTTACGGCGCGAATCAACTCGAAATCCATGCGGGAGGTTCTCCTTTGCAGGGATGCGCCGCCCTCA
Organism: Nitrospinota bacterium; assembly: GCA_009839615.1. GTDB lineage: Bacteria > UBA8248 > UBA8248 > UBA8248 > UBA8248 > Bin107. Next base: position 464 of record VXPH01000174.1, read on the forward strand.
AAAACGACGGCTGGACGCGAGATATCGGGCAGATGATATACCAACTCCGAAGCGTTAATGAAGCCGGGACGTCAGGGACGCGAACCCTCATTTTCAAATCCGGCTCTCTGCGATATCCTGTTGTTTTATCAGAAAAAATCATCCCGGGCACAGGAGATCCCATGGAAGCGGTGAGCGAAGCGGCGGATGCCTACGAGGCGATCGAGACCTACCACGAGAAAGGCTGGACGGACGGACTGCCCGTGGTTCCCCCGACACCCGAACTCCTGGAGCGCTTTCTGGAGGCATCGGGTCTCGACGCCGAGGACGTCGTCTTTCACCTGGCGGAGCGGAAAAGAACCGTCCGGGCAGGAAAAGTGGCCCTGAACGCCATTCTGGCGGGGTGTCTCCCATCCTACATGCCCGTCGTCCTCGCCGCGCTCGAAGCCATGGCCGATCCGGCCTACAACATTCATTCCAGTGCCACGAGTACGGGCGGGGCGGCACCCTTCATGGTCGTAAACGGCCCGGTTCGCCACGAGATTGGCCTCAACATGCAGGGAAACATCTACGGGCCGGGCAACCGTGCGGGCGCGACGATAGGCCGCGCTCTCAGGCTCGTCATCATCAACTGCCTGGGCTCGAAGCCGGGCCTTCTGGACCGCTCCACCCAGGGAAATCCTGGCAAATACAGCTTCACCTTCGCCGAATGGGAGGAGACGAGCCCCTGGGAGCCTTTGAACGTCGAACTCGGATATCCCGCCGGGACGAGCACGGTGACGCTCCTCGCGGCCGAAGGCCCGCACAACATCCAGAACCACTACGGAAAAGGGCGGGGAATCGCCGAAACCGCCGCCGCCACCATGGCGGGTCTGGGCAGCATGAGCGAGGGGCAATCCTTTTTCGTCTTCGCGCCCGAGCACGCGCATCTTCTGGGCGAGGAATTCCCCACAAAAAGAGAATTACAGGAGTATCTCTTTGAAAACGCGACGCTTCCCTTAAGCCTGCTCCTGCAAACCGGCAAACTCGATGAACCCATCGACGCCGATGCGAACGGCAACGTGCGACACGCGCTCAAACCCGATGACATCTACATCGTCGTCGCGGGAGGCGAGGCCGGCGGGCATTCCTCCTGGGTGCCTTCGTGGAGCAGGAGGCGAAACGGCGAAGCCGTCACCCGCCCGGTGCTGAGCGCGGCCGAGCGTCGCGAAACTCGTGGTTGAATCGAGAAATATCGGAAGAGAAATTTGGTTGGGAGAGTACAAAAAACAAGATATTCTTTACACAATAATGCACATCAAGGAGGGAGCATTCGATGAACCCCACCGTGGATACGGCGATACCGATTTACGATCCGACCGTGGAGCCCGAGATCGAAACCGAGGAGCGCACCAACCGCGACGGCGCCCTCACAGGCAAGCGCATCGGCCTGCTCTGGAACTCCAAGGTGGGCGCGGACAAACTCATGCGTTATATACTGGATGAATTGCGGGCGGACGGCGCGGACCCCAACCTCGCCGTCGAACTTTCCAAAGAATACGACACCAGGCCCGCAAAGCCCGAAGTGTATGCGGAGATGGCCGAGAAATGCGACCTCGCCATCACCGCGGTGGGCGACTGAGGCTCCTGCTCTTCGTGCAGTGTGCACGACGGAATCGAGCTCGAGAAAAAAGGCGTTCCCACGGCCGTCATCTGCACCGAACCGTTTCGGCCCACGGTCGAGATGGTCTCCAAGGTGCGCGGCATGCCGGGCTATCCGGTGGCCTATATCCCCCATCCGGTGGGCAGCCTCACGAACGAGCAACTCCGGGGCCGAGCGAAAGAGATTGCTCCCACGATCAGGACGCTGCTGACCGGCTGAGCCACGCCCGAAACCGGCTCGCTACACCGCATTGAACGCGATGATCGCTCCTCCCGCCACCACGCAGACCGTACCCAGCAGGATGGGCAGCGTGATGCGCTCCATGTCGCGCAGGAATATCCAGGTGTAGAAGAGCGCGAACAGCGGCGCGGTGGATGAGAGCGGCGATACGACCGAAATGTCCCCATACTTCAAAGCGGCGAAATGGCTCAGGAACGCCAGGGTGTTGATGATTCCGCAAGGGCCGTAAAAATACCAGGCCTTCCCCCATTTGAGAGAGGGACGATGGGGCCTCGGCAGGAACCATACGAATGCGATCAGCGCCAGGAAACCGAAAAAACTCGTCAGCGTAATGCCCAGCAGCGCTGAGGGTACGACTTCTATGCCGATTTTTCTGAAAATGTTCGACGTGGAAAATCCCAATACCGCCATCAAAGGCAGCCAGATGGCGCGCCTGTCCCAGGGAGCGTCGCTCTTACGCTGATAGGTGATCCCCACACAGCCGAAGACGACGAGCAGAATTCCCCCCCAGACGTAAGTCCCCGGCCGCTCCCCCAGAAAAATATAGGCGAAAGCGGCGGAAAAGAGCGGATTCGCGGCCAGCAGGGGAACCGCTCGTGAGACGCCCAGGCGGTGTATGGCCTGGAACATGAAAACGCGGCCGAGCGAAGGCCCCGTGATGCCGGACAAGAAAAACCAGAACCATGCCTCCTTGCTCCAAAAGGCGGGCTCCCAGGTAAGGATCGTGAGCGCCACCAGCCATGGGACGTTCACGATCAAACCAATGACGACGCCGGTCATGGCGGTGCCGTGACTCTGCCCGCGCCTGGCGATGAGGCTGAAGGCCGAGGACATCGACGCGGTGCCCAGGGCGAACCCCGCCGCCAGCAGCGTATCGTTCATGGAGCCTCTCCCGGCGGAAACACGAAAAACTCAAAAATTGACAAGATTGATGTATTAGCAGAGGAGCGGGAGCAAAGCTATGCCGAGACGAATATTCGGAGACGCAGAATCGGTCTCAATTCGATGGATGATAAAGCGGCTTCGGGCGTAGTACCCATATGCCGTCAACCCCCGGTGATCGGCTGCGCGATGATCCACAAGCTCACCATGGTGTAACCCACCATGAGGATGAGCATCGGGTATTGGCTGCGCACGGCGGCGAAGCGGTTTTCGAGCGCGCGCAGCGCCGTCACGTGCGCCAGATAAACTGCGCATATATGACCGATGACGATCGCGGCGATCGAAGCGTACCAGGTCGTCTTCGCGCCGATGATCCCGATATCGACCTTATACGCGGCGGTTCCCCATAGGTTCCATCCCACCCCAAAGGGATCCGAGAGCAGCGGGATGATGCGTTGCCCCTGAATGAAGAGAAAGGAGAAATAATGCGCCACGTGGTATCCAATCGCGATGGGAACCAACGAGAGCACGAACAGGCGCGCGAACTCTCCCGTGGAGAGCGCGCTGCCGCTCATGGCGCGCATCAACATGCAGAACAGGTAATAAACCCCCAGGAACAGCGCCGGAGCCGCGATGAGGGCCATGGTATCCGCCAGGAGCAAGGCATCGCGCCCCACCCAGACGACTCCCTCGTATATCCCTGCGCGAATCAAGTGCCAGAGCGGTGTTTCGGTAAAACCATCGAAACTCACCGTCGCCAGCATCAACACCAACAACACCACCATGGAGTTACTCATGCCGTCTGTGTTCAGAAGGCCTACAGCCGGCGGCCTCAGGCGCCATTCATTTTTTCCGCTTTCGCTCACGCGCGTCTCGGTGATCGAAAACCGACCCATGACTCCGAACATGATGGAAAACGCCTCCCCGCGCTCGAGCCACGCCTCTTTGCCGTACAAGAACATACCCGTCCAGGTGATGATGGAATACCCGAGAGTGGCGACTGCGAGGTTACGGGGGAGGTCGTTGTGCGGCCAGACGATCTCCGCCCAGGCGAACCACAGGAACAAACCCACAGCCGGCCACACGCCCAGGTTCTCGGGGTATGGTTGCTCGAGTGAGAGCGAATCGCCTGGCTTGATTTTCCGGTACAGCACCTCCGCCCATGAAAATATGATGCTCCATGGATTCACCAACGACCACAGATTCCCAATCAACGCGCACACATAGGCCAGACCCACCCACCAGATGATCCAAACCATGGTGGGCACGATGTTCTTATCCGGGTTTTCCGTTCCCCAGAAACCCGCCGCCAGGGTTACGCAAAACATGAAGATGGAAAGCACTCGTATCAACAACAAGAAAACCTTGCTCCCCATCCATCCGAAAAGGGGGGATGCGAGAAGGTTATAGCCCGGATAATCCACGCTCTCTTGTTTTTTGCGAACGAAAAATCCCATGCCCAAAAACGAAAGCACCACGGAAGCGCCTGCGCCCAGGATGAACAGGCCCAGTGGCACGGGAAGGTCATACCTTTGGCCGAACCCATGCGCCAAAGCGGAGGTTGGGAGAAAAGCGACAGCGGCAGCGAGCCAGAGTCTCCGGATAAAAAGACTCATGGGATTGTCCTGGTCATGGATGCACCTCCAGGTAGAAGAGCACCTTCTCGCTGTGGCCACCGCTTTTTTTCCGACCGTGGGAGTGAGAACCGTGCAACGTTACGGGAAAACGGCCCGCCACCCTGGCCCGAAACGCCATCACGGCCACCCCGCCCGGGGAGACGGTTTTTTCGATGTCATAGCCATGGAGATGGACTTCGGTGGTTTTATCGGCCATCAGGTTGAGTCTGACCTCATCGCCTTGTTTCACGCGAATTACTTTCTTGCCGCCCTGTATCTCCCCGCCTGCGATTTTGAGCGTGATGCCGCTCATCTCCTCGCCTTTCACGAGGGATTCCTTCATCGCCGGCTTTCCCCCATGACGGCCATGACTCTTGTCGGCGCCTTGAGCGGGCATCGCCTGAAAAAGAGCGATCAACGCAAATACACAAAAAACCCTGCAAATGAATTTCATGTCCACTCCCCTCCTCCAACAATCTTGGCAAGGATGAACCCTCTTTGCCTGTTATGGGAAATGATAGATTGGCGACGCATGAAGAAAAATTTCTGACCGGCCTCATTATACCAGAACAGACCGAACCCCGCCTCGTCAGAGTGCGCGGCCGGCTACGAGCGCGCCGCCTACGACCACAGCCACCGTGCCCAGAAGAATCGGCCAGGTGATGATCTCGATCTTGCGCAAAAATATGGCCGTGAGCAGCAGCGCCCACAAGGGCGCGGTGGCGGCGAGCGGAATCACGATGGTCAGGTCGCCATAACGAAGCCCGTAGAGATGCAGGAGAACCGAAAGGGTGTTCAACAAGCCGCCGATGCTGTATGTCAGCCACGCTTTTTTCACCATCAGCGAGGGCCTTAAACCAGGCGGCAGATACTGCCCGAAAACATACAGGAAAACCCCGCCGGCGACGCTCATGATCGATATTCCCAGAAACGGGTTGGGTGACGCGCCCACTCCGAGTTTTCGCAGCATGTGCGAGACGGAGAAGAAGACCACGCTCCCGAGCGCGATGAGCAGGTCGCTCCTCCGGATAGGCTGCGCTTCTCCCCTTTTCGCGGTGATCCCCATACACCCCAAGACGATGAGCATCGTCCCCGCCAGAATGTACAGCCCCGGCCTCTCGCCCAGGACATAGATACCGGCTATCGCCGAGAAAAGCGGCATGGTGGAGTTGAGCGGCACCGCGCGCGCGACGCCCATCAAGTGAATCGAATGAAAAAAACAAACCCTTCCCACGGCGGGCCCCGCGACGCCGGCTAGTGCGAAGAACAGCCAGCCCAGGGGCTGGTAATGGGCGGACTCCCAAGTCCAGACCGCGCCTACGAGCAGCGGCGGCATGGATACGATGAGCCCGATGAGCACGCCCGATACCGCGTTCGCGTGCCGTTGCCCACTTCTGACAAACAGGGTGAAGGAGCCGACCACGAGCGCCGTGGAGAGCGAAAAGAACACCGACAGGGTTGTGGTGGTCATTCAGAACGCGCCTTTCCGTCGACAAAACTTGTAACGGCGAGGAGAAAAACCTATACCCCCGCCATCTCGCAGGGAGCGTAGTGGGAAAAGCGCATGGTGTAGGTGGCGCGGCCCTGGGTGGCGGAACGCAGGGAGGTGGCATAGCCGAATACCTTGGCGAGGGGCACCGAGGCGCGCACAACGCTCACAGGCGCTGCACCGCCGCGTTCTTCCACGCCAGAGACTTTTCCATCGCGTGCGTTGATGTCACCGATAATCCCGCCCAGAAATTCCCCGGGCGCCATGACCTCCACCGACATGACGGGTTCCAGAAGCTGTCCACCCGCCATACGGCAGGCTTCTGTGAAAGCGTTCGCCGCAGCGATCGAAAAAGCGGCCTCCGTGGCGCGGTCGGCGTCGTAGTCCACCTCGAGCAATGTGACGCCCACGTCGGTCATCTCATAGCCCGCCATGGCGCCGCTGGACGTAGACGCCTGGAGCGATTCCAGAGCAGCAATAATTAAATTTCCGGGGATTCTTGGATCATCCACTGCGCTTGTACACGAGACGCCACCGCTGGGCCTGGGAGCCACGCCCACGCGCACGCGCGCGTACTGGGGATCGCCCGCCAACTCTCTGTCAAAGATAGACTCAGCGTCGGCTTCTTTCGCGAGCGTCTCACGGTAGACCACGCGGGGCGCACCGACACGGACGTCCACGCCGAAATCCTCATCTATCCGGCGCGTGAGTACCTCCAAATGGAGTTCGCCCATGCCGCTCATCACTGTCTGGCCGGACTCGGAATCCACCCGCACCTGAAACGTCGGGTCTTCCGCCTGGAGTTTCGCCAGAGTCTCGCTCAGCTTCCTGGTCCCCGTGGCGTCCCTGGGTTCTATCGCGACCGAGATGACGGGCTGGGGCCCGAGAATCGACTCGAAGGCTATCGACTCTTTCTGCGAACAAAGGGTGTCGCCCGTCATCGCCTCCTTCAAGCCGGCCGCAGCGACGATGTCGCCCGGCCCTACGACGTCGATGCGCTCGCGCTTGTGGGAATACATCCTGAAAAGCCGGGCGAAGCGCTCACTATCTCCTCTCGCGGGATTCCACAGGCTTTCGCCCACCCTGGCCGAGCCGCTGTACACACGCAGGTAGGTGAGACGCCTGCCCCCATCGATTTGCACCTTGAAGACCAAAGCCGAAAAAGGCGCATCCTCGGCGGGAGGGCGGGTGATGGGCTCATCCTCATCCGGAGCGAAACCAATCGCGGGCGGCGCATCCACCGGAGAGGGCAGATAATCCACCACGGCGTCCAGCAGGGGTTGCACTCCTTTGTTCTTCAAGGATGAACCGCAAAAAACGGGCACGAGTTCGCCCGCGAGCACGGCGCGCCGCAAGCCCGCCTTGAGTGCTTCGGCATCAATGGCGCCTCCTTCCAGATACGCCTCCATCACCGACTCATCGTGCTCCGCCACCGCCTCGATGAGAGTTTCTCTCAACTCCTTCGCTTTTTCCTTGAGTTCCCCGGTGGGTTCGCTTCGGCGGTGTTCTCCTCCCTCCCAGGTGAGGAAATCACCGCTCAGCGCTTCCACCTGGCCCGTATAGCCCTCGCCCTCCCCGTCCGGCCAGTGCACGAGCACGGGTCTGGCACCTAATTTTTCGATCATCATCTCGATGGTTCTCTCGAAATCCGCACCCAGGCGATCCAGCTTGTTGATGAAGGCGAGCCGGGGCACACCGAACTTGTCCGCCTGCCGCCATACGGCTTCGCTCTGTGGTTCGACGCCTTCCACTGCGCTGAATATCGCAATCGCGCCGTCAAGCACGCGCAGGCTTCTCTCCACCTCGATCGTAAAATCCACATGCCCGGGGGTATCGATGATGGTGATCTCATGATCCGCCCAGGTGGTGGTGATGGCCGCTGAGGTGATGGTGATGCCCCGCTCGCGCTCCTGGCTCATCCAGTCCATGGTGGCCGAACCTTCGTCCACCTCGCCGATCCGGTGCACAGCCCCCGAGTAAAACAGCATGCGTTCGGTGGTCGTCGTCTTTCCGGCGTCGATGTGCGAGATGATGCCGATGTTTCTTCTCATCTCAATCGCGGGGCGCTTCATCGGAAAATCCTCATTATGAAAATTTGAGGCGCAGATTACCTTGGGAGGGAGAACATAGGAAAGCCGGAGACGAAAAAAGTGGCGGCTGAATAACAGCCGCCACTTTTTTGAAACGCCAGTGATACGCTAGAGCTTAACGACGTTTTGCGCCTGTAGCCCTTTGGGACCCTGGGCGACTTCGAACGAAACCTGATCGTCCTCGCTCAAGGATTTGAATCCCTCCGCCTGGATGGCCGTGTGATGAACGAACAGATCCTCACCACCGTCCTCGGGCGTAATGAAACCATACCCTTTTGCATCGTTGAACCACTTCACTGTACCTGTTGACATACGTTTCCTCTAAAGAAAAGAGACTGAACTGAGGGGATGTAATGATGAATGGAGCATCTCTTGGAAAGGAATCTTCATTCGTATTGCATACCCACAAATCTTGTACCCACACCTGTTGTGGGAAAAGATGCCGGACTCTAACACCTACGTCGAATAAGTGCAAGGGATAAAAACAAAGATTTACAAATGTTTACGTCCTGCCACCCGCATGACGGAAACGGGATTTCTCTCCATGGCCTCGGGAATTGATGGGCCGGGAGGAAACAAAAGATTGTTTTCCGGACTCTCCCCATCCCTCATGCCGCCTACGGGCGATGCCCCGCTGACAGCGGGACCGAGCGGATAAAGCGGCGTAAGCGCATCAGGGAGAAGCGATGCGCTTGCCTGGATAGTTGCCCCCAGGCGAGGGAGGGAATCAGGCGGCCTCGGGGGTCTTGGGCTCCCATGTGTCGAATGGAAGTTCGGGCGCGGGCGTAAGTCTCGATTCGAGTTCCTCTTGTCGGCTTCGCCAATCCTCATAAGAGATATGGCCTTGCAGATAGAGGGCGAGATTCCGCATACAGGCTTGATGAATGCGCTTCGAGGTCTGGCTCGTCCCATGTGTCTTGTATCCGGGTCTTTGAGTTCTTATCGCCATGACGGGCCTCCTTTCCAGCTTCTCCACCTACTTCGTGGAGGATGGTTCAATAATCTATATATAGTGCCTCTCGTACATTTTCGCACTACATTTTGTGTGAAAATCATGTTAAAAAATTGTTGCTATATGGAGAATTTTTATACCCTTCAATTATACGAATATAATACGAAAATACGAAAAATGCAACCCTTTTTTCTATTTGATGTGTCTAGCGCCACCATTTCAGTATGTTAAAATGTTATTTCTTATGTTTTCCATTCATTCCTGATGGACGAAAATCTTGGTCCACAACTTGTGCTAAGGTGAAAAGGACTCGCCGTGATCTTGAAAAAAACTTTGAAAAATACCTTCCACGGCGTTTTTTTTCTCATTGTTTCCACATTTCTGCTCGTCGGATGCGCCACAAATCATGAGACGAAAACCCCTCGTGGCGAGGTAATCCGGGAATGGTTCATGGAATTTCCCTGGGGGCGCGTGGAGGCTTATGCCGTCCGGCCGCCCGGCGGAGGGTTTTCTCCGGAAAAACGCTATCCGGCGATTCTCCTGCTTCACGGAGCGGATGCCCGGGCCCAAAGATTCCGGCGCGCCATGCTGGCTCACGTACATGATGGTTTCATCATGATGAGCATCTCGCTGCCCGGTTTCGGCGCATCCACCGGGCCGGAAGATTTCGCAGGACCCAAAAGCGTGAGAGCCGCCCTGGGCGCGGTCCGTTATCTGGGTACTAGGCAGAGCATCAGAAAAGACGGTATTTTCGTCTACGGCATCGGACAAGGCGCTTCGACCGCCGCCCTCGCGGCAGCGAGGAGCGCGAACATTTCGGGCTTCATTCTTGAAAACGGATTTTACGACCTGGAGAAAACCTACGCACTCTTATCCCAAAAACGGAAGAACAGAATGCGCGCGTTGCTTGGCGGTACGCCCGCCCAAAGAGGAAAGGTCTACCGAGAGCGCTCCCCCATCCGGGTGGCGGACAAGATAAAAGCCCCGGTTCTACTTCTGCACAGCCAAGGAAGTTCCTATCCGCTCAGCGGCGCAAAGGCTTTTCTAAGAGCCATCGAGGAAAAAGGCGGAATAGCGGAACTGCAGAGAATAAAAAACCAGAGCCCGTTCGAATCGCTCACACACCCCAACATCGCGAAACGGGTCATTCCCTTCATCAGGAAAATACTCGAAACGCGCTGATCGAAATACCGTCTAGGCTTTCTCCCAGGATTCGATCCTGGCCAAGCGATCGTAAACCGAGGGGTGAGAATGAAAGAGCGCAACCACCCAGCCGGGCGGATCGGGGTCCGTCAGGTTTTGTTTGCACAACTTGACGAGGGCGGAAGACAAGCCGCCCCGCGCCTCGGCGTATTCGGTGGAATAGCGATCGCAGCGGTACTCAAAAGCGCGCGAAACCACGAGAAACAAGGGGGACACGCCCGCTCCCAGGAGAATCAGAATGATCCATGAAACCACGACGCAAGCGGACTCTCCGGGCTGCACGAGAGCGGGGCCCAGCCATTCCAGCGCGTAGCGCGAGACATACACCCCGAAAACCAGCATCGCGCTCTTCATCGCGATAAGAGCTGGGATGTGACGACCCACGTGATGCGCGATTTCATGGGCGAGGATCGCCTCGATCTCATCGGGCGTGAAATCAAGCAGGGTATCGGAGAGAACCACACGCCGGGATGGCCCCCAACCGACAAGGGCGGCGTTCGCCGCCTTGCTCTTGGAACTCATATCCATCTCCCACACGCCGCCGTAGACATTCGCCTTTGTTCTCTTCAGCAAGGCGAGGAGCCGCTCTCTCAGGACCTCGTCCGCCAGGGGCTTGAAGCGGAAGAAGATAGGAGCGAGCAACACCGGGGCGATGAGTGAGATGAAAATCACCAGCAATACCGAAGCCAGCGCGGCTATCCACCACCAATGAACCGGCCACGCGACCATGATCATCAAAAAAACACCGCTGGCCGAGCCGCCCAACAGCAGTAAAAGCGCCAATCCCTTGCATCTGTCCCATAGCCAGCCCGGCAGCGATTGGTTCGATAAATTTTCCCGGTGGGCGAGCACGTAGCCGCCGTAGAAGTCAAAGGGCAAGGAGACCAGCGTTTTCGAGAGGGCGATGAGGGAGAAAGTTACGAAGCCGTTCAGGAACGCGTTACCCACAGGCTTCCCGGCCTCCGCGCCCAGATACCAGAACAAAAACGCGAGCAGGACGCCGAATTCCAGGGCGGAGGACGTCAACCCCGCATACAGGCGCCGCATCTGATACGCCCTCGTGCGCCTGAGGAATTCATCCTCGAATACAGGAAACCCGTCGGTATTGCGCATGTCGATTCAGTCTCTGGGCGTACGTGAGGATTATGAAAGCCTAAAAATGACAGGGCGATAATTTGGCAAATCGCTTGCGATTATGCAAATATATTCTCCACCAAGCAGATTACAAAAAACCGAGTGCTTAAAACCCGACTCCCGGAGACGGGGGCCGGAAGCCGGGGAGTTATGCTTTGTCCCATCATTTCATCGACATGAGAAGCGATACCGCAACGCGCCCCACGCAGGCGATGCGCCAAGCCATCGCCGAGGCACAGGTGGGCGACGACACGCTCAGAGAGGACCCGAGCGTCAACGAACTCATCGAAAAGGCGACGGCCCTCTTCGGCAAGGAAGACGGCCTTTTCGTGTCATCGGGCACGCTGGCCAATCAACTGGCCATCAAGGTGCACACGAACCCGGGCGATGAGATCATCGCCGATTCCCATTGCCATCCCTTCCGAAATGAACTGGGCGCGGGCCCATTCTTATCGGGGATTCAATTCGCTCTGATCTCTGCGAAACGCGGGGCATACGCCCGTGAAGACGCCGAGAAATGGCTCCGCCCCACGGGAGGGTTCCCGAAAAGCACCCTGCTCTGGGTGGAGAACACGCACAACCAGGGCGGCGGCCACGTGTTCCCCTTGGACAAACTGGACGAGCTGCGCGCTTTTTCAACAGAGCAAAACATCCCCCTTCACATCGACGGCGCCCGCATCTTCAACGCCATCGTCGCTTCCGGCATCCCCCCAACAGAATGGGCGAGTCGCTGCGATTCGATGTGCTTTTGCTTCTCCAAGGGATTGGGCTGCCCGGTGGGTTCCATTCTGCTCGGGGAGAAAGCGTTCATTCAAGAGGCGCGCCGCTACTGGAAAATGTGGGGCGGCGGCTGGCGCCAGGCGGGGGTTCTCGCCGCTGCGGGCGTCTACGCTTTGGACCACCACGTGGAGCGCCTGGCGGACGACCACGCCAACGCCCAACTCTTCTCGGAACTCACCGCCGGGATTCCGGGCGTTCGGCCCGTCCATGACACGACGCCCACCAACCTCGTGTTCCTCGATGTCTCGGAAACCGGCAAGACGGCGCACCGGATCAACGAGACGATGAGGGGAAAAGGCGTCTCCTTCTCCGTGCCGAACGCGAAGATGCTCCGCGCCGTCACCCATCTGGACGTATCGAGGGAAGACGTGCAAACCGCTGCTCAGGTTCTGGCGGATTCGGTGAGATGAACGCAAGCGCTCGCGTCACCGTTCTGGGCTGCGGCACCTCCACCGGCGTTCCTTCCATCGGATGTGACAGCGCCGCATGTCTTTCGGATGACCCCCGGAACAAGCGGCTTCGTCCGAGCATCATCATCGAGCACAACGGGCGAAACCTGCTGGTCGATACGGGCCCCGACCTGCGTGAGCAGGCGCTCCGGCACGAAATCACCCGCGTGGATGCCGTGGTCTATACCCACTATCACGCAGACCATACGCACGGCATCGACGACTTGCGCGCTTACAATTTCCTGATGGGAAAACCGATCCCCTGCTATGCCTATCCCAATACGGTAAAGATTCTCCGCCGGAATTTCAGCTACATCTTCAATGACGCGAAGGACTACAGCGGCTTCAAGCCGCAACTCACGCTGGCGGAGATTGGAGATTCCCCTTTCGGGGCGGCCGGCATCGACGTCATTCCCTTCGAACTCGAACATGCCGGCATGAAAGTGATGGGCCTGCGGATAGGGGATTTCGCTTACGCGACGGACTGCAACGCCATTCCGGAAAAATCCATGGAAATCCTGAAAGGAGTGCGCATCCTCATTCTGGACGCCCTGCGCCACAGAAAACATCCCTCACACTTCACGGTCGCCGAAGCGCTCGAAATCGTCAAGGAACTCCAGCCCGAGCAGACGTATTTCACCCACACCAATTTCGAACTCGAATACTACGAAACCAACCGAAACCTGCCCGGTGGCGTAGAACTCGCATATGACGGGCTGAGTTTCGAGGTGTCCTTGTAGCGGGTGTGCTACGCGTCGCCTGTGTCTTCGGGAATCTGATCCGCCTCATCCGTCTGCCTTGCGCTCGCAGACTCGCAAAGGTCCGAGAACAGGAGATACCCTGCCAGATAGTACGAGATGGAAGTCACCATCACGCCCGTCTGCAGAAGAACCTGCCCCAGTAGGCCTCCGCCGAAAATCCCCTGTATCACCTGCCAGAGTATGAACCAGACCAGCAGATACGTCATCGCCAGAACGACGATGGTTCTTTCGCCTCCGCTCGATATCGCGCCTGCGCGGCGGAAGGCCTGGGCGAAGTCATCCCCATACAACAGCGCGGTCAGGGTGCAGAAATAATAGCGCACGGCGGGCGTGAGAACGAGAAACACCGTGACGGCGAACGAGAAGGGAAGACCGATGGGCGAATCTCCGAACAGAAAACCGAAGATGAACAGCGAAGCCGCAAATCCGATGACACCCAGCAGCTGCAAACCAAAGGTATAAGCCAGATCCACCTTGGCGACGGATTTCAGGCGATTCACCGCCTCGGCGATGTCCCAAACGGCGCCATCGCCCATGCGCTCGGATTCGATTCGCAAGATCAGGAGAATAAACAGGAACACCTGCAATATGCGCAAGAGAAGCTGGGAGGCGATCATCAGTGGGAACAGCAACATGAGGTTCGCTTCCGGGTCCATCAACGATTTGATCGAAGGATGCGCCGAGAGCGCGACCATGGATACGGGCACGTAAATTATGACGAAAAGGCGGGTGATCTGCGCAAAATCCGCCACATGGTTGCGCACGCCGTACTCGATATATCTGGACAAGGGTCCGAGTGCTGTATTTTTCATATAAAAAACAAACCCTTAGAAGAATATAGCCGCTTGTGCAAGCGTTGATCTCCATACTTGAGGAGCGATACACTAGGAGTCGATTCTCTCCGCCCTGCGAATCGCGAGACCACTCGTGCAAACCGCCACGCAACCGATGATGCTCACTATACTCGCTCATGATGAGGAATAGAAGGCAGGCCCCATGAGTTCCGAGACAATGGTTACACAGGGCATCCGCATGCTGGGTCGGCGAGCGATGGAGATCATCGCCGGCATGGGAAGCGCTGCGATCTTCCTGCTCGAATCCGTGCGGTGGATTTTCATGCCGCCTTGGCGGCCCTCTCTCCTGATGCGCCAGATATACATCATCGGTACGGGTTCGCTCTCCATCGTATTGCTGAGCGGCCTGTTCACCGGAATGGTGCTGGCGCTTCAGGGAATATACGCTTTCAGAAAATTCGGCTCAGAAGCCTTTCTCGGCCCCGCCGTCGCATTCAGCCTTATCCGCGAACTCGGGCCGGTGCTCACCGCCCTTGTCGTGACCGGGAGAGCGGGTTCGGCCATGACGGCCGAAATCGGCATCATGCAGATCACCGAACAGGTGGACGCCCTGAAGAGCATGGCCGTAAATCCCCTGCAGCGCCTCGTATCTCCCCGGCTGCTCGCGGGCGTGATAGTATTCCCCCTGCTGACTGCGCTGTGCGACCTCATCGGCATTTTCGGGGCCTATCTCGTGGGCGTGGAGTTGATGGGGTTGAGTTCGGGCACCTTTTTCGGGGAGATGCAGGACAAGATCGAGATGGTCGACATCAACGTAGGCATATGGAAGTCCATCGTCTTCGGTCTCATCGTCACATGGGTCTGCTGCTATAAGGGTTATCATTGCGGTCACGGCGCCGAGGGAGTGGGCAAGGCGACCACTTCGGCCGTAGTGCTGTCTTCCGTCCTGATACTGGTGGGCGATTATTTCCTCACCTCGATTCTCATTTGAAGAAGGAACGGAGCCTTGTACCGAAAAAACGTGGAATTCGGCGTCGGCATATTCGTTCTGGCGGGAATCCTCGCGCTCGCCTATCTCTCGATCAACCTTGGCGGCCTGGATATTTTCGATGACGGCACCTATGAAGTCTCGGCGAATTTCACTACCGCCACGGGTTTGAGAAAAGGCGCGTCGGTGGAGATGGCGGGCGTGCGCGTCGGGCGGGTGAGCGGAATCTCGCTCGACGGGGAGGATGCGAAAATCATGCTTCGCATCGATG
>VXPH01000279.1 GCA_009839615.1 Nitrospinota bacterium
GTGCCCGTCTTGCCGGCTATGAAGATGTCCTTCACCCGGGCTTTTCTCGCAGTGCCCTTTTTGCCATGGACGACTTCTTTGAGCCCTTCTCGAACTTTTTGGAAAATTTTCCGGGAGATCGGAATCTTGCGAATCAGTTGGGGTTTGGATTCGAAGAGTGTCTTGCCGCCGGGGTTCAGCACTTTTTTCACGAGGTAGGGTTTCCAGAGATAACCTCCGTTCGCCACGGTGGCGGTAAGGTTGGCGGCCTGCATGGGGGTGATAAGATTGAAGCCTTGGCCGATGGATACGCTGATGGTCTCGCCCTGATACCATCTTTCCTTGAATCGGCGGCGCTTCCATGCATCCGAAGGTACGAGCCCTCCTTTTTCAGCGGCTCCAAACCCGGTGGGTGAGCCTAGGCCGAACATGCGCGCGTAACGCGCGATTCTCTTGATGCCCAGCTTGTGGCCGTTGGTGTAGTAGTAAACGTCGCAACTCTGGGCCAGGGATTGGACGAAGTCGATGGGTCCATGCCCTCCTTTTTTCCAGTCCTGAAATATCCTTTTCCCGAATGGAAATGAGCCGTGGCAATGTATTTTTTCATTGGAGCGCGCGATTTTCTCGTTCAGAATCGCGAAACCCATCACGATTTTGAAAATCGAGCCGGGGGGATATTGTCCTCGGATCGCCCGGTTCTCGAGCGGTTTCAGGGGGTCTTGCATGAGGCTTTTCCAGTTTTTGGCGTCGATGCCGCCGGCGAAAATGTTCGGGTCGAAGGATGGCTTGCTCACCATGGCCAGAATGGCGCCATCTGAAGGGTCGAGGATGACGATGCTGCCTTCATGCGCTTCGAACAACGCCTCCGCCTTTTTCTGGAGTTCCATGTCTATCGTCAGGTAGACGTTGTTCCCGGGTTTTTCCACGAACGGACGGACGACGTGCAACTCTCTTCCGTAGGCGTCCACCTCCACTTGCTTGAAGCCGCTTTGCCCGCGCAGGAATTTTTCCTGGGTTTGCTCGACCCCGTATTGACCGAGCAGGTCTCCCTGCCGGTAGTCCTGGTTCTTCAAGCGTTGCAACTGACGGTTGCTGACCTCGCCCATATAACCCAGAACATGGCTCGCCTGCTCTTGTGAGGGGTATTGCCTGAGGGGCGTCACCTGAACGAATACGCCGGGATAATCGGGCTTGTGCTCTTCCAGGAAGGCCATGGTTTTGCGGCTGATGTCCGCCTTGATCAGAAACGGCCGGAAGGGGTTCGCATTCCGGGTTCTTTTGTAGAGTTCCTCAAAAGGCTGTTCCGTGATTTCGGCCAGCAGCCGGATGGTCTGTTTTGGTTTTTTTGCATTTTCCCGGATCAGGTAAATGTTGAACAACGCGCGGTTGTCCGCGAGCAGTTCTCCTCGTGAGTCGAGCACCATGCCCCTGGGGCTTTGCACGAGGCGGTAGGCGATCCGGTTGTCTTCGGAGAGGGTTCGGAATTTTGCGCCCTGGATGATCTGGAGGTTCCAGAGCCTGATGAACAAGCCGAGGAGGATGATCCCGAAACATACCCCGAAGATGACGACACGGCGTTTGAGCGCGTCACTCGTCGCGGGATTTGAGTTGAATCGCCATTGTGTCATCTCAGGTTCGCTCCGGGTAGGGCGTGCCCGCGTCGGATGGTAGCATCTTTTCCTCTATCTTTCCCAGGAGGCTGATGATGAACGGCGCCAAAACGACGTTCAGACCCACCGTTTTGATGGAATCTATCCAGTAAGCGATGGTCGGAAGTTGAGTGGGCATGAATATTTGCGCGAGAATGAAAGAAAACAGGATATTGAATACCGAGGCGGAAAGCACCACCGCGCAGAGGAACAGGACGAAGTGCCCCGTCATATTGGGTTTCAGGCCGCCCGTGTAATGACCGATCAGCCCTTTGAGAAGCGCGTTAAAACCCAGTAAGCCTCCCGAGAGGATATCCTCGAAAATCCCGAGGCTGAATCCTGCGATGAGTCCCGTTTCCCTGTCACGATGCAGGCCCAGGAAAACCGTCGTAAGAAGCATGGCATCCGGCCTGGCGCCAATCCATATCGAGAAATGATCCGCCACCGACGTGTGCAGTACAATCGCGAGGATAGCGATTATAATGTAAAATAAAACAATCATTTCCAGGGGTTTTCCTTGGGCGCCGTCATCAGGATCATCACTTCTTCCAGACTGGAAAAATCCACGATCGCCCTGGCTTGAATTTTCGGGAACAACCCACTGACGTCCGTGACTTTCGTTATATGGGCTACGGGAAGTCCTTTTGGAAAAATCCCCCCCAATCCGGATGAAATGAGGAGAGCCCCGCGCTTCATTTTCGCGTGGAGCGGCATGTAGCGCACCTCGCTCTCTCCTTCCGGGGAGATGGTGAAAACCCCTTGCGCGCGCGAGTCCTGGGCAATGACGTTGACGGCGCTTCTCGAATCGAGCAGGGTCAAAACCTGGCTCACGTTGTTTCCCACGCGGGAGACTCTTCCCACGAGGCCCGCCTGGTGCATGACCGGCATGTTCTTTTGCACGCCATCCTGCGATCCGAGGTCCAACAGCAGGGATTCACCATAGATGTTTTTGCTGCGAGCCAATATCCGGGCCAGGCGGACGGGCGCCTTCAGATTCTGTGATGCGCCGAGCAGTTTCTTGAGGCGCGCGACTTCCGATTTCAATTCCTGTATCTGCGCATGAGGCGCATTGAGTGATTGCAGCTTTCGCTTCAATACGACGTTTTCTTCATTCGCATTTTTGAGGAGTTGGTATTTCTGCCAGAGTTCGACCGACCATTTTCTGGGAATGTCGGCGACCCGGATGGTCGAACCGACGAGGGAGAGCATTGCTCTCTCTATCAGAGTAGATTGACCTCGAAAGCGCACGCTCAGCGTCATGAGCGTGAAGGAGACGACAAACAACCCTACGAGGAGGGCCAGACTTCTGCGTTCGACTAGAAACTGAAACATAATATTCTAGGGCGAATTTTCAGAAACTTGAGAAAACGCGATTGCGGGCAGTGCCCGAAGCTTTGGTGAAATATATCGGCTATACGGCCAGTTTTCCAAGCAAGTCGAGTTCATCGAGCACTTTGCCGGTTCCCATCACGACGGCCGAGAGCGGGTCTTCCGCTACGGTGACGGGAAGGCCGGTTTCTTCTTTGATCAACAAGTCGATTCCCCGCAAAAGGCCGCCGCCGCCGGCGAGAACGATTCCCCGGTCCACGATATCGGCAGCCAATTCCGGGGGTGTTCTCTCGAGCGCGCTCCGGACGGTTTCGACGATGGCGCTTACGGGTTCGGACAAGGATTCGCGAATCTCCTCATCCGTTATGACGACTGTTTTCGGAATAGCCGCGATCAAATCGCGGCCCTTTATTTCGAGGGTTTTTCTTTCTCCTACCACATAAGCAGAGCCCACTTGTATCTTTATTTCCTCGGCCGTCCGCTCCCCGATCAGCAGATTGTAGTTGCGCTTGATGTAGCTGATGATGGCTTCGTCCATCTCGTCTCCGCCGACGCGCACCGATTGCGCGTATACGATGCCTGCGAGCGAGATGACGGCCACCTCCGTGGTGCCGCCGCCGATGTCCACCACCATGCTGCCGCCGGGCTCCTCGACGGGCAATCCCACGCCGATGGCCGCCGCCATCGGTTCCTCGATGAGGTAAACCTCCCGGGCGCCCGCATTCTCGGCGCTGTCTCGAACGGCGCGCCTCTCCACCTGGGTGATGCCCGAAGGCACGCAAATCACCATGCGGGGCCGCACGAAAGTTTTTCTGTTGTGAACTTTCTGGATGAAGTAACGGAGCATGGCCTCCGTGATTTCAAAATTCGCGATCACGCCGTCTTTCATGGGGCGGATGGCCATGATGTTCTCCGGCGTCCTCCCCACCATGGCCTTGGCTTCCGAGCCCACGGCGAGCACGTGCTTTGAGTCTTTTTGGACCGTCACCACGGAGGGTTCGCGCAGGGCGATTCCCTTGCCTTTCACGTAGACGAGCGTGTTCGCCGTCCCGAGGTCAATGGCCAGATCGTTGGAGAACAGGCCCAGAATCGATGTCAACACCATAATGGAGGGAATTCCTTTTGGCGTAGGGTGTCGTATTCATGCCGTGGGCGAAGTTCCGAGTATGATTACATTCCAAGTGAGAATAATCAAGGAAAACAGCAATTTCAAGGACAAAGGCGCGCCGATTCGAGAAAAATTCCATTGCGCAGCGGGCGAGGCCCGTCAAAATCACCTTTTTCGATTTGCGATGATACGAGAGGTGGGCTATTTTTCTTTTTTGCTCGCCGCTGAAATTGTGTGCGATCGCATCGACGGTCGATTTGGAAGGAGTACCAAACATTGATGCTTCGCTTTTTAAGAGAAAAGGGAAAAAGCTGGGTTCTGAAGGCGCTGCTCGGCTTCGTCGCGCTCACGTTCGTATCTTTCGGCGGGTTCGCGCTCACGGACAGGCAGAGTGATCCCGGAGGTGGCCGGGTCGCGGCATGGGTGGGTGATACGCCCATATCGGCGCGCGAATTCGAACAACGCTATTATGTGCGGGCGGAAGCGCTCAGACGGCAACTGGGCGCCGCCTTTAATGAGGAACTCGCGCGCAGGCTCGGTCTGAGGCGCCAGACGCTCGATTCACTCATATTGGAGAAACTTCAACTGCGCGAAGCCCGGCGTCTCGGCATCGAGGTCACCAACGCGCAAGTCGCCCTCCAGATACAATCGCTCGCCCCCTTTCAGCGGGACGGAAAATTCGACGCCCAGCGATATCGCAGCATCCTGGAGTCGAGCGGCATCACCCCCCGGCAGTTCGAGGAGGAGCAAAGGCGGGTCGTTCTGCTCAATCAGCTTCAGGACTATGTGAACCTGGGCGTGATGGTCAGCGATCAGGAAACGCAGGGCGCCTATGAGTGGAGAAACGTGGAAATCAGGTTGGCAGCCGTCCGTCTGAAACCGGAGACCTTCACCGCGGATGTGCCTGAACCGGAGGCCGACCTGAAAGCCCATTATGAAAAGAACAAAGATCAATTCAAGACCGGACCGCAGAGGCGGGTATCCTGGTGGCACCTGCCGTTTTCCGCAGCGTCGAAAGGGATCGAACTCAGCGATGCGGACTTGAGGACGCACTACACGCAAACCCGCGCGAAATATGAGCGCAATGAGAGCGTGTCGGTGAATCAGATTCTGTTGAAAATGCCCCCCAACCCGGCAAAAGAACTCATTGATGCGAGCCGTAAGCAACTCGAAGGACTGCGCGAGCGCGTCGTGAAGGGCGAGGAATTCACCGAGCTGGCCAAAGCGCACTCCCAGGGCCCGGCGGCGAATCGTGGGGGCGACCTCGGCGTTTTCGGCAGAGGCCAGATGTTGCCCGAGTTGGAGAGAGTGGCTTTTCGCCTGAAAAAAGGGGAGGTGAGCAAGCCGGTGAAGAGTTCTTTCGGAATGCACCTGTTGTGGATACGGGACAGGGTGTTGCCCGGCCAGAAGCCGTTCGCGGAAGTCCGAAAGCAGGTGGAAGCGGACTTGCGGATCTTGCGCTCCAGGGAGCGGGCGAAGAATGAATTGAGAAAAATCCGCTACGCCGTGGAGGACAAGAAGGCGGAGCCTCTCCTTGAAGGGCTGAAAAAGGGAGAAACCGGCTTTTTTGAAAGAGGCCGCCTTTCACAGACGGTGCCGGCGTCCAATGTGGTGAGCGAGCTTGCCTTCGGTTTGAGCGGCGAGGAGAAGATATCCAGAGAGCGGGAAGGGGGCGGGGGCGTCAGCTTCGTGCGCCTGGAGGCGAAAAGAGCGCCTTTCGTCCCCGAATTTTCGGATGTCCGCAAACAGGTGGAGCGTTCATTCCTGCGTCTCAAGGGGGCGGAGGTCGCGAAACGAAAAGCGTCGCTTTGGCTGCAGGAGCTCAAGGATGAAAAGCGCAATCTCTCTTCCATTGCCGAGGAACTCAAACTGAAGATACTCACTCCCGAAGCCTTCAAGCGCGCGGATGTTCCAGAGCAGCTCGGACCTTCTCAAGAGTTGGCGAGCCACGCGTTCGGCCTCGCGAAGGGCGGGTTCGGGATGGCCCAGGCCGGCAGTGACGTGATTTTGTTCGAGGTGTTGGAGGGGCCGAAGACGGACATGAAGAAGTTCGAGACCGAGAAAGCGGATTTCCGCCAGGGTCTGCTTCGTCTCAAGAAAGCGATGGTCTTCAATCAATATCTGGAGAAACTCAGGCAAGCGGCCAACATCCGCTTTGAGGAAGGATTCAATTTGTAGAGCGTTCCACAGCGGTATGGCGCTACTTGTTTTTCGCCGCTATCGCCAGAAATCTTCCCGGTCTTCGGGTCTGATTTCGTGTTTTTCCTGCATCCCCTTTGCGAAGAGGTCGGCTGCCTCTTTCTTTCGGGCCTCTTGTTGACTCATCAACTCCTGAATGCCGGGGGTCTTCTTCTTTGCCGCTTCGGCGAAGGGGTCTTTTACCTGGTGCCGCAGAATCCGCACTGAATCCTCTCCGATCTCGAAGCGGATTTGATTCCCGGGCCCGGCGTCCAGGGACTTCATGACGTCCTTGGGAAGATGAATTCTTCCCCCCTGGCCGATTTCGACGATGTGTGGTTTCTTGTCGCTCATGAAGCAACCTCCTCCGGGCCTGCGGATCATCCTTTCGTTTCGGCCAGTTTATCAGGAGCGGAGAGAAACATGAAATGCGCGTTGCGGCGCGCCGGGTCTAACCCCAGGTCAAAAGGTGCAGGCCAAGCGGATGAATGAGGTGCGGGTGATGGGGCACGGCGCGCACCGACACGCCGTGCATGCCTGGTCTGCGGCATTCAATCTCGCCGTGAAAACGGTATGCGCCGTCGCCGAGGTCTTCGGAGAAGGCCATGGGAGAGACGATCTCGCCGGACAACAGGTTTTCCTCTTTCAAGGGTCCCTCGTAAATTTCGAGACGGACTTCTTCCGGGGCAAGTTTCCCGAGCGAAACCTCCGCCTCGACCCTCATTTTCGCCCCCAGCGGAACGACGCCGTTTTGCACCATCGATATCCGGGTGATCTCCACCCCGGGCCAGGCGAGGCGCACGCGCTCTTTCCAGTCGGAGAGTGACTTGGCGGGGGTTCTCTCATCCGCCATGAGGCGCGCATGGTGCGCCCCGAGGGGCAGGTAGAATTTTTCGGCGTACTCGCGGACCATTCGACTCGTGTTGAAATAGGGGCAGAGGGATTGCAGTGAATTCTTGATCATCTCTATCCAACCGGATGGAATGCTGTCCGTGTTGCGTTCATAGAAAAGGGGAACCACGACTTGTTCGAGGGTGTTGAACAGGCTCTCACACTCCATCTCGTCCTGGTAGCCGGGGTCGTTGTAGTTTTCGAGACCACCGATGGCCCACCCCAGGTGGCTCGCATACCCCTCCGCCCACCAGCCGTCCATGATACTCAGATTCAAGGCGCCGTTGGCGGCGGCCTTCATGCCGCTGGTGCCGCTTGCTTCCTGCGGGCGGCGGGGATTGTTGAGCCATAAATCCACCCCTTGCACGAGTTGCCGCCCGACGTGGATGTCGTAATCCTCCACGAATACGAGCTTGTCGCGCACGTTTTCCCTTCGGGCGAAATGGAGGAGTTCGCGGATGAAGCTCTTGCCCTCCATGTCCCTCGGGTGGGCTTTGCCGGCGAATATGATTTGAACGGGATTTTCCTCGTTCGTGAGGAGCGAGACCAGGCGTTCGGGCCTCTTGAGCAAAAGGGTGGCGCGCTTGTAGGTGGCGAAGCGTCTCGCAAAGCCGATCGTGAGCGCCCTGGGGTTGGGGAGGATGGTGACGTTGGGGCGCGTGACGCTGCCCAGCGGCCGCTTGAGGGCGTGCGCGCGGCAAAATTCGATGAGCCGCTCGCGGTTTTTCTCCCGAACGCCCCAGAGTTCGCTATCCGGGATGGAGGAAACTCTCTCCCAGATTTCCGGTTTGTCCGTCTCGTCCACCCAGGCGCCGCCCAGATGCCTGTCGAACAACTCCTTCATCCCGGGCGATACCCAGGTGGGAAAATGAACGCCGTTCGTGATGGAGTCGATGGGAACGTCCTGCTCGGGGACTTCCGGCCACATGAATTGCCACATTCTTCTCGAAACCTCTCCATGCAGCTTGCTCACGCCGTTCGCCGCCGAGGAAAGACGAAGCGCCAGGACGGCCATGTTGAAAGGTTCATCCCCCTGTTCAGGGTTCACCCGGCCCAGACCCAGAAAGTCGTCCCATTCCATGGAGAGGGATTCCGCATACGTGCGAAAGTACTTTTCCATCATGTCGGGCGGAAAGATGTCGATACCCGCCGGGACTGGCGTATGCGTCGTGAAAACGTTTCCCGCGGAGGTCAACTCCCGGGCCGCGCCGGCGTCGATGCCGAATTTCCCCATCGAATAACGGATTCTCTCGAGCGCCAGGAAGGCGGAATGCCCCTCGTTCATGTGGCAGACGACCGGGGGGAGGTTCAGCTTGTGGAGCAGTCTCACGCCGCCGATGCCGAGCAGAATCTCCTGGCGAATCCGCGTCTCCATGTCCCCGCCGTAGAGGGCCAGGGTGATTTCGCGCAGCGAGGGCGCGTTTCCGGGCACGTTGGCGTCCAGGAGGAAAATGGGGCTGCGGCCCACCTGCACGTGCCAGACCTGTGCGGTGAGAAGGCCGTCCGGGTAATCGACTTCCACCGTGATGGGCTCGCCGTTCTCATCGAGTTCGAGATGGAAGGGCGTGTGATGAAAATCGTTGTCCGGATAGCGCTCCTGCTGCCAGCCGTCGGGGCCCAGGTGTTGGCGGAAATATCCCTGGCCGTAGGCGAGACCCACGCCGATGAGGGGCAGCCCCAGGTCGCTCGCGGATTTCATGTGGTCACCGGCGAGGACGCCCAGGCCGCCCGAGTAGTTGGGCACGGATTCCGTCAGCCCGAACTCCATGCTGAAGTAGGCGATGCGCTGGTCCTCGCTCTTTTCGCTCTCGGGCAGATTCTCGTACCAGGATGGCTTGTGGAGATATGCGTGAAGTTCTTTCAGCACGCTCTCCATGTCACGGAGAAAATGCGCATCGCGCGCCGCCGCATCGAGCCGCTCCTGCGAGACGGAGCGCAGCATCTGCGCGGGGTTGTAGTGGCAGTCCTGCCACAGGGCATCGTCCAGCCTGCTGAAAAGCGCGCGCGCGCGATGGTTCCAGTCGAAGGCGATGTTGTCTGCGATTTCCTCGAGCCCCTTCAATTCCGGAGGAATGCTGGGCACTACCTGAAACGAAAGCACGGTCGTCATTTTCTGTTCCCGATAAGGATTCTGGGTCGGTCCATTATACCGATTTCATGAAGACGATTTCACGCATCGGGCCCGATTCATTCGGCGAGTCCATAGCCGCCTTTTTCCCGGAGCGCCACGTTGGGACCCGGCGGCGCATATAAAACCATATATTTGAACAGCGCGTCACCCGTGCTCGTGATTTGGTGCATCTTGCCCGGAGGCACGAAGACGGCGTCGCCCGCCTCCACGGGAATCTTCTCGCCCTCGATGTCGATCACCCCCGTTCCACTGATAATGTAAAAGGCATGCTCCTCGGCGTCGTGCTTGTGGGCGGTCGAGGTGAGTCCCGGGTCGAATTCGTTGATGAGCAGGGCGAACTGCCTGGCGCCCACGGTCTCCTCATCCAGCAGAATGCGGAACATGCTCCTGCCGCCCGGCACGGGCAACTCTCCGCTCAGGGCTTCGCTCTCCCGCACGCGCAATGGTTTGCTACCGCTCATAACGGCTCCTTCCTTTTGTAGAATCGTGGCCTGAAATGTCAAACGTCCGGCTTCGCGGGAACACGCGCCTCATGGCGATTTTCCCTCGAATTGGCGGTACATGTGGTTGAGCGGGCCCCTGCCGTTTCCGATGGCGAGCGCATTCTCGATGGCGCCCTGAATGAAGTTTTTCGCCCGCCTCACCGCCGAGGTGGTGGTCTCCCCCAGCGCCAGCCCCGCCGCGATGGCGGAAGAGAGCGTGCATCCCGTGCCGTGGGTGTGCGGGGTGTCGATGCGCCTTCCCTCTAGCGCAATCTCGTTTTCTCCGTCGAAAAAAATGTCCACCGCCCCGTCGGTGATGTGGCCTCCTTTGAGCAGAACGCATTTCGCCCCAAGCTCATGGAGGGCCAGTGCGGCGTCTTTCATCTGGGCGATGTTTTCGATTTCTCCGGTTTCGAGAATATCGCGCGCCTCTTCCGTGTTGGGGGTAATGACCTCGGCGAGTGGAAAGAGGCGCTCGACGAGCGCGTCTCTCGCGTCGGGCGCGAGCAGGCGGTCGCCGCTCTTGGCGACCATCACCGGGTCGAGCACGACGTGCCCGAGCGCGTGCGCCTTGAGCTTTTCGGCCACGACCTCGATGACGTCGACCGTGGCGAGCATGCCGATTTTCGCGCTCGCTACGTCCAGATCCGTGCACACGGAGTCGAATTGCGCCGCGATGAAGTCGGGCGGCGCGCCGTGCACTCCCTGTACGCCCACGGTGTTCTGCGCCGTCAGCGCGGTGATGACCGAGGCGCCGTATACGCCGAATGCGCTGAAAGTCTTGAGATCGGCCTGGATCCCTGCGCCGCCGCCCGAATCCGAACCCGCTATCGTCAGGGCGATGGGGGGAGGGTTCCCGGGTTTCGCCATGTCTCTCTCCTTTCGCGTCGCATCATAAGGCGTTGCGACATGAAAATGTAGCACACCGGGAATATATTGGGAGTATGTCGGGAATATGTCGAAGAGGAGAAAAAACGGGAAATCTCTTTAAGGTGGAATTCTTGACAATTTTGTTTGGGAATTATAGTCTCACGCTCGGCTGGGTCCATGGCAATCGATTTGGAAAGGCATTCTTATGGCATTGGGCACCCGGGGCCGCCCGCCCCAGATTCTGAGGGCGCTTCCCTCGCTCATCGATCGCATCGGAAGCACGAGCCTCGTCCAGTTGCAGCGTCTTCCCGATGCGTCCGGCGCGCGCGTGTTCGCCAAGCTCGAGCAGTACAACCCCGGCGGAAGCGTGAAGGACCGCATCGCGCTCAGCATGGTGCTCGACGGCGAGCGGCGCGGACTCCTGAAGCCCGGTGGAACGATCATCGAGCCCACGAGCGGCAACACGGGCATCGGCCTCGCGCTCATCGGCGCCATTCGCGGTTACAGGACGATCATCGTGCTCAGCAAGAGCATGAGCCATGAGCGCCACTCCCTGCTCACGGGTTACGGGGCCGAGGTGATATTCAGTTCGAGCGAGGGCGGCATGTACGGCTCGCTCGTGATGGCGGAAGCCATTCTGGAGGAGAACCCGGATTATTTCATGCCCCAGCAGTTCAACAACCCGGCCAACCCGGAGATCCACCGCAGAACAACGGCGCGCGAGATTCTGCGCGACATGGGTGCGGAGGCGGTGGACGCCTTCGTGGCAGGCGTGGGGACCGGGGGCACCATCACGGGAGTGGGCGAGGTCTTGAAGGAGAGGAGGCCGGAAACGCTCGTCGTCG
The DNA here is from genome assembly GCA_009839615.1 of Nitrospinota bacterium. GTDB lineage: Bacteria > UBA8248 > UBA8248 > UBA8248 > UBA8248 > Bin107. The sequence continues at coordinate 11,463 of VXPH01000279.1, forward strand.
GCGTGGAGCCGGCCGCATCCCCCGTTCTCTCGGGCGGGGAGCCCGGCCCGCACCAGATCCAGGGAATCGGCGCGGGCTTCATTCCCGCGGTGTTGAACCGGGCGATCATCGACGAGGTGATGCCGGTGAGCGATTCGGACGCATACGAGGTGAGCAAGGCCCTGAGCCGTGAGGAGGGCATGGCCGCAGGGATTTCGGCGGGCGCCGCGGTGAGCGCCGCCCTGCAGGTGGCGCGGCGGATGAGTCCCGAGGAGAACGTGGTGGTTGTCATTCCCGACGGCTGGGAGAGATATTATAGTCTGGAGCAGCATTTTCGCTAGGAATCTTCATTCGGCATCCCCGGAGGCGGGGCTTTTCAGATCAGGAGACAGAAATGGCGGTAACGGTTCGTATTCCGACACCCTTACAGGAGTTCACCCAGCAGCAGGACGCCGTGGAGATCGCCGGCGCGGACGTCAAGGAAGTGCTCGCAAACCTCGACAGCCAGTTCGCGGGCATCGGCCAGCGCCTCTATGACGAGGAAGGCAAGCTGCGCCGCTTCGTGAACATTTACGTGAACCAGGAGGACATCCGCTTCCTGCAGGGAGAGGGGACGGCGGTGAGCGACGGGGATGAGGTCTCCATCGTTCCGGCCATCGCGGGTGGCCTCTAATCGCCCGCAGAACGCCTGAGAGGAGAGTCGCCCCTTGGGTCTGAGCGAAGAGCAGATTCAGCGCTACAGCCGTCACATTCTGCTCCCCGGCGTAGGAGGAGGCGGGCAGGAGCGCCTGCTGGCGTCTTCCGTTCTCATCGCGTTTTCGGAGGATGAGGAAAACGCGGCGCTCATGGCCTTGGCCTATCTGGCCGCTGCGGGCGTGGGACGCATCGGCTGGTGTCCGCTCGATGAGAGCGATGGGATGGGGCCGGAATCGCCGCTCTCCGCCTTCTATGGCGGCAGCCTGGGCAATGGCCTCAAGAGGCTCAATCCCGATTCGACGCTGGTTTCCATTCGCCCGGGCGAGGGAGCGGGAGAGGTTTTCGACGCCCTCATCCGGCTGGACGATGAGTCCGCCGGAGACTTCGAGACCCTCGAGTCCAGGGCGAAATTCTTCATTCGGGGCGTTTCCCGTGGTGAGGCGGGAGAGATTTCAGAAGGCCTTGGCGTCCTGGAGAAGCCGGGCATGACGCCTGAAGGAGGGCGCGCCTCAACCGTGGCGGTCCAGGGAGCTTTGGGCGCATGGCTGGCCGCCAGGGTCTTGCGGCGCCTGGTGGATGAGACGGATACAGTGGGGTCGACTGCGCAGGCCCGTTTCGACTTTTCGCACGGCTTGCTGGAGGCGCGTGCGAACCTTTCCTGAAAGTTTCAGGAGCTAAGTGCGAGGGCCATATCAATGGTCGAATCGACGGTGGAGAATCCCGCGAGCGCGTTCAGAAATCTGGAGGATTCCCCAATCATCAAGTGTATCGGCAACACCCCCCTGCTCGAAATCAAGATGTTCGAGAGCGAATTCCCGGAAGTGGAGGTCTATGCCAAGGCGGAGTGGTTCAACCCGGGCGGCTCGGTGAAGGACAGGCCGGCGCTCTTCATGGTGAAGGACGGCCTGGAAACGGGAGAATTGAAACCCGGAAAAATTCTGCTCGATTCCACGAGCGGAAACACCGGCATCGCCTACGCCATGATCGGCGCAGCGCTGGGGATTCCCGTCCGGCTCGTTCTGCCGGCGAACGCGAGCGACGAGCGCAAGGCGACTTTGAAGGGCTACGGGGCCGACATTGTTCTCTCGGACCCCCTGGAGGGTTCGGACGGCGCGCAGCGCCTCGCGGCGAAGATGTATCGCGAGGAGCCTGAGAAGTATTTCTTGCCCTGTCAGTACGACAATCCGGCCAACCCGCTCGCCCACGTCGAGACGACGGCTGCAGAAATTTTGGAGCAGACCGACGGGCGCGTGGAGCATTTCATCGCGGGCCTCGGAACCACGGGCACCCTGGTGGGTACGGCGCGCGGACTGAAAGAGCGCAAGCCGGATGTCATCGTGCATGCGGTCATGCCCTCGGAATCGTTTCATGGTCTGGAGGGCATGAAGCACATCCCCACGGCCATACGGCCTGGGATTTACGATGAGAGCGCCCACGATCACCTGATCCCGGCGGGTACGGAGGAAAGCTACGACCTGGCCGATCGCATCGCCAAAGAAGAGGGCCTGTTCATCGGCCATTCGGCGGGAGCCGCGCTCGTGGGCGTACGCGAAGTGGCGAAACAGATAGAAAAAGGCGTCATCGTCACACTGTTTCCCGACGGAGGAGACAGGTATTTGAGCGAAGCGCGCTAAGGGGGCTTGATTTGCGTCTGAATCGTGAACAGGTGGAGGCGATGCACCGCCACGCGCGCGGGGCGTATCCCGATGAGTGCTGCGGGTTGATCATCGGGCCGCCGCGCACGGAAGGGGAACGAGAGGAAACGCTCGCCCTCCTGCCTTGTAAGAACGTGCAGAACGAGATGCACGAGAAGGACCCCGAATTTTATCCCCGGACGGCGCGGCGCGCCTTTTTGATCGATCCCTTCGAGTTCGAGCGCATCGTGCGGCGGGCCGAGGAGGCGGGCGAGGTGGTCCGCGGCATCTTTCACAGCCACCCGGATGAGGACGCCTATTTTTCGCAGGAAGACGTGGATGCGGCGGTTCCTTTCGGAGATATCCCGGCGTTTCCGGATGCCGAGCACGTTGTCATGAGCGTGCGCGAAGGCGAGGTTCTCGGCCAGAAGGTGTATTCCTGGGACGCGGAGCAAAAGACTTTTATCGAAAACGATCTGGTAATACTCGAGGAGGCCGGTGCATGAGGGATGAAAGCGCACTGGCGCGTTCGTCCGCGCTCATCGTGGGCGTCGGCGGCCTGGGCTGCCCCGCCGCGCTCGCCCTTGCGGCGGCGGGCGTCGGTCGCATCGGGCTTGCGGACCACGACGCCGTGACGCTCGACAATCTCGCCCGCCAGATTCTTCACCGAACCGAAGACATCGGCCGCCTGAAGGTGGACTCGGGCGCGGATTCCATATTCAGGCTTTCCGCCGAGACGGCGGTGGACAAGATTCCCCAGAAACTCACGCGCGAGAACGCCGCCCGAATCATCGCGCCGTATGACGTCATCGTCGATGGAAGCGACAATCTGGCCGCCAAGCTCGCGCTGAACGACGCCTGCGCCGCCGCGGGCAGGCCGTGGGTCATGGGCGGCGTCTTGCGCTTTTTCGGGCAAATACTGACGATTCTGCCGGGCCGGAGCGCGTGTCTGCGGTGTCTGGTGGGCGAGGAGGGTGAGGACGTGCGCGGCCTCGACTGCGGGGATGCCGGCGTTTTCGGCGCGGTGGCCGGTTTCGTGGGCATGGCGCAGGCCGCCGACGCGCTGCGTGTTCTCAGGGGGCTTGCGCCGGCCTGGTCGAACAGGCTGATGACGGTCGATTTATGGAAAAACACCGTCGGGAGCGTGGATGTGGCCCGGGACCCGGATTGCCCCGCCTGCGCGCTCGCCGATCGCGGACAAACGAAAATCCCCGTGAGGCGGGGAGCGCTCGTTTAGCGCATGGGGCTGAGGCTGATGATGAAAGGATGTTGCCGATGAAGATATCGACCAAGGGGCGATACGCCGTGCTCGCCATGGTAGAGCTGGCGAGGCATTCACAGACGCACCCCGTGCCCTTGCCCCAGATAGCCGGCAAGCTCGGAATCAGCCAGCACTATCTCGAACAGTTGTTCGTGAAGATGCGCAGGGCCGCTCTGGTGAGCAGCACGCGGGGGCCGGGAGGCGGCTACATCCTGGCGCTGCCGCCCTCGGGGATCAACATGCGCGACGTTCTCTCCGCGGTGGGCGAGACGATTCAGCCCGTCGATTGCGGCGATGAACCTCCCTCGGCGCCGTGCCCGAACATTCCGGTGTGCGGAAGCCGCGCGCTTTGGAAGAAACTCGAAGACGCGATCGACAAGACGCTGCGCGAAACCACGCTCGAGGAGTTGAGCGCGGCCCCGGCGGATGCGGCGTCGGGCGTGCGCCTGCCCAATTTCCAGGTGAGCATCTAGCGTCGGCTGGAATGGAGTGGGGTTATTCAGGGTTTCGTTTGTCTTCATGAGGGGTTGTTGAAAAAGTCCTGGAAAGCAATTTTGAGTTTCGCGCACGCTTTTGAAATTCACTCCCCCCTTGAGGGGGAGTCGAAGAGGCCGAGCGGTTTTTGCGAAGGCCGATTCGGTGGGGGGT
>VXPH01000221.1 GCA_009839615.1 Nitrospinota bacterium
TCGAGGATCGCTTTCCTGGCTCAGCTAGCTGAGCCAGGAAAGCCCAAAGACCCGAAACCGTTGCTTACACAGAGAATCGGACAGACCCGTCGATACTTTCACAGTCTCCTTCTTCAATTCGGCTCATACACAACTTCTGACAGTAACTCGCACTCTCCCATCGGGGGGCTGAGCCCCGGTCGAAACGGGGAAGATGAGATTGAAGCGAACGAAAACAAGAACGCTCCTGGACGCAGGGACCAGTCTCATACCCGAAGGGCGGAGCCTCGTTCCGGAGCCCCTCTGCATGGCGGCGTCCCGCGCTGCGGACGGGGCGACGGCGTTCAGCATCGCCGCCCTGAATGGCCGCCCGGAGATGGTGGATATGCTCATGAAGGCCAGCGCCGTTCCTTCGCCGGATGGACCGTTAGACAGTCCGTCGGCGAAGCCGTTGCGGACAAAGGGCGTGCGAATCCCGCCCTCCTCGCCTTGCACCAGGGCAGTACTTGGGCGAAAGTAGAGGCGGAGAAAACGACTGTGGGTTTCGGGTCGCCCGGACTCTTGTTCTCTGAATCTTCGGTTCCCGACCTCGGAAGTTCAGGAGAACTCTCCCTTGGTTAGAGCGTAGATACACACACCCGTCCACTCCATCGGTTACCACCCGCCCCCGACAATATCTCGCCAGGGTGCGCAGGGGTTATAATCAATCCGCTTTCGTTTTGATTACTAGTGGTGAGCGGGAAACTTTGATAACGGTCTCAATATTATCTAACTGATGAAATTTCAACACGTTTCAAAAACCGCTTTACCATCGCAAAATTCGAGAGTCTCTAAGACGATCAAAACCGCACCGCCAATTGTAGGGACAGGTCGCGACCTGTCCCTACAGACTACTCCGAATAGATGAGGCTGCGCTAACTGCGAACGCGCGGCCCCGGGGACTCAGCCCCGGGGCCTTTTCGCTTGCGGCCTAGCGTTCGTAGGCCGATTCGTTGTGCATCATGAGGTCGAGGCCGCCCGATTCCTCGTTGGCGTCGGCCCTCAGGCCCACCATGGCGTCCACGATTTTGAACAGGATGAAGGAGACGACGCCCGAATAGACGAGCGTGGCGATGACGCTCACGAACTGGATCCAGACCTGCTTGCCCATGCCGACGCCCTCGGCGAGGCCCATGCCACCGAATCCCTCGGCGACGAACACGCCGGTCAGTATCGCGCCGATGATCCCGCCCACGCCGTGCACGGTGAACACGTCGAGAGAATCGTCTATCTTCAGTACCTGTTTCATGTAGTTGGTGGCGGCGTAGCAGCCCAGGCCCGCTATCGCGCCGAGCAGCAGCGCGCCCACCGGCCCCACGAAGCCCGAAGCCGGCGTGATGCCGACGAGGCCCGCCACCATGCCCGTCACGATGCCGAGCACGCTCGCCTTGCCGTGTTTCGCCCACTCCGCGAACATCCACGCGAGGGCGCCCGCCGCCGAGGAGATGTGGGTCACGAGCATGGCCATGCCCGCCGCGCCGTCGGCCGCCAGGGCGCTGCCTGCGTTGAAGCCGAACCAGCCCACCCACAGGATGCCCGCGCCCGTCACCGCCATGGGCAGGTTATGGGGCGGCATGGCCGTGTTGGGAAAGCCGTGTCTCGGCCCGATGAGGATGGCGGCCACCAGGGCCGCGACGCCCGAGTTGATGTGCACCACGGTGCCGCCCGCGAAATCGAGCGCGCCCATCGCGCCGAGCCATCCGCCGCCCCACACCCAGTGGGCCACCGGCGCGTAGACGAGGATTACCCACGCGATCGAGAAGATGAACAGGGCCGAGAAGCGCATCCGCTCGGCGAAGCTGCCCACGATGAGCGCGGGCGTGATGATGGCGAAGGTGAGCTGGAACATGGCGAAGACCGTCTCGGGGATGTTGCCCGAGAGCGAATCCACGCCCACGCCCGCGAAAAACGCCTTGCCCAGTCCGCCGATGAAGGCGTTGCCGGACTCGAACACCAGGCTGTAGCCGACGATAAGCCAGACGATGGACACGGCGCAGGCGATGGTGAAGCACTGCATCAGCACCGAGAGCACGTTCTTCGCGCGCACGAGGCCGCCATAGAACAGCGAGAGGCCCGGGAGCGTCATGAACAGGACGAGGGCGGTCGACGTCAGGATCCAAGCCGTGTTCCCGGTGTCGAGCTTATCGGCCGCGAATGCGACCCCCGGGGCCAGGGTGAGCGCCGTGGCCCAAAGGACCAACATGAAGCGTTTCATCTTTTTGAACCTCCTTTAGAAATTGAAGCAATAATGCGAAAAATGTTTTCGTTCAGAATCCAGGCGGCGGGTATTTTTCCGGCTCCTTCGGACCCGATACCCGCCGTCATCAGGCGTATGCACCAGTCTCCCTGAGATGGTCTCGCGCCTCGAAGGGCGTCGAACCAGCCGTTCAGTCAAGGAAAATAGGGATTCCTCGCGGGGGAAACCCCCCAATCGTCTCCAGAACAATCCTGGGCGTTGGATGAGTGTAAGCCCTACTATAGCATCCCGAGCGTCGCCTGTGTAGCCAGCGCCCGGTTTCAAGAGGATCCCGGCGAACCACCCGCCTTCATTCGGCATCGTTTCAGGGACGGATTTACAGGAAGTCGGGAGCGCGATCAACGCCGCGCGGCGGGAGGATCGCCGGGCGCTTCGGGTTCAAAGACCCGGATGCGCTCATCAGCCCCCCCGGACGGGGCTGTTGAAAAAGTCCGTATGGGGCCCCTGCAAGTAGAGGGTTTGTAGGGACAGGCCTCCGTGCCTGTCCTGACGAAGGACAACCACGGTGGATAGGACAGGCACGGAGGCCTGTCCCTACGCCCCCTCGCGTCGATTCCGCCTCCCCGTCCGCGTCGAACTCTCACTTCTCGGGCTTTTTCAACAGCCCCTTGTCAGGGAGGTTTTTCCAACAACCCCGCATTTGCCCGCATTTGCGCGTCGAGGCTGACAGGCCCCATCCCCTATATTCCTCCCCCTGGGGATGCGCTCGGCATCCTCGATAGGGAGGAGTCCCGGCATTGCGAAAGTCCCTGAAAATCATTCGAACGCCCGGCATGGCTCTCGCGGCGGGCCGAACCGCCCGCTTTTCGGGCGAGGCGCGCGGGCTGACCCGGTTTCTGACGAGCGAGACCTCGACCGACGCCGGTGCCTTCACCTTCGAGGGCAGAGAGGCGCTCCTGGAGATCGTCGCCGCGCTCGATGAGGTTCTCAGGGATCGCGCGCCCGATCGGACCGTCAGCGTCTTGAAGGGCGCGCAGGTGGGCATGACCACCCTCGCCATCGGTTTCGCGCTTTACTGCGTCATCGTCCACCGCCTGAACGTGGGCTATTTTCTGCCGGATCAGGATTTCGCCGACCGCTTCGATCAGACGCGCGTGCGCCCCGCGCTCAGGCGCGGGAGAATGGCCTCGCTCATGCGCGAGGGGAAATACAAGGGCGCGTCGCCCAAGGGCTTGAAGGAATTCCCCGGACGCGGGGGCTCGCGTTTTCTCTACATCCTGGGTCTCAGGGACATCGGCAACGCCATATCCATCCCGCTCGATGTGCTGATTCGCGACGAGGTGGACGACCTGCCCCCGGACAACCTCAAGTGGTCGAACGATCGCATCGACGCCTCGCCACTCGCCCTGACGCTCAACCTGGCCGTCGGCAGAACCCCGGGCGCGGGCATTCACGCCATGTACGAGGCGGGGGACCGGAGGCGCTGGCGCGTAAGATGCCCCGCATGCCGCACCGAGAGCGTTCCGGAGGAGTACTGGCCCGGCATCCTGCGCGGGGGCGCGCTCGCTTGCCCGGAATGCGGCGGCGCGCTCGAGAGAAGAGCGGGGCGGTGGGTGGCCGGGCGGGCGAATCGGCGGCACAGGAGCTACCGCCTCTCACAGCTCGCTGTCGGCGCGGTGCGACTGGAGCGCATCAAGGCGAAATGGGCCGCCGTCCGCCTCCCGAGCGAGAAGGCGCGCTTTCGCTGCTCGGCGCTCGCCATCCCCGATGCGGGCGACACCCAGCCGATCTCCCGGGAATTGCTCGCGAAGCTGCGCGACGCCGCTCCCTACTATCTGGCGGAGGCGCCCGCATGAGTGCGCGCCATCGCTTCTGCGGGATCGATACGGGGGATGCCTGCGCGGTCGCGGTGCGCGAGCGGGAAGAGGGTCGTCCCGCCCGGTGGGTCTATTTCGAAGCGCCGCCGATAGAGCGTCTCATCGAGCGGTGCCGCGCCGTGTTCCCGGGTCTGGGGGTGGAGGCGTTCGTCATCGACGGCGGACCCCACACCCAGGCCGCGCGCGGTGTACGACCTCTATCCTGAGGGCGGCTTCATCTGGCGGCACACCGAGGGCGAGATGCAGACCAAAGAAGTCTCCTTCCTGGGCGTGGAGCGCCGCCACGTGCGGATGAACCGCGAGGACCTGCTCGATCACCTCGTGGAGGAGTTTCACGAGGGAGCCGGTCGTGTCCTGCTGCCGAGTCCCAGGGATACTAGAGAAGAGGCGCTGCTCGCCGGGGTGGAACGTCACCTGATGAACTTGAGGAAAAAGCCGCGCATCCGCTCCTCCGGGGAGACGGTGCTGGCGTATGAGCGGAACGAGAACCACTTCGGCTTCGCCTGCGCCTATGCGCGGCTGGCCGAATCCCTGGCGCAGAGCGAGGGCGTGCTGGCTCCTCTCGCCGGGGGAACGGTGGCGCCGCAGGTTTTCGAGCAGCGGAAGCTGATGAGGAGATGAGAATGGAGAGCGTAAAAAGGGGGAAGGCTCCCGGGCGGAAGTCCGGGAACAAGGGGGATGCCGGAGTGAAAGCATCCGCGCGGCGTTCAGCGCGAATGAGCGCCGGTATCGATCCGGACGAGAGAATCTGGCGGCCACTGGGCGAGGCGCGCGGCGGGGTGTCTCCCTACACCCACGCGCGCATGCAGGCGCTGGCGTATGAGCTTTGGCTCACGAACCTGATGGGCCAGCGCCTGATCGAGATCGTGACGGATCACGTGGTGGGCGAGGGAATAAGCTGGCACGGGGAGGATGAGCGCGCATTAAGCGCCGTGAAGGCGTTCTGGGCCGACCCCGTGAACCAGATGGACATCCGCTTCGAGCGGCTGGTCTCGGAACTCGGCATCTTCGGCGAACTCCTGCTGCCCGCCGCCGTCTCGCGCTTCGAGGGGCGCGTCCGGCTGGGCTACGTCAGCCCCCGGCTGATCGAAGAGGTCGTGACGGACCCGGACAACTGCGCTCTACCGATCGGGGTCGTCCTGCGCCCCCGGGGGCCGGGCGGTGCGGCGCGCAAGGGCAAGCGGGTCAAGACTGTCCTGGGCGGCGACCCGCGCGGCTATCTGAGCGCCTCCGCGCAGAGGGAGCGTGCGCGCTTCACCGACGGGGAGGCGTTCCTGTTCCAGATCAACAAGGCGAGCGACGCCGCGCGTGGCGCTTCCGATCTCCTCGCCGCCATCGACTGGATAGACACCTATGAGCGCTTCATCTTCGACGCCGTGGAGCGCGCGCGCCTGCAGAACAGCTTCATCTACGACGTCACGCTCAAGGGCGCCGGCCCCGAGAAGATAGCCGAGTGGCTCGCCGAGAACGGCGTCGCGCCCAAGCCCTCGAGCGTGCGCGTCCACAACGAGAAAGAGGAGTGGCAGGCCGTCTCGCCCGACTTGAAAGGCGGCGAATCCGGCGCGCAGGGGATCGCCAAAATGATGCGGGGCTTGCTCCTGGGCGGCGTGGGTGTTCCCTCCCACTGGTTCGCCCAGGGAGAAGATGTGAACCGCGCGTCGGCCGAATCGATGGATCAGCCGACGCTCAAGAAGATGACGCGCCGCCAGCGCACCGTGCGCCATATCCTGCAAGCCATGGCCGACAAGCAGCTCGAAGAAGCCCACCGCGCGGGCGCGCTGCCCGAGGAGGCGCTTCGCTCCGGCGTCTCGCCCGTTCTGCCGGAAATTTCCGTGCGCGACACGGATAAAATGTCCGAGGCGCTCCTGCGCGTGAGCACGGCGCTCGAGACGGCCACCGCGCGCGGCTGGATGAGCGATGACGCCGCCGGCAGGCTCATCACCCACCTCGCGGGCCAGTTCGGGGTGAACATGGAGGGGTAGGGGAGAGCGAATGGCTTTGCGAATAATTATGAAGCCAAGTTCATTGAACTGTCGCCAAGACATGGTAGATTAGTTGTCAATACTCAAGTGTGATCATATATTGTTTCATACCCAAGGGGAGGGTCCCTGTGAACAACAATGATTTGGAAAAGAAAAAAAATATGAGAACATTAAAAGAGCAATATGAAGAGGTTTTTGAGCCGCAGCGTCCTGACTATCCCGTTTCCGGCAATGAAACCCTCGAACAGCCGAGCCCACTTAAGACGGTGGATAGTTTCGCGACATATGGGGTATTTGAAAAACCCATCCTGCACAAATAGTTATGCCCAACTGGGAAGATGTACTTAAAGAGATACAAGTTAAGAGTGCTCAATATGCCAGCCAGGCACAAGGTGTATTAGATGAAATACGGCGTACCTATCTGAACGAACTTCATCTCCACACCAAAAGAAACATCATTGCGTATTATTCTGGTTTTTTGTCAAAACCCGGCATCGCCCAATCCGCCATCATCGATGAAGATAAAAACGGTTTCATGATGGCGGTTCATAAGTTGGATCGTTCGAAAGGATTGGATTTAATTCTCCATACTCCTGGTGGAGATTTAGCGGCCACCGAGTCCATCGTGGATTATCTCCACAAAATGTTCGGGCATGACATTAGAGCAATCGTTCCCCAGATAGCGATGTCTGGAGGCACAATGATCGCTTGTTCATGCAAGGAAATTTTTATGGGCGCCCACTCTAATCTTGGTCCGATTGATCCTCAGTTACGTGGTATTCCAGCGATAGGAGTTATTGAAGAATTCAAAAGGGCATACGAAGAAATTAAAAAAGATGCCGCGAAAATTGATGTATGGAGACCGGTATTGAGTAAATATATGCCGACTTTTATCAGCCAATGTGAAACTGCAATAGAGTGGTCAAAAGGATTTGTGACGGAACAATTGGCAAACGTCATGTTCGAAGGGGAGCCTAAGAGCAGAGAAAAAGCTGAAAAAATTGTTGGCAAGCTCACTGATTTTTCGGGAAATAGAGCTCATAACAGGCATATACATTTAGACGAATGTAAAAGGATGGGTTTGAAGGTTCGGGCAATAGAAGGAAACCAAAAATTTCAAGACTTGGTGTTAACGGTACATCATTGTTATATGCACAGCCTGATGAATTCAGCAGCGCACAAGATAATAGAAAATCATCTAGGAGCCGCGCTCATCAAGCATCAATCTCAAAGTACTGGCAATACCTGATTTTTAGTCCCCCTACTCCACAAACTCCCTCACCGAATCAATCGGCGTTCCGTCTTTTCTGGTGATGGGTTTGGTGACGCTCAGGTTGTAGCTCGCCGTGAGGACGGCCTGCATGTGGCGGCCATGGCCGCCGGCGACCACGATGAGGATGTCTTCCGGCCTCGGGACGATGGGGGCCATGTCCTCGTCATCTTCTAAGTTCACGAAAGGGGCGAGCGGCGTCATGTCGAAGCCGCCGCGATCGCGCATGAGGCGGATCGGCTGGCGCGCGTTCTCGAAGATGAACTGGGAAACATCCGCTTTCGACCACCCCTGATTCGATAGCCACGTGGCCGCCTCGGCCGTCAGGACGAGCATCTGCTCGCTCGGCAGACCGCTCCGGTATACGCCGTTGGCGCCCAGGTGGCTCATGGCCGAAGCCGCTGTGCCCAGGTATTTATGCGGCGTCTTGCTCACCAGGTCGTTCACGTTGTGGGGCGACTCGGCGCAGAGCATGGTGACGGCGGAAGTATCGGGCGCAAGCCCCCTGTCGGCGTGAAAGGCGGGCCAGGGACTCCCTTCTTCATCCTCGCCGATGGTGTAGGCGTATTTGCCCGGATGCCCGTGGGTGGCCATGTCCGTCACGCCGGGGATGCCGCCGCCAGCGTTCATCATCAGGAGCCGCACCGCCCGGCCGAGCGTCGCGTTGGCGCGCCAGCCCTGGCCGAAGACGTTCTGGCGGCAGTTGACCTCTAACTCGTTCCGCACCGGCCCGTGGACGATCATCAGGTGCGCGCCGGGGTGGGTGGTCGTCTGGCGGCCGTAGAGATTGTAAGCCGGCTCCGTCATGGCCTGCACTGCGGCGATGAGGGCGGGCAGATATTCCGGCCTGCAGCCCGCCATCACGGCGTTGATGGCGATGATCTCGACCGTGGCGGGGGCATTCCGGGGCGGAACGTGGGCGATGACGTCCTGGGGCGCGTAATCCGTGTAGCGCAGGGTCTCGGCGACGCGCTCCTCGGTCGGCGGGATGACGGGCAACCCGTCCGTCCAGCCCTCCTCATAGAAATGCTCGTATATCGCGCCTGCGTCTTCGTCGAGCGCTATCTGGCGGGCGGGCCTTGGGGCGTCCATGCCGATATCAATCGCTCGCGTGCGTGAGGGCGGACGCAAGATGCGCGCTCGCCTTCGCCGACATCGCATCCACCTCCTCGCGCTTTCTGCCTGCGATGGGGTGGGGCAGCGTAACGAGGGGAAGCTCACTCATCTTGTGCAGCTTGGTGAGCTGCCTGGCGTAGACCTCGAAGGCGTCGGTGACGACCGTGACCGTGGGAAGCCCTCTTTTCTCTAAAGCGACGCTGTCGTGGATACTCCACGACGTGCAGGAGCCTCAGTCGCCCAAAGCGCTGACGACGGCGTCGCACTCTCCTTCCACCTGCTCCATCAGGGCGGGCGATGCGCCGCTTACGGATTCCTTGCGATAGCGCACGACGCGCACGCCGGGGAACTGTTCTTCCAGCGCGGCGCCCATGACATCGAATATCTCATCGGTGAAATCCTTGGTGTTGTTGATGAGGCCCACGCTCTTGCCGCTTAAGCTCTCGGGCCGCGCGGCCATGACGGCGCTCGCGCCCGGCGCCTCCGCCACGGGCTCATAGACGAGAATCTTTTCCTTCGCCTTCGTCATTTCGCTCATGTCCACCCTCCTGTGCGAGGTTTTTCGGTGAGGTCGAATTCGCCCGTCTCGATAATTTCCGGCCATTCTAACCGAAGCGGCAGCACGTGGGAAATTCCCGGTTTGCATCTAGCTGGCGGGAATTCGGCGCTTCACTCGCCGGGAGTCTATGCGACCCCCCGCACCTCCTTCGCCCAGGTGTTCATGAAGACCGTCCTGTCGGGCAGGGCGTTGTTGATGCGGAGTCCGGTGACCCCCATCTTTTCCATATCCTCGAGCCTCTTTCTGCATTCTTCGGGCGTGCCGACGATAGCGAAGCGCTCGGCCAGATAGTCTCTCAGGCCGTACTCGTCCACGAGCGCCGCGTTGTGCCCCTTCTCGATGACGTTGTGCTCCGAGGTTTTGTACCCGTCTCTCAGCGCGCGGATGCCGGATTCGAGTTCCTTTGGAATTCGCTTGCCCTCCAGCGTGAAGGCGAACGAATGGTGCGCGCTCGCGGCGAGGGAGGTGCGGATGTCCTCGCGGGCGCGTTCACCGTCAGAATCGACATGGGCGTCCACCAGCCACCAGAGGTCGAGATCCTCCACCCTCCGGCCCGATTTCCTGGCGCCCTCGTCGATGAAGGCGAGCGTGTCCGCGATGACCTCGGGAATGAAGCCGGTTCCGATGATGACGCCGTCCGCCACCTCGCCCGCGAGGCGCAGCGTCCTGGGGCCTTCGGCGGCGATGTGGATGGGAACATGGGATTTGTGCCAGCTCAGCCGGTTGGGCCGGCCCCTGTACTCGGCGTTTCCTTCTTCGAGCATGCCCCGCACGGCGAGGATGTACTCGCGCATCTCGGCGAGCTTCGCGGGCCTTAATCCCAGGTTCAACACGGCGCTGTCGCCCGTGGCGATTCCCCAGAAGGCGCGCCCGCCGGAGAGCTCGTTGATGGTGCCGATGGCGCTCGCGGCCACCGCCGGGTGGCGCGTCAGGGGGTTCGTGACGCACGGGCCGAAGATGATCTCGCTCGTCTCCATCGCGCATATCGCGCTCGAGACGTAGAGTTCGCGGTAAAGCGATTGGGAATCTGCGATGAACACCGCGTCGAAGCCGAGCTCCTCCGCGCGCCTGCACCAGCGGGCGAACGAATGCGCGTCGGGCGGTCTGAATGAAATGCCGTGTCTCATGAAGTCGTCCTCTGTGGTTGATTGGTCCGGCTGATTATCTCGCGGCCCCACGCCCGGATGAAGGCGGGCTTATCGTGTACGTGGGCGGCGATTCTCAAGGCCCCCACGCCCGTCGCTTCGAGTTCGCGGACCCGCTTCACGCATTCCGCGGCGTCGCCCGCGATGGCGAAGCGATCGAGCAGGTATTCGCGAAGGCCGAGCCTGTCCACGAGTTCGGCGTTCGTCTGCTTGTCCACCATCTCGTGTTCGTGGAACGCGTATTCTTTTTTCAGGGTCTCGACGGCGGAGCGAAGCTCATCGGGCACCCGCTTGCCCTCCAGCGTGAAGCGGAAGGCGTGGTGCGCGCTCGCGGCCAGCGCCATGCGAATCTCCTCGCGCGCTTGTTCGCCGTCTTCGCGCACGTTCACCTTCGCCAGCCACCAGACGTCGAGATCGTCCACCTTGCGACCCGATTTTCTGGCGCCCTCTTCGAGCCAGGTGAGGGAATCGGCCACCACTTCCGGGGTGAGGCCGCACCCGATGGTGACGCCGTCCGCGATTTCGCCGGCTAGGCGGATGGTGCGCGGCCCCTCGGCGGCGATGTAGAGTGGAACCCGCTTTTTATGCCAACTCAGCGCGCAGGGTTTTCCCCGGTAGGTTGCCGCGCCCTCCTCCAGCATCCCGCGCATAGCGAGCACGTAATCGCGCACCTCGTCCACACGGCTGGGGTTTAGACCTAGGTTCAGGACAGCGCTGTCGCCCGTGGCGATGCCGAACAGTGCCCGGCCGCCCGAGAACTCATCCACCGTGGCGATGGCGCTCGCCGCCGTCGCGGGGTGGCGCGTGAGCGGGTTGGTGACGTTGGGCCCCAGCAGGACGCGCGAGGTGTTCGCCGCGCAGATGGCGCATGAGACGTAAAGCTCCCGGTAGAGGGATTGTGAGTCCGGCACCCAGATGACGTCGAAGCCCGCTTCTTCTGAGAGTCTGCACCAGTGCGCGTAGGTATCGGGCGCAGGGGGCAGCATGGCGATTCCGTGTTTCATGCGTAAATTCTACTTTTCTGGAATTCTCACCTGCACGCCGCCCGCGCGCTCTTCCTGGAGCGTCATGGCGCGCCTCGCGTCATCATCCCCCCAGCCGCGGTTCAAGCCGGTGATGAGCTCCCCGTAAGCGATGTTGCCTATCGTCATGGGCACGTCATACTCGCGGGCGAGTTCGAGCGCGAGCCCGACGTCTTTTACCGCGCCCTTCATGGGGAAGTGCGGTTCGTCGAATTTCCCTTTCAGGAATGTCTCGTAAAAGATGAAGTTGAAGTGCACGGCCCGGCCCACCGCGCTGTTTCGGATCACCTCGGCCAGGACCTCGGGGTCCGCCCCCGCCTTGACGCCCAGGGTGTAGCATTCCGCCGCGATGGCCTGAATGCTGTAGCTCATACAATTGTGGGCGAGCTTGCACACGGCGCCGGTGCCGATGGGGCCCGTGTGGGTGGGGTGGTCTCCGATGGCCTCGAAAAGGGGCTTGCAGCGCTCATAAACCTCCTTCTCACCCCCCGCCATGATGGCGAGGCGCCCCGTGTTCGCGCCGATGGTGGAGCCGCTCACCGGGGCTTCGAGCATGTGTGCGCCTGCTTCGGCGAATTTTTCGTGAATTCTGCGGACGACGTCGGGGTATACCGTGCTCAGGTCGACGTAGACTTTCCCCGCGCTGATACCCGCGAGAACCCCGTTCGGCCCGGTGGCGACGCTCTCCACCTCCCTGGGACCCGGCAGCGAGGTGAAGACGACCTCGCTCGCGCGGGCCACCTCTGCGGGAGAGTCCGCCCAGAGCGCGCCGCGCTCGATGTGCTCCGCCCCAGCCTCGCGGACAATGTCGTGAACGACGAGTTCGTAGCCCGCCTTCTGGAGGTTGGCCGCCATGCCGGCCCCCATGTTTCCCAGTCCGATGAATCCGATTTTCATCATCTGTCCCTTTTTGGGTTGCGAATTTCGCGCGGTGGCGTCTTTTTCGTTCCAGGCTCCGCATCTTGGAGACAATGAAAGGAGTACCTGTAAATTAAATGCAAACCATTCCAAAAACAAGTTATGATGAAGCGAATCAGGAGAGTTGCTTAGGCGCAGTGAAGAGCAAACAGCGGCGGAAAAGCCGAACCAAACGGGAGATGAGGAAGATGACGACTCGGGAAACTTTCATGAGAAGGGCCATATCGCTCGCTTCCCAAAACGTGCGGGAGGGACTCGGCGGGCCTTTCGGGTCCGTCGTCGTCAAGGGTGGCAAGATCATCGGTGAGGGTGTGAACCGGGTGACGTCTTCCTGTGATCCCACCGCGCACGCCGAGATGCTCGCCATACGCGCGGCCAGCGCGAAACTGAAGAATTTCGATCTGTCAGGCTGTGAGATATATACGAGCTGCGAGCCTTGCCCGATGTGTCTGAGCGCGATTTACTGGGCGAGGATAGAGCGCATGTATTACGGGAACACCATCGTCGAGGCGGACGCCATCGGGTTTTCCGATGAGTTTCTCTACAAGGAAATCGCCCTGCCGATGGGCGAAAGAAAACTGGAAGCGACGCGGTTCCTGGAAGATGAGGCGCTCGAATCCTTCAACCTGTGGGCGCAGATGGAGGACAAGATTTCCTACTGATTCCCGTTTTGGAGAGGTTCTCTTTCCCTGCCCTTATGAAATCTCTTTTGGCGCGGCTTCGTCTTTCTCCAGGACGACGATTCGCTCCTCGAGCTTGGGCGGCGTCATCAGCGTGTTGTGGATGGGGCAGTTTTCGAGCTCATCCAAAAGCTCCGCCTTTTGTTCTTCAGTTACGTCGCCGTGGATGTAATAGCTCGTGCGGATGACGCCGATGGAGAGTTTTCGCCGCTCCGGGTCCGAATGAAAATCGGCATGAAACTTGGGCGATAAATTCCGCTTGAACTCCGCGTGGACTTCCACGTCGTCGATCCGGATGCCCTTGGCTTTCGCTGCTCCCAGCAGCGTGTAGAGGCCTCAGCCCGCGTGCCCTGCGATGAAGAACTCGAACGGCGTGGCGGCGAGGTCCGTGCCGCCCCGGGTCTCGGGCTCGTCGAGCACGTAGGAGTGCTTGCCCGTGGTGGTGAACATCTGAAGCTGCGTGCCCTGGATGTGGCGGAGGATGACTTGCGGCGTGTTCGGTCTTTCCGGCATGAAGATGACTCCTCGTATGCGTTGTGGTTTATTTGCAGGTGCGGTGGATTCTAGCAGAGATGCGGGCGGTATTCTTCCCGCGAAAAGATTTATCGTTTCACAGTGCGCGTTGTCATTCACAAAGGGGGGAGGATTTTGAGCTTTCATCATGCCAGAGAGGTTTTCGCCGAAATGCTCGATTCGGTGAGCGCGGAAGAAGAACCCGAAAAGCACCAACTCTACCAGGGTCTCACGCTGCTCGCCGAGGGGTTCGAGTACGACTTCAACATGATCAAGAACAGGCTCCAGCAACTCGAGATCGAGATGCGAAAACTCGGGGCCGGGAGCTAGAAAAAAAGAAGAGCGGGACGTTGCATCCCGCTCTCTTTTTTTGCTTTTTCTGAGGTGAGAACTCGTCTCACCTTAAAAAGGCGTCGTGTCGCCTTTATCCGTGCATCAGCCTTTGTCTTCCTCCCCGCCCGGCTGATGCGATGGGGCCGGGGAGGGCGGCGTTTCCGCACGGCTGAAGCGATTTATCGTAGCTGTCATCGCACCCTCCTTTTTTGAAGGGTTTTCTGAATCCGGACCGGAGCCGCTTCCTGTGTCGGCTCCTCACCGCCTCACTCGGCTCACGCAGAGGACCATCAATGATGGTTCGCCCGCATCGCTCGTCAAAGCGCCCTGGACGTCTCGGCGGCGATGGCCCGGTTCCTTCAATATCGGTACTTTATGCGAAAAATGCAAATTCCCGGTTCGCTGGGAATCCAAGTATCTGAAAAGAGAAGTCTTAAAAGTTCGAGGCCTCCGGCGTCTCGGTGGAGGCGCTCGATTTCGTCATCTTCTCAGACCCAGGCGCCTTGGCGAGATTCAACTCCAGAATCTTGGGCTCCGCGCTCAGGAATTCCAAACCGTTTGGCAGGTCGATGTCTCGGCCCGACAGCGTACGCGAATGCGCGCCGGGCGTCATTTTAGCGAGATTCACGTTCACGCGCAGGCGGGAGGCGTCGATGTAATTGAGTAGGTCGCGTCTGCCCCGGAGGCGGATTTTGACCTCTTTTGCCGCATCTGCCGGCAGAGCGACGCCGCCCGGAAGGTTGTAGTAATGGACCGGGACGCGGAATTCCTCCTCCACCTTGCTTTCGAGTTGCGGGAAGAAATTCTGCGGATTCTGGTTTTCCTGCCCGCCGAGCGACCAGAGGAAAATGACGGCGGCCAGGGCGGCGAGCTTGGGCCGCCAGTTCTCGAAAACGTGGCGCAGCGAGATGCGCCCTTTCGCCTGTCCCGCCTCGCGGGCCGCGCGCAGCCGCGTAGTGAGCCAGGAGGCGAGTTCATCTTCGTTTTCCATCGCCTTGATGAGGCCGCCTTCCACGCAGGTAATCTCTCCGCGTTCCTCGGAGATGACGATCGCCAGGGCGTCGCAGCGCTCCGTAATGCCGACCGCCGCCCGGTGGCGCGTGCCGAACTCGGGCGGCAGGGCGTTGTTCTCGGAAAGGGGCAAAACGCATCCCGCGCGCGAAACCTTGTTCTCGCGAACGACGGCGGCGCCGTCGTGGTAGGGCGATCCCTTGAAGAAGATGGTTTCCAGTAGCGCCGGCTGGATGTCCGCTTCGATCTCCTCGCCCGGACTTCTCAGCAGGGAGTCGGTCAAATCCCGGTGCTCCACGACGATGATGGCGCCCATGTGCTTCGCCGCGAGTGAAAAGGTGGCGCTGGCGATGGTGGCGACGCTCTCGTCCGGCAGGCGGATGCGCATCGCCCGGCGCAGCAGGATGGAGAACCTGCGCACCGGGTTGAGTTGAAAGAATATCTTCTGAATCTCGCCGTGGAAATTGATGAGAAACAGGATGAGCACGGCGATCCAGATGGCCCAGAGCAGGAACGAGGTCAGGTGCAGACCCGCGGCTTGGGAGGCGAGATAGATGAGCCACACCGCAAACACGCGCACGAGGAGGCGCATCGCCTGGGTGCCCTTGAAGCGGATATAGACCTGGTAGAGCAGGAACCACATGATTCCGATGTCGAGCATATGGTTCCAGGAGAGGTTCTGGACGAAATTCAAGGCCGGCTGAGCAACACCCCACATGAGATCAAACCTCATCCGTGTTGTTCAAGGGGCGGTCTTTGTTGCTCGGCGAATCCAGGTATTTACTGGGTGGCGGGCGAAGAATCCAGAATTGGTAGACGCCGGGACCACCCGCATCGTCCGCAACTCCAGAATTTTCCGTAATTTACCGCATTTTCTTAAATTTTTCAATTAGCAAATTCAAAATTCCGCAAAAAAAGAAGCCAAATGCGCATTTCCCCGCATTTGCGCGGCCCGGTTTCGAGAGCCCTTGCCCTAGATTGTCACCGTTGCGCCCGCCCCCTTTTTACCGGGGCGGCGGTCTCC
>VXPH01000100.1 GCA_009839615.1 Nitrospinota bacterium
CGCTTGCGGGCTTACGCCCTTACCTCGTCGACTCCCCCTCAAGGGGGGAGTGATTCTACCCTCTCGTGGGTCGGTTATACACGACAAATCTAGAAATCAGGCTTTTTCAACAACCCCATCAGGGCCGGGCTTTCCTGATGCGCCACTGCTTGAACTTCGCATCGGTGGACGTGCACGGCGCGAGGGCGAGGTCGCGCGACATGAACGGCCCGGCCGACCTGCTCGCGGCGCCGGCGACGAGGCAAAGCGTCCCGTCCGCGCCCGGGCGGAACTCCATCGCCGCGGCGTCGTAATCGAAGGCCTGGCCCTTGGCGTCTTTCGCGCAATCCAATAACCCCAGGGTGACACCTGCGGCGGCCGGCGCCAGCAACTCAGCGCACTTCCCCTGAAAGGCGGCCGATGCGATCCGCCGCGCCGCCTCATCGTAGCGGAACTGCACGTCGCCGCCGCGCGGCTTGCACGAGTGTGTATGCAGCCTGTCGCTGAACCCGCGTCCACGGGTGTCAATGCACCAGCCCAGCCTGTCCTGCTCGTCCAGATTGTCGGCCAGGTAGATGACCGGCGCCGGGGTCTGGAGGTCGGGCGGCGCCGCATGCGCCGTTGCCGGGAGGCCGAGCAGCAGGAAAAGCGCCGAATATGCGAGCGCCTTGGCGGCCACGGCGGCAATGCGGCGTACGAGCCGTCCTGAATGCCGCCGACGGTGTTTACCCGAAGCTTCGAGCATCGTCATTTCAGAATCCTCCCTTTCCTGCTCCGTTCTACGAACAGCCGTATCGACTATGACAACACAGGAGAAACTGAGCGGGAAGCAGGCATACGCTCCTCACTCCGCCTTGGGCCGCGGGGCGTGGTATCTGCGGTATTCCTCGCCGAAGCAAAGCGTCGAGAAATCCCGCATCCTGTCGAAGAAGATAAGTCCGTCCAGATGGTCGTACTCATGCTGGCAAACGCGCGCGGCGAAGCCTTCGAACTCCTCCGCCCAGGCGCGTCCTTCCAGGTCCTGCGCTTCCAGACGCACGCGGTCGTTGCGCGGCACGCGGCCATGAATGTCGGGGATGCTGAGGCAACCCTCCCAATCCTCCCAGCCTTCCTCGCCAAGCCGCGTGAGCCTCGGGTTCACGACCACGCGCAGCGTCGCCTCATCGTCGGGGTCGGTCTGCATGACGAACAGCCGCAGCCCCTCGTGCACCTGCGGAGCGGCCAGACCCACGCCCGCGTATTCCTGCATCGTCTCGATCAGGTCATCGATGAGGGCTGCGAGTTCGGGGCTCCCGAGTCCCTCGGGCGCAATCTCGCGCGCCTTCCCGCGCAGGACGGGATGGCCCATGCGGGCGACCTTCAATATGGCCATCTCCCTCTCCTATCCACTTTGGGTCGCATTTGGCGGCAGGGCGGCGAACCAGGCGGCCAGACCGCCCGGGTCCACCGTTTCCTCCAGCGAGTCCACCACGCGGTCGGCCTCGGTGAGCTTGTCGGCGGGGTAGCTCGTCGTCACCGCGAGCGTTCTCATGCCCGCGGCGTTGCCGGAGCGCACGCCCGCCACGGAATCCTCCACCACGAGGCACGACCCCCCCGGAACCGGTATGCCAAGACCCTCGTTGATGCGCACAAGCGCCGTCAGGAAACTCTCCGGGTCCGGCTTCCCCCGGCTCACCATCTCCGCCGTCACGATGATCGGGAAACAATCGATCAGGCCCACCCGTTCGAGCACGGGGCGCACCTCGTGGCCCAGCGCCCCGCTCGCTATCGCCAGCGGCCAGTGCGCGGCGGCGGCGCGAATCATCTCCGCCGCTCCGGGGAGAATCTGGGGCGCAAGGGCGATTTCCTGGTAGCGCGCCTCCTTCATCTCCAGAAGCTGCTCGAAGCGGTCGGCCTCGACCGCCACGCCGCGGTCGTTCAGCACGTGCGTGAACAGCAGCCTGTCGTCGAACGCGAGGTAGCGCTCGGCGTATTCCTCCTCGGTCAAGTCCAGGTCCAGTTCTTCAGACAGCACCGCTTGGAACGCCGCAAGGTGCAGCGGTTCGCTGTCCGCGATGGTGCCGTCGAAATCGAAAATGATCGCTTGTAATTCCGGCATTCTCTCTCTCCGTATCCATGGCAGCCACGCCCCGATGGAAGCCTCCGCCGCGCCGCAACGCTATCCGCCATCTTTTTCACCGGGCCTTACAGCCACCCTCCTCCGTCTTCGAATATGCTCTCGCCCGTGATGTAGGCCGATGCGTCGGACGCCAGAAATACCGCGAGGCCCACGATGTCCTCGGGCTCGCCCATGCGGCCGAGTATCGTCTTCTCCTTGAGCCCCTCTTCCACGCCAGGGTCTTCGAGCGCGGGTGCGAGCATCGGCGTTCTGTGCACGCCCGGGCAGATGCAGTTCACGCGAACGCCGCGCCCGCCCCACTCCATCGCGAGCGACTTCGTCAGGCCCACCACGCCGTATTTGCTCGCGTTGTACGCCGCGCGCGCGGGCCGGTGCCCCCGCTCGCCGAGAAACGTGCCGATGTTCACGATGCTGCCCGAACCCCGCGCGAGCATCCCGCGCCCGGCCGCCTGTGCGCATAGAAAAGCGCCTGTGAGGTTCACGTCGACGACGAAGCGGAAATCCTCAGGACTCACGTCGGCGCTCGGGTCGGCGTTGATGACGCCCGCCCCGTTTACGAGAACGTCCACGCTGCCGAATGCCTCTTCCGTCTCCTCCACGGCGCGCGCCACGTCTTCCGCCTGCGTTACGTCCGCTCCGATGGCGATTGCGCGGCGTCCCAGGGACTCGATGCGGCGGGCCGTCTCTTCCACCAGATTCACCCGCCTGCCGAGAACGGCCACGTCCGCGCCCGCCTCGGCCAGACCCAGCGCCATCGCCGCGCCCAGGCCCGTGCCCGCGCCCGTCACCAGGGCCGCCTTGCCGTCCAGACGGAACTTGTCGAGTATCAAGATCGCGCTCCTTGAACATAAAAACATGGCGCGACGATTCGCGCCGTTCCCGTCAAAGCGCCCCAAGCTAGAAGATGGCGCATGGGGTGTCAATATGATGGGCGATGTTTCGACCCGAGGTGAGAGCATAGTGGAACGCATCTCGTCGTGGGTTTGTTGAGAAATCCTCCGAAGCGGTGTGGGTGTGATAGTTTTGTAGTGACAACCCCTCCTCGGGGTTGTCCCACAGGTCGCGACCTGTCCAAGGTCCTGCGCCGGTTCAGCAGGAACAACCAAGGGAAGCACGCAGGTCTGCCTCTACAGGATCGGTGGCCGGAATGACGGCGAAACCGCGTTGCCCGCAGGGGAAGACCTATGCATCTGGCCGATGTGTTCCTTTTTTTGTTTCGGTCGACAAGGAATTCATAAGGACAGGTCGCGACCTGTCCCTACACCACCCTCGCGTCGATTCCTCCTCCCCGTCCGCATCGAACTTTCGTTCCTCAATCGGGTTCGACCCCCGCAAACCGCCAACGCCTCTTTCCTCACCCTGACTAGCGGCGGAGCCGCGTATCGAAGGGCGAAGCGGAGAGGGCTGTTCCAACAACCCCGTTGTTGAGGGCATACATAAAGACTAAACTCTTCCCGATGCGTCCGCTCCCAAAATACCGCCCTCCCCTTCATCACAAACCGGGCTGTCCGAATGGCCGAAACCCGACGAAACGATGACACGGCCGGAATCTGCCCCCTTTGCGGGTCGGACGAGGCCGGGCTTCATCTCCGCGCCGATGGGCGGGAGTACGCGCACTGCCCGATCTGCCGCCTCATTTTCGTGCCGCCCGAATTCTGGCCCGCGCCCGAGGCGGAGAAAGCGAGATACGAGCAGCACCGGAATTCCGGCTCGGATGCGGATTACGTCGCTTTTCTTAAGCAATTGAGCGATCCCCTGGCCAAGATGCTCCCCCAGGGCGCGCGGGGGCTCGATTTCGGCGCGGGGCCGGCGTCGGACGGACACCCCGTATTGTGCGAGCTGTTGGGGGCGGAAGGATTCGAGTGCCTGCCCTACGATCCGTACTTTTTCCCGGAAACCCCCGAAGGCCCCTTCGATTTCATCGCCGCGAGCGAGACGTTCGAGCATTTGAGACAACCGAGAGAGGAGATCGGGCGGATTCATGAAAACCTGAAACCGGGCGGCCTCCTCGGCGTCATGACGGCGTTCTGGGAGGAGACGCTCTTCATGAACAACTGGCACTACAGGCGCGACTTCACCCACCTTTGTTTCTACCGGCTCGAAACCTTCGCGTGGATTCAGGAGCGTTTCGGCTTCGCCTGCCGCTGGACGGATGAGCGCCGCGTGATCATTCTGGAGAAATTGTAATATGGATCGGCACTGTTGTTTCTCTCGCGCCATGGGGCGAGACGAATGGAGTTGTCAAAACCCTGCACACCCCCTCGAATGGAGGCCGTAGGGGCGGCCCCCTGTGGCCGCCCGTCAGTCGTATTCACCCCGATACAGGGACACGGACAGGCACGGGGGCCTGTCCCTATAAACCTGTTTCCCCGGTCGGCTCCATACGCCGAATCACGAAATGAGGGCTCTTTCAACAACCCCGAATCCGCCGCCTGGGGAAAAATCTCAAAACCGCCCGCCTGCACGCCTGTTTTCTTCATATCCCTTGTTCACGCCCATCCGGTGTGGCATTCTCATTCACCAGGAACAACCTCTTGATTCATGTGGGGAAACGCACTCTTGCGCACGATGAAAACGGACATCCTCATCCTCGGATCGGGCGGCGCGGGCCTGCTCGCCGCGCTCGCCGCCCACACGCAAAACCCCGCCCTCGACGTCACCGTGGCGGTCAAGGGTCTGTTCGGGAAGAGCGGCTGCACGCGCATGGTGCAGGGTGGCTACAACGTCGCGCTGGCGGAAACCGACTCGGTGGAGAACCATTTTCTCGACACCTTGCAGGGCGGGGCGTGGATTAACGATCAGGAACTCGCCTGGACGCTCGTGAGCCGCGCGCCCGGCTGCGTGGAGCGGCTCGAAACCGTCTGCGGGTGCTTCTTCGATCGCAACGAGGACGGCACGATCCACCAGAAAGCCTTCGCGGGCCAGAGCTTCGACAGAACGGTGCACAAGGGCGACCTCACGGGCATCGAGATCACCAACCGCGTGGCCGAACAACTCACAAGGCGCGGGGTGGACGTGCTGGAAGAAACGCGTGCGGTGGCCCTTCTGCCCGCCAGGCGCGAGCCGGAGCGAATCGCGGGTGCCCTTTTGCTCGACATCCAGAGCGGCGAGTTCATCGCCGTGAACGCGAAATGCACGCTCCTCGCCACGGGCGGCGGCCCCACGCTCTATAAGATATCCGCTTGTGCGCAGGAACTCGCCACCGACGGCATGGCAATCGCCTGGGAGGCGGGCGCATCGTTCTGCGACATGGAGATGGTGCAGTTCCACCCCACGGGCATCCTGACGGGAGACGGCCTGCAAATCACCGGCACGCTTTTGGAAGAAGGGCTGCGCGGCGCGGGCGGGCACTTGAAGAACGCGGCGGGGGAGCGGTACATGGAGCGCTACGACCCCGAGCGCATGGAGCGCGCCACGCGCGACGTGGTATCCCGCGCGGGCTACACCGAGATCATCGAGGGCCGGGGCACGGAGCGCGGCGGCGTGTTCATCGACGTGAGCCACCTGGGAAAATCCTTCGTGCGCAAGAACTTCAAGGGCATGGTCGAGCGCTGCGCCGACCTGGGCTACGACCTCGCAGGCGGCCCCGTGGAGGTCACCCCCACTGCGCACTACATGATGGGCGGCGTGAAGATTGACACCGCGTGCCGGACGAACCTACCGGGCCTATACGCCGCGGGCGAGGACGCGGGCGGCACGCACGGCGCGAACCGCCTGGGCGGAAACGGGGTGGCGAACGCCACGGTGTTCGGAGAAATCGCGGGCGAGGCAATGGCCGAAGAGGCGGCGGACTCCCCCCTCCTCCCCTATGACGCGGAGGCGCTCGCAAATGCCGAGGAGAAAACGCTGGACGCGCTGGGCGAGGGCGAATCCCCCTACCCCATCCGGGCGGAACTGAAAGATGCGATGTGGAACAAGGTGGGGCTGATAAGAAACGGCGCGGAGGTCCAGAGCGGCGTCCGGCTCCTGCACGATTTGAAGCGGCGCGCAGCCGACGCACGCGCGGCGGGCGGGCGCGCCTACAACCTCGCCTGGCAGCACACGCTCGACGTGAAGAACCAGGTCTCCGTCGCCGAGCTAATCGCCTATTCGGCGCTCGAGCGCGACGAGAGCCGGGGCAGCCATTACAGAGATGATTGCCCCCATACGGGGGATGAGGACCTCTACAACGTCTATATCAAGAAAGAGGGTGATGCGGCGGTCATCGAGCGGAAACCCGTCGCGTTCAGCCGCCTGAACCCGAAGGCGGAGCCGGCCGCACTGGTGGAGCCCGACCCCAATTTCATCGACTGACACAGAAACGGAGCGAGACCCGAGAATGACGAGCGTGAAAGACCCCGTGACCAACAAACCACCCGTCTGGAAGATCAGCGCCTGGCGCTCGATGTATCCGGGCATGTGGTCGTGGGTGCTGCAGAGGCTCTCCGCCCTCGCGCTCATCGTCCTGTTCCCGATCCACGTGATGAACCCCTACATCGACTCGGTGCGGATCACGATGCTCCTGCTCGTCGTCTGGCACGCCATGCACGGCATCAAGGTGATCCTGACCGATTTCGGCTTTCCGGATCGCCACCAGCGGAAACTCTTCTGGGTGCTGTGCGTCGTCGGCGTGGCCGCGTTCTTCTGGCTGGCCTACATGCACACCGAATACTGGAGGTTCATGGCGTGAACGAAGAGGCGCAGCAATTGAGCGAAGGAACGCCGGAAAGCGGGGCGCAGGAAGAGCCGGCTCCGGAAAAAGAAGCGCCAGAAGAAAAGGCGCCAACACGCCCTACGGTGCGCGTCAGAATCCGGCGGGGCGCCGCCGCGGGGGATCCGGATGAGCGCTTCGATGTTTTCCAGGTCGAGACCGGCCCGCGCATGACGGTTCTGGACGCGCTGGTCGCCGTCCAGAGCGTGCAGGACGCCACGCTCTCGTTCCGCTATTCCTGCCGTGTGGGCATGTGCGGCACCTGCGCCCTCAAGGTCAACGGACGCCCCGCCTGGGCGTGCCGGACGCTTCTGGGCGGTCTGGGCGATGAGATCACGCTCGAGCCGCTCACCAATTTCCCGGTGCTGAGCGATCTGGCGGTCGACATGTCGCCGTTCTTCGAGAAGATGAAACGCGCGCGCGGCTGGCTCGAACCCACAGGCCTGGCGGAAAAAGCGCCCGCGCTCATCGCGCCGAACTCGCGCGAGCGAAAGCGCATCGAGCCGCACATCGAGTGCATCACGTGCGGAATCTGCTATGCTTCCTGCTCGATTGTAGGGCATGATAGCGATTACCTGGGGCCGGCGGCGCTGAACCGCGCCTACACGCTCGTGAACGACAGCCGCGACGCCCTGGGGCTTGAGAGACTTCTGGAGGTCTGCACCGAGGACGGCGCCTGGCGGTGCCACTCGCAATACAACTGCACGGAGAGCTGCCCCAAGGGCATCAGCCCCACGGGCGCCATCAAGGGACTCAAGCGCCGCGCCGTATCGGGCGGCGTCAAACGATTCGCCGCATCCATCTTCCGGGGCCGCGCGCCCGGCGCATGAGAGCGGGGAGGACATTAAAATGCCGATAGTGGAAACGCAAGCCATCAGCAGCGAACTGATCAGAGAGGTCGCCTTCGAGCTCAACCGCCGCGCCGCCATCGGGATACCGAAGGACGTGGGCGACTCCATCGCCGACATGGCCGAGCGCGAGACCCAGAAGCTCTCGAAGTTCGTCCTGCTCGAGATCGTCAACAACTACAAGGTCGCCGTGGACGAGCAGCGCCCCATGTGCGCCGACACGGGCCTTCCGCGCTTCTACGCGAAGATCGGCAACGACGCAGCGCTCGAGGGCGGCTTCGTGGCGCTGGAGCGCTCCGTCCGGCAGGGCACGGCGGACGCCACCGAGCGCGTGCCCCTGCGCCCCAACCGGGTGCACCCCATCACCCGGCACGACTACAACAACAACGTGGGCATCCACGCCCCGACGGTGGACTACTCCTGGGAGCCCGACGTCGACTGGATAGAGCTCACCAGCTTCCACAAGGGGGGCCTGTTCGGCGGGGACTACCGGATGCTCTTCCCCACCGACGGCATCGACGGCATCAAGCGCTTCTTCCTCGACGTGATCAGCGAGTTCTTCAAGCGCGGCCTCTCGTGCCAGCCCGCCATCGTGGGAATCGGCATCGGCGGCACGAAGGACACCTGCGTGCGCCTCGCCAAGGAGGCGGCCTGTCTGCGCGTGGTGGGGGACAGGAACCCCGATCCCCAGATCGCGGAACTCGAAGAAGACCTGAACGACCTGGGCCGCCGGACGAGCCTCGGCCCCATGGGCTTCAAGGGCGAGGGCGCGGTGATGGACACCCACATCGAGGTGGCCTACACCCACACCGGCGGGATGCCCATATCGATCCACCACCAGTGCTTCGCGCTCCGGCGCGCCACCGCGCGGATCCACCCCGACGGCCGGGTGGAATACCGCGAAAACCCCTTCTGGTTCACCGACTACTACCGCCGCGACTCGGTTGCGTAGGCGGCTTTTGGGAGACTCTGAAGAATGAGCGGCACCGCAGACCTGGAGATGAAGGAACACCACCTCACCACGCCGGCCACGCCGGAAGATCTGGCGAAGCTGGAGCTGGGCGACGTCGTCTATTTCGACGGGCTGATCTTCACCGGCCGAATCGGCCTCTACAAGAAGCTGTTCGACGAAAAGGCCCCGCCGCCCGTGGACATCGCCTCGCTCACGAACGTGACGTTCCACTGCTCGCCCGCCGTGGGGCAGAACGAATCGGGCGAGTGGGAGGTGGCCGCCGTCACGGCCACGGCGAGTTTCCGCTTCGAGAAGCACCTCCCCCTCCTGATGGACGGGCACGGGGTGCGCTGCGTCATCGGCAAGGGCGGCATGGCGCAACAATTCTACGAAGATCATTTCAAGCGGCTGGGCGCGGTGTTCCTGAACACGGTGGGCTACGGCATCGGCGCGCAGTACGGGCGCGGCATCACGGGCGTCAAGGACGTCTACTGGCTCGACGAACTCGGCATCGCGCAGGCGATGTGGGTGTTCGAGGTGAAGAACTTCGGGCCGTTTCTCGTGGAGTGCGACGCCCGAGGCAACAGCCTCTACCAGATGGCGCTCGCCGAGACGAACGTGGAACTGGGCAAGCTCTACGAGGGACTGCCGCTTCCCACCCTCAAGCGCATGGGCGAGGTGCACAACCCCGAGGACGAGGTTTTCTAGCACCCCCCTGACATTGCAGCCGGACCACCGACGAGAGGATAGAAAATTGCCGAAAGGAATCGCCTGGGTCACCACGAGCTGGCTGAGCGGCCTCGAAGACCCGATGCGCCACTTCAAGCGGCTCGAAGCCGAGGCGGGCTTGGAAGTCCGTATCGAATCGAACGGCGTGGACAAGACCGAAGAAGAACTCATCGCCTCGCTCCCCGGCGTGGTCGTCACCTTCCCGAGCAACGACCCCTACAACGAGCGCACCCTGGCGGCGGCGACGCACCTCAGGCACATCGCCAGAACGGGCGTGGGCTTCAACTCCGTCGATCTGGACGCCGCCACGCGCCACGGGGTGGTCGTCACCAACGCGCCGGGCCAGAACTCCGATTCCGTGGCCGAGCACGCCATCGGCCTCATGCTGTGCATCGCGCGGAACATCGCTTTATCTGATAAGAAAATGCGCGCGGGCGAGTGGGCGGACCTGCGGGTTCCCATATCGCCGCTCAGGGGCAAGACGCTGGGGATCATCGGGCTCGGCAACATCGGCAAGCGCGTGGCGCGGCGCGCCGCCGCCTTCGGCATGGAGGTCATCGCGCACGACATCGTGCGAGACGAGCGCTTCGCCGCCGAGGTGGGCGTATTCTTTGAACCCCGCGAGGAGGTGACGCGCCGGGCGGATTTCATCACCTGCCACGTCCCCCTGAACGATTCGACGCGCGGCAT
The DNA here is from genome assembly GCA_009839615.1 of Nitrospinota bacterium. Lineage (GTDB taxonomy): Bacteria > UBA8248 > UBA8248 > UBA8248 > UBA8248 > Bin107. The sequence goes on from VXPH01000100.1 coordinate 10,008, forward strand.
GGTGGACGAGAAATTCCTCTCCTCCATGAAGCCGGGCGCCTATCTCATCAACACCTCGCGCGGCCCCGTGGTGGACCTCGACGCCGCGGCGACGGCCCTGGAACGCGGCATCATCCAGGGCGCCGCGCTGGACGTTTTCCCGAACGAGCCGACCGATCACCGCCACCGCATCTTCTCGCTCGACAACGTCGTCCTCACTCCGCACATCGCGGGCCTCGGCGAGGACGCGTGTGAGCAATCGCTCGAGTTCGCCGTCAATGCGGCGCTCGACGTCATCGCCGGAAGGCGTCCGTCGGGCCTCCTGAACCCGGAGGTGCTGGAAAAAGCGGGCATCGAGGACTAGATTGAATCGCCGCCTCATCCCCGGGCCGCCCCGGGATCATGGAGTTCGCCGCCGCCACGAGGAAGAATCCATGCGGAAAACAAGGAATCTGCGAGCCGCTCTAATCGCAGCCGGTCTCTTTCTTCTCCTGGCCGCGCCCTCACTCAGGGCCGACGCCGGGACGGAGACCGCCCTGCGCGTTCCCTGGAACGTGACCGAACACAGGATGAAAAACGGCATGCGCGCCCTGCTCCTGCCCGATAACAGCGCGCCCATGGTGGTCATGAAGGTCTGGTACGCCGTCGGCAGCCGCGACGAGGAGCCCGGCCTCACGGGCGTCGCTCACTACCTCGAGCACATGATGTTCCGCGGCACGAAGAAATACGGCCCCAAGGAATTCGACAAGATCATCAAGAAAAACGGCGGCTCGCACAACGCGTTCACGAGCTTCGACTACACCGCGTACTACGAGCGCATTGCCTCGGACAGGCTCGAACTCATCATCGAACTCGAAGCCGACCGCATGGTGAACCTGCAGCTTGAGAAGACGGCGTTCGACGCGGAGAAAAACGTGGTGCACGAGGAAAGACGCACCCGATACGACAGGCCGGTGGGCAAGTTCTGGGAGCAATTCCAGGCCGTCGCCTACACGAACCACCCCTACAAGAACCCGATCATCGGCTGGCCCGAAGACATAGAGGCCATCACCATCAAGGACATGGAGGCGTTCTACAAGCGCTACTACACACCTGAGAACGCCGTCGCCGTCCTGGTGGGCGATTTCCAGGTCGATGAGGCCATCGCGCTGCTCGAAAAACACTTCGGGAGAATCCCCAAATCCCCCACCTTCCGGAAAAGGCCCGATCTCGCCGAGTTTCCCCAGAAGTCCGAGCGCAGGGTGTACGTGCGCGCGGACGCGCAGCTTCCCTACGTGGCCGTCGGCTACCACGCCCCCAACTGGAAGAGCGAGGACGCGCCCGCCCTCGTGATGCTCGAAGCCATCCTGGGCGGCGGGGAGACCTCGCGCCTCCACCAGAGGCTCGTACGCAAGGACACGCTCGCCCTGGGCGCGGGCGCGGATTACACCTACCTGTCGGTGGACCCGATGATCTTCTATCTCTACGCGAGAGTAGCGCCCGGCAAGAAAGCCGCCGACGCCGAAAAGGCCCTGCTCGAGGAGGTGAAAAAACTCATCGAAAAAGGCGTCTCGGAGGAGGAATTCCGCCGCGCGCTCCGGAACATCGAGGCGAACACGGTTTTCGCCATGGACTCGCACTATTACCGCGCGAGGCTCCTCGGCACTGCGGCGATCGCTGGCGACTGGCGCCTCCTCGGAGGCTACCTGCCCGCCCTCAGGAAGGTGACGCCCGCAGACGTGGCCCGCGTGGCGAAGAAATACCTGGGCCACGGCAACAAGACCACCGCCGAACTCATTCCGACCAGGACGAGCCGCCGTATGAGCGCCGCCAAAAACCGGGGAGGACGCTAGCATGAGGCTCCACCGCATTCTCTGGACATTGGCCGCCGCACTCCTGCTGCCCGCCATGGCGGGTGCGGACGTCATCACCTACGAGCGGGAGGAACTGCCCGGCGGCGGCGTATTGCTCGTCAAGCAAAGCAAACAGTTGCCCATGGTGCGGATCGCCGTTTCGATTCCGGCAGGCGCGCGTTATGAAGCACCCGAAAAAGCGGGACTCGCGAACCTGACCGCCGCGCTGCTCACGCGGGGGACGAAAACGAGAAGCGCATCCGACGTGGAGAAGACGAACGACGCCCTGGGCGGCGGCGTGGGCATGGAAGCCGGCCGCGCGCGTGCGCAGGCCTCCATGCGCGTCCTCACGCGGGATCTGGAAGAGGGCCTCTCCCTGCTGGGTGACGTTCTCAGAAACCCCACCTTCCCGGCGGAGGAGATCGGGAAGACGAAGCGGCGCATCGTGGGCGGCTTGCGCAGGCAGCGCGAGCGCCCCGGCCATCTGGCCAACAAGGCGCTCCGGAAAAGCCTTTTCGGGGAAACGCCCTACGGCCGCCTGGTCGAAGGGACGGAAGCGTCGATAAAAAAACTGGGCCGGGAAGACCTCGTCCGCTTCCACAAGCAGTGGTACGGCATGAAGGGAACGATCTTCGTCTTCGTGGGCGACGTTTCGCTGGGGCGCGCGAGAGAACTCGTCCTGGCCCGCTTTAAGGGCTGGCAAGCGGAAGGAGGGAAAATCCCGGAAGCCGCGCCGCCCGAAACGCCCGGGAAAATGCAGGTGGTCAAGATCGACCGCCCCCTGACCCAGACAACGGTGATGCTGGGCAACCGCTCGCTCAAGCGCACGCACCCGGATTTCTACGCCGCGCGCGTGATGAACTACATCCTGGGCGGGGGCGGCTTTTCCAGCAGAATCATGGACAACCTGAGAGAAGAAAAGGGCCTCGTCTACAGCGCCTACAGCTATTTCGCGTCGGGCCGTTTTGCCGGCCACTGGCGGCTCATGCTGCAGACGAAGAACAAGACCGCGAACGAGGCCATCCAGGAAGCGATCGGGGAGGTGAAGCGCATCCAGGCGAAGGGCGTGGGCAATAAGGAACTCCAGGACGCCAAGGACTTCATTACCGGCAACTTCGCCACGCGCTTCGGCTCGTCGGGCCGCATCGCGAACTACATCCTCGCGGTGGAGCTTCTGGGCTTCACCCCGGGCTACGCGGATGAGTACCTGAAAAAGATACGCGCCGTCACGAAAGAGCAGATCCAGGCCGCCGCGAGAAAACACATCAAGCTCGATGAATCCACCCTCGCGATTGTGGGCGACCTGAGCGAGGCGAAACCGGCCTATTGAGGCGCGAGGGCGGATAAGGAGGAACCAGAAATGAAGCGCGAAACGGTAACGCCCGATGCGCTGGCCGCCCCCGCCGGGCATTTCTCGCACGGGGTCATCGCCGATGGCGGGCGCACGCTCTACGTGGCGGGCCAGACGCCGCTCGATGAGGACGGCAACCTCGTCTGCCCGGGCGACCCGGAGGGACAGGCGCGCCAGTGCTACCGGAACATCCAGAAGGTAGTGGAGGCGGCCGGCGGGCGCATGGCGGATACCGCGAAGATCCAGGTCTTCGTGACGAGCCTCGACTACAGGGCCGCCGTCGGCAAGGCGCGGGCCGAGTTCTTTCCGGTCGACCCGCCGGTGAGCACGTTTCTGGTGATATCGAGCCTGGCCGAGCCCGGTTTTCTGGTCGAAGTCGAGGCCATCGTTCCCCTGCCCGCATAAGAGAGACGGCGGTGAGCGGAAAAACCACCCTGCGCTGGGCGCTCGCGCTCGGATTCATGGCGGGGGTTCACCTCTGGACGGCGACGGGCGGGCGCACTCCCTGGTCGTCCCTCCCGGTCGGGGTGGACAAAATCGCACACCTCTGCGAGTTTGGGCTTCTCGCCTGGCTGCTCTGGCGACCCTGGCGGGAAACGTATCCCCACTGGGCCGAGGGGAAGACCGCCGTTTTCATCTTCGCGCTCACCGTCCTGATCGGTGCGGCGGACGAGTTGCACCAGCTTTTTCTCCCCTATCGGGGCGCTGCGTGGGGCGACTTTGCGGCGGACGCCGCGGGCGGCGGGGCCGCCGTTTTGTGGTGCCTGCACCGCGAGAAGGCCCGGCCCGCCACAGTGAGAACGCCATAGGAGAAAACCGATGGCCGGCATCCGGGACGCACTCGCCGAAGACATGAAGGCCGCCATGCGCGCGAAGGAGACGCTCCGGCTCTCCACCATCCGGATGGTGCGCGCCGAGATCTTGAACAAGGACAAGGAAGGCGGTGAAGAAACTTCTGAGAAAGATATTCTCAAACTGCTCCAAAGTATGATAAAGAAACGGGAGGAAGCCGCCGAGCAGTACGCAGCCGCCGACCGCGAGGATATGGCCCGGCAGGAACGCGATGAGATACAGATCATCCAGGGCTATCTCCCCGCGCAGATGGAGGATGCGGAAATCGAGGCCGCAGCCCAGGCGGTCATCGAGGAAACCGGGGCTTCCACGATGAAGGACATGGGCAAGGTAATGGGAATTCTCACTCGTGAACTGGCCGGGCGCGCTACGGGTGCCCGGGTTTCCCAGGCGGTCCGGAAACTCCTGGGTACTTAGGTAAGAAGGAGGTCTCCAAATGAAGAAGCCGGCCTATCGCTTAGAAGACGTCGCCATAGCGTACCAATGCGAACCCGAGCAGGAGGAGATCATCTCCGCTCTGGCCGAGCGCGACTATCGCGTATTCGAGGTCGAACAGCCCGCCGGAGCCTTCGTGCCCTACCACACGCACGATGAGGAAGAAGCCGTGATCGTCATCGAGGGCCAGATGCAGTTCAACGTCGAGGAAGAACTCGTCCTCGTCCAGCAGGGCGAGGTGATCACCATTCGCGAGGAGGCGATCCACAGCGCCGCCCAGATTGGAGAGGAGAAGGCGAAGCTCCTGCTCGCCTTCCCGAACGACGGGAGCGACCCGCCGGTCATCGACCTCGACTGGGAGGGCGATGAGGAGGACGACAACCTCGGCTACGCCTGATTCGAACTACTTCGCCTACGGGGCGAACCTGCACGTCGCGCAAATGAAATCCCTCTGTCCAAAGAGCACGCCCGTATGTCCCGCGCGTCTGGTGGGTTACCGCCTCACCATCGCCCTGCCCGAGGCGTCACCCGGGAACCAGCCCGGCTGGGCCACCGTCACGCCTGATAAGGGCGCCGAAACACCCGGCGCGCTGTTCCGCTTACACCCCGCCGATCTGCCCGCGCTCGATCATTTCGAGGACTACCCGTCGCTCTACACTCGCGAAGAAGTGGAAATCCTGACAGACGACGGCCTCCTTCAGGCCATGCTCTACATCATGCGGCATCCGTTACAGTCGGCGCGCCCGGCGGCGCACTACGTCGAGACGCTCCGGCAGGGATACCGGGATTTCGACCTGCCGATGGAGGCGCTGGAGGGCGTTCTGGGGGAAGGCTTCTCTTGATGGGGCTGTTGAAAAAGTCCCTGAGAAGGCACAGGCAACCCTCTTGAAAGAGAAATCCAATAAAAGGCA
>VXPH01000096.1:0-5336 GCA_009839615.1 Nitrospinota bacterium
CCCCTCACCTCACCGACTCCCCCTCAAGGGGGGAGTGAATTTCCACTCTACTTGTTCGACAATGGACCTCAAGGGGGGAGTGATTTATTCACGATACGAAAATTGGCTTGTAGGGACGAACCTGTGTGTCCGCCCCTGTGTCAGCCTCCCCTCCCCAGCCGTAAATGCTCCCAGTTAGTAACCGATGATTTATTCGCCGCTTTGGTGTATACTTCCGCGCATACTCGTTGAAAATTCTAGCCGCAGTCTTGCCAACCGATGGAAGACATACATGGCGCAAGAGGCTCACGCATCGAGCGAAGGCGCCGCCCCCGCAGGAGGGCGTGCGGCGTATAGCGTCCTGGTCCGCTTCGGGCCGGTCATCGGCCTGGCGTTCTTGTGCCTCGTACTCTCCGTTACGTCCGAAGCCTTCCTGAACCCGGCGAACCTCATCAACGTCGCGCGCCAGGTCTCCATCAACGCCATCATCGCCGCCGGCATGACCTTCGTCATGATCTCGGGCGGGTTCGACCTCTCGGTCGGTTCCGTCATGGCGCTCTCGGGCGTGGTGGGCATCATGGCGATGAACGCCTTCGGCGACGCGGCGGGCATCCTCATCATGCTGGCCGTCGCCCTCTCCTGCGGGCTCTGGAACGGCCTCCTCGTCGCCTTCGCGCGCATCAACGCCTTCGTGGCCACCCTCGCCGGGATGACCATCTACCACGGCATCGCCCTCGTGGTGACGGATTCGTTTCCCGTCACGCGCTTCGGCGGCTGGTACCGCAACTTCGGCCAAGGCCACCTCTTCGGGCTGCCGATACCCATCTACGTCCTCATCATCGTCTACGTCGTCGCCCACATCGTGCTAACGCGCACGGCCTTCGGCACCTCGGTCTACGCCGTGGGCGGAAACGAGGAGGCCGCCCGCCTCTCGGGCATCAACGTGGAGCGCATCCGCACGTCCGTCTTCACCATCTGCGGCTTCGGGGTCGGCATCGCCTCGCTCCTCATCATCGGGCGCCTCCAGTCCGCGCAGGCGAACATGGGCATCCAGGCGGAGCTCGACGCCATCGCCGCCGTCGTCATCGGCGGCACCAGCCTGGCGGGCGGGGAGGGGCGCGTGTTCGGAACCCTTGCGGGCGCCTTCACCATCGGGGTGCTCAACAACGGCCTGAACCTCCACGACATCAGCGCGCACTGGCAGCTCGTGGCCAAGGGCGTCGTCATCGCGCTCGCCGTCATCATCGATCGCCAACTCGTGCACAGGCAGTGAACCGATGCCGGCGCTGTTGACGATGGAGGGGATATCCAAGGCCTTCCCGGGCGTTCAGGCGCTCTCCAAAGTCGACTTCGAAGTCGTGCCCGGCGAGGCGCACGCCCTGATTGGAGAAAACGGGGCGGGCAAGTCCACGCTCATCAAGATTCTCGCGGGCGTCCACCGGCGTGATGCGGGGACGATACGCTTCGAGGGGAACGACTACCGGGCCGCCAACCCGCATGAGGCGCTGGCGATGGGCGTGGCCGTCATCTACCAGGAGTTGAACCTCGTCCAGAAACTCACGGTGGCCCAGAACATCTTCCTGGGGCACGAACCCTTAAGGCGGGCGGGCTTCGTCGCGGCCCGCGAGATGAACGCGCGCGCCGGGGAAATCCTGAAGGAACTCGGGATATCCATCGACCCGCGCACCCCGGTCGAGGAACTCGGCGTCGCGCAGAAGCAGATGGTCGAAATCGCAAAGGCCCTCTCTCGCGCCTCGCGCATCCTGGTGATGGACGAACCCACCGCTCCCCTCACGCAGAGCGAGATCGAGGTGCTCTTTCGCGTCATTGCGGGACTGAAAGAACAAGGGCTGGGAATTATCTACATCTCGCACCGCCTCGACGAGGTCTTCCAGATTGCCGATCGCGTCACCGTGCTGCGCGACGGCGAGCGGGTGCATTCGAGCGAGGTGTCCGAGACGCAGATCGACCAGCTCGTCCTCGCCATGGTGGGCCGCCGCCTCGCCGAGGAAGAACCCCCGCTCGAGGTGCCCGAGGATGCGCCCGTGGTGCTCGAGGCGGACGCGTTGTCCGATGGCCGTGTGGTTCGCGATATCTCTTTGGGTGTTCGGGCGGGCGAGGTGGTCGGCCTCGCAGGTCTCATCGGCTCGGGGCGCAGCGAGTTCGCGCACCTGCTCTTCGGCTCGGAAGCGGCGGCGGGCGGCGAGGCGCGGCTCATGGGCGAGACGCTGAGCGGGGGCGTTCCCCAGCGGATCGATGCGGGTCTCGGCATGGTACCCGAGGACCGCAAGCTCCAGGGTCTCGTGATGCAGCTTCTCGTCAAGGAGAACAGCACGCTCGCCACCCTCGATAAATACACGAGCGGCGGCTTCGTCCGGCGCATCGCGCACGAATCCCGCGTGCGGGAGATCATCGCGGAACTTCGCATCGCCACGCGCGGACCCCGCCAGCCCGTCAAGGCGCTGAGCGGGGGCAACCAGCAGAAGGTCATCCTCTCGCGCTGGATGGATACGGGCGCGCGAGCGCTCATCTTCGACGAGCCCACCCGCGGGGTGGACGTGGGCGCCAAGGCGGAGATCTACGCCCTCATTCGGGAGCTTCAAAAGCGCGGCGTCGCCATCTTGATGATCAGCTCGGACCTGCCCGAGGTGCTGCGCATCAGCAACCGGGTCATCGTCATCAGGAACGGGCGCGTCGCAGGAGTTCTCTCTCGCGCGGAGGCCACACAGGAGAAAGTTTTGCGGCTCATGATGGGAGCCGACGTATCGGGCAACGGAGTCTGAGTGAGAATCCCTAACCAAAGGAGGAGAAAGCCATGAAAAGAACTATCGGTGTTCTTGCCCTCGCGGTCGTTTTGGCCGTCGCGGGGGCGCTGCCGGCCCAGGCGGCGATGAAGAAGCTCCGCTTCGGGGCGTCCTTCTCGGGTCTTCACCACCCCGCCTACGCCACAGTGGCCAAGCACATGCGCTCGGAGGCGAAGAAACTCGGTGTCGACATCATCATCACCGACAGCCAGGACAAGCTCGCCAAGCAGATCAACGACCTCGAAGACATGATCACCAAGGGCGTGGACGTGCTCTTCGTGAACACGGTCTCGAAGGGGACCGAGCCCACGCTACGGAAGGCCGCCGCGAAGGGCATCAAGGTCGTCGCCGTCCAGCGCTGGAACAGCGACCCCGCCGTGGTCCACTTCGTCGGCACGGACAACAAGGAGATGGGCCGCATCGGCGCCGAGTGGGTCGTCAAGCAGATGAAGGGCAAGGGGAACCTCGTCGTGATGTCGGGCATCCCGGGCGCCGCTTCCTCGGACGATCGCAAAGTAGGTTCGGACGCCGTGTGGGCGAAGAACAAGGGCATCAAGGTCGTCGCCCACCAGACGGGCATGTACAACCGCGTGAAGGCGCTCGAGGTGATGGAGAACATCCTCCAGAAGAACAAGAAGATCGACTGGGTGTTCTGCTACAACGACTCGATGGCGATGGGCGTCCTCGGCGCCATCCGCGCCTCGGGCCGCAAGGGCATCAACGTCTTCGGCATGGACGCCATCAAGGACGCGGTGCAGGCCATCAAGCGCGGCGAGATGACGGCCACCCTCGCGATTCCCTTCGACGAGGAAGGCCGCGTATCCGTGCGAAACGGCGTCAAGCTGGCCAAGGGGGAGAAGCTGCCCAAGTCCCACGTCATCCAGGCTTTCGTGATGACGAAGGGCAACGCGCCTTAAGGCTTGCGCTTCGTAAAGCTAGGATTTGCGGAATACCGGCGGCCGGCCCCATCACCGGCCGCCGGTTTTTTTGTGTGTGAAAGCAGGTGGGTGTCGACTTCCAAATGTGTGATAAGGGTCGTGCGGTGCAACGTAGGGACAGGTCGCGGCCTCGGATAGGCACAGGGGCCTGCCCCTGCTATTTTTGGCGCCAAAACGGATGATTTTTCAGTGGCGCTCCCGCGCAAAGAGGCTTATTTTAGAGAGAGGCGTCGCCTTATGTCCTCGGGCGCATCGCTGCATATTCATGAGGTTTCCGCCGTCGCACCGTGAAGCGCGAGGCGTCGGGCCGGGCGCAGGAGCCCTTGTAGCGGAGGATAGAGCGATTGTTCCCCATCCCTTGGGAGGCGCGCAGCGACGCGGGCGTTTTCCTGTTCAACCAGGGGGAATACTGGTGCGCGCACGAGGCGTGGGAGGGAATCTGGATGAACGCCGAGCCGGTGCCCAAGAAATTCTACCAGGGCCTGATCCAGCTCGCCGCAGGCTACGTGAAGCTCCAGCAGCGCCACCACAAGGGCGCGCTCGCCAACCTGAAGAAGGGCCTCGAACGCTTCCGCGAAGTCGACGAGGCCGTGGGCGACCTCGACGTGCCGATTCTCTACAAGAAGCTCGTGAACCAGTCGCGCGGGGTGCGCGTGAGCCTGCTGGATCAGGGCGAGGCGCGCGTGCTCGCCCGCGCGTGGGATTTATGGCCGAAGATTGAATACGTCATCGACTCACAGCAGGAAAAGGTTTTACATTCGCCGCCAGCTTAAGGATGAGAAATGAAACGTCTTGCCTTTTGCCTGTCCATGTTGGTTTTTCTGAGCGGATGCGGGGGTATTGAACTCACCGATTCCCCGTTCCAGCGGATCACCCGCGCCCAGCCGAAGGAGAGTTACCTGGTGGCCGTCGAGGCCAGGCTGATCCCCACCGATGATCACGTCATTTCACCCCTCACCCCCGAGGTGGCCGAGGTTCGCGAAGCCGCCTGCAGGGGATTGTCGTTCACGTCCCGGTTCCGCTGCGTTCGGATGAACGAGGCCGGAGCGCCACTGGAGAAACCCGACTACGTCGTCCAGATAGATTACGACATCGTCGATCTGCAGTCTTTTTTGTCGAGGCGGTCCATCAGATTCGTGCTCGTGAGCGACTCATGGGGCGGCGAGGCTGACGAAGGAGACGACGTGGGCGATGCGAACCATCAGGTTCGCTGGGGCTTCCGGGTGATCAGGCCGGGAGAGGCGAAACCCGTATTCCAGAGCATTTTCCGCGAAGAAGGCGCCCAGGTATGGAGTTTCGACGTCGAGCAGTGGATGGAGCGCTACTTTTCGGAGTGAGCCGCTGTTGTGCTTTTCGTAGGGGAGGACCTGTGTGTCCTCCCCGACCTTTGTTTTGCTCCATGTCCGTTATGCTGATTGCGGGCGGACACATAGGTCCGCCCCTACGTCTTCGTCTCTTTCATCGGAGTAGCATGAATATCCGCGGGGTTGATCTTCTCCTAGCGGTAGGGGGGGGGGGGGGGGCCCCCCCCCCGGTCTGTTTTTAAAAAAAAAAAAAATAGAAAAAAAGAAGCCGCCCCACAAAAAAAAAAACAAGAAGAAAAAGGCCGCAAGCA
>VXPH01000096.1:5346-15348 GCA_009839615.1 Nitrospinota bacterium
GTCCGCCCCTACTTCTTCTTTTTTTTCATCGGTTTAGCTTGATTTTCTGGGGTGTTTTTCTTCTCCTCGCGTTTGGGGCGGTTCGCTAACCGCCCCTACGGTTTTTATCTGACCGAAAAAAATCTTGACAATCCTGCGCCTCCCGCATACCAATAATCAGCAGACATATGGCCCGGTATCCAAACGAGGAGAGGTTCCCCATGCGCACGATCCGCAAGCACTTCCTTTTTGTTGTTTTCCTGGCGCTCCTTTCGGCGATTCTTCTGCCGGGAGCGATGGGCGCCGCCGCCCAGGAGATGGGCGGAGACACTTCGGTGGCCGGCCGTATTCCCCGATCCGCGTCCGATATCCTGCGTCCTGTCGCCGTCATCACGCGGCGCGACATCGAACTCTCGGGCGCGCAGAACGTGCGGGACCTGCTGTCGAGTCGAGCGGATTTCAACATCTTCGGCCTCTACCGGCCATACGTCGCAAAAGGCCGCTACGCGGTACTCATCAACGGACGCCGCGCCGGAGGTTTCGACAACGAGTCGTTTCCCCTCTCGGCGGTCGAGCGGATCGAGATATTGGGCGACAACGCCGCCGCCCTCTACGGCGGGGACGCCGTAGGCGGGGCGATCAACATCGTGCTCAGACACGATTTCAAGGGTTTCGAGGCGCAGGCCGGGGCGGCCCGTCCCAGACTTGACGGGGCCGATTCCGAGCAGGGCAGCTTCGTGTGGGGAGGCGCGTTCGGGCGCGGGCGCGCCGTGGTCGGCCTCGACGTCGTCCGGCGCGAAGAGATACGCGACGCCGACAGGGACTACTCCCGGGGCACGTGGATACCCGGCGGATCGTTCGCCGATGCGCAGAACATTTCGGTCGGCGGAAACAGCGCCTTCATCACGCTACCGGGCGGAAACTCGATCGCGCGGTCTCTGGGGGCTTGTGAGGGAAGCGGATACGTGTCCGGACTCACCAATCCCCTGGGAATTCCCGGCACGGGATGCGCTTACGACTTCAGCGAAATCAAGTGGCATCTCAATTGGGAGCGCCTCGCGCGCGAGGGCCTGTTCCTTAGCGTCGAGCATCCGCTCGGTGAGAGCGCCGATATCTATCTCGACGCCAGGGCCGCGCAAAGCGAAAGCACGCTCCTTTACGCTCCCTCGGTCGGCCGCTTCAACTTCTCTCCTCCGCAGTCGCTCCGGGACAAACTGCTTCGGGACCCGGAAATCGAAACTCTCCCCGATGAGATCGACGTTTTCCACCGATTCGTCGCCCACGGCAACCGCGAGTGGGTGACGGAGATCGATCAGCGCGATCTGACGCTCGGCGTCCGGGGAAAATGGGGCGAGGTCGGCTACGATACGCACTTTCGCTACCACCTCTACGATGCGAACGTAGACGGGAACACGTTCGTGAGCAACACCGTGATCAGCAAGGCAGTCGCCGACGGCCGCTACAATCTCGAAAACCCGTTTTCCACTGACCCGGACCACCTGGCGGCGATTCGGGAGAGCAGCCTCCAGTTGACGCGGGAGCGGGTCATCGAATACACGGCGGCGCGCGCCTCGTTGGGCGGCAAGGGGTTCGCGCTTCCGGGAGGAAGCGCCCTTTGGGCTGTGGGCGCCGAGATCGCTTCCCTTGACTCGGAGAGCAACTACAACCACCGGGATGCGAACGGCCGCCACTACCCGGTGACCGACGTGCTCGGCTCGGGCGGAAGTTCCTGGGATGCCGGACGGAAAACCTTTTCTGCGTTCGCGGAAGTCTCGCTGCCGCTGGTCAGGAAATGGGACTTGACCCTCGCCGGGCGTCATGACGATCACGACGACGTCGGCGCGACGTTCTCCGGCCAGGTAGCGAGCCACTACCGGCTGAACGAGAACCTCGCACTCCGCGCATCCTGGGGGACGGGCGGGCAGCCGCCTTCGTTGAGCGATCTCAGCTTGCGCGGCCAGTCGGTCGGCTTCCCGTATGTTTGCGACGTGAGTACGAACACGGGCGACCGCGCCGATTGCGACAAGCTGCAGGTGGAGCACCGCTCGGGCGCGAACCCCAATCTCGAGCCGGACGAGGCCGAGAGCCTGAGCATCGGGGCGGCGGCGAACGCGGGGCCTTTTTCGTTGAGCCTGGACTGGTACCGGATCAACATCTCCAAGGTGCCGGCGGGACTGGCCGCGCAGACGATTCTGGATCTCGAGGCGAAAGGACAATTGCCCGCCGGCGTTCGTGTCGTCCGCGATGGAGACGTGATCCGGTGGATAGAAGGTTCCTCCGGCAACATCCGCGAAGACGATATCGAGGGGGTCAGCCTGGGCGCGGGCGTCGACTGGAAGACCGACGCGGCGGACTTCGCCTTCGCCCTGCGCTGGTCGCGCGTCACCGAAGACGAAGTCCGCACGGCGGGCGAGAAGGCTCCCTACACCTATCCACGCGACCGCTACCACGCCTCGCTCCGTTTGAGCCGGGGCCGCGTCACAGCGAACTGGAGCGTTTACGGGATTTCGGCGTATTGGAACACGGACGAAACCGCCCGCTACGCGGCGTGGATGGGCCACGACCTCACGCTGAGCTGGCGCGACGCGTTCGGCCTGCGCGGACTGGAGCTCATCGGCGGGGTGTTGAACATCGCCGACCGGGGGCCTTCCACCGCCGGTGAGGACACCGAGGAATCGGGATACCCGTTCGCCGCCATCCGGGGGCGTACGCTGTTCGTAAACGCCAAGTACACCTTCGGGTCTTGAGGGGGTTTTCCGGGTTCCTGCCGAGCGTTATTCGAGTCCGGCTTCAAGACGCCTCTCCTCGTGTTCACCGCGATGCCGGTGACGCTCAGAGGCGCATTTCCCCGCATTTGCGCGTTCGCCCGGCTCTGCGCAACGTGTATATGATAACGCGGGCCGCGTCGTGAAACGGTGTCGCGTATTTCTCATCGGGAGGGAGGCGGCGCAGCCGGCAATCGAGGCGTGGGCGGCTCTCGAAACGCTCCGGGCACAGCCCGCAGACCCAGGCCTTTTCCGCCTCGGGAAATACCGAAAAATTCGATAAAATTCGATAAAATTCGATAAATACATGAAAATAAAAAACGCGGGTGAATTCATGTAAATCTATAATTTACAATGAATTGACGGGATATCTGGGTTTCTTTCCGCTCAGGACGCGGGCGATGTCCTCTCCCGCCCACCCGGCGATGGCTTCGAGACACTCCTGCGTGGAACCCGCCATGTGCGGCGTGAGAATGAGGTTGGGCGCATCGAAGATGGCGCTTTTCGGGTCGGGTGGTTCGCCTTCGAGCACATCGAGCGCCGCCCCGCCGATTTTGCCGCTCCCCAGCGCGCGCGCCAGCGCCGCCTCATCCACCAGCGGGCCTCTCGCGGCGTTGATGAGAAACGCGCCTTTTTTCATCTTCGAGATCGCCCGCCTGTCGATCAGGTGATGGGTTTTGGGCGTGAGCGGCGCGTGAAGCGAGATGAAATCGGCCCGGCCCAGAAGAGTCTCGAACCGCGCAGGCCTCGCGCCGCGCGCCTTGATGTCTTCGCCCTTGAGGCCCGGGTCATGGGCGAGGACCTTCATGCCCATGGCGAGCGCCATTTTCGTGAGCCGGCTCCCGATTTGTCCGACCCCGATGAGCCCCAGCGTTTTTCCCTGGAGTTCCACCCCCGTGTGGCGCGCTTCGCCCCAGACCCGCTCCGCCCCCACGCGGGAGGCCGCCTGGGGAATGCGCCTGGCCAGGGAGAGGATCAGGCCCAGCGTCAGTTCGGACACGGCGTTCGCGTTGGCCCCCGGCGTGTTGGTGACGAGTACGCCGCGCTCGGTGCAGGCCGCCACGTCGACCTGATCCACGCCCGCGCCATGCACGGCCACGACGCGCAGGTCCGGCAGCAGGTCCAGCAGGGAAGCGGTGATATAGCCCGGACGCAGCAGCACCCCCTCCGCGCCTTTTAGCTTCCTGGCGAAAACGGTTTCTTCTTCATTGCTCAGGGGTCTGAAGGGCAGCGCCACGGTGCGGACGGGCGCGACACCGGCCATCGCTCTTTTCACGGGCGCCGTGTCGACCGGAAGGTCGGATGTGGAGGTGACGGCGACCCACCGTTTTTTCGAAGGCATGGAATGAACTACATGTCGACGGCGGCGAAATCACCGTCGTAGTTGTATTCGGCTCTGGCTTTTTGAACGGAAAGCAGTCCCTCTTGGAGGTCGCGTTCGATGGAATAGAAGGAGCGGTCCTTCGGGTCGCCGTAGCCGCCCCCGCTCGGGACTTCGAGCACGAGCCTGTCGCTCTGGTTCATCACCCACTGGCGCTTGGGGTTGATGGGACGTCCGTTCAGGGTCACCTTGCCGACGCGCCCGTTTTTCCCGCCGAACAACCCGTAGGCGGGGTGCCGGGTTCGCTCGCTCATGAACGTGAGGAGGATCGGCCCGTCGGAGAGCGATTTCACGATGACCTGCTGGCCGTTGCCGCCGGTATACTTGCCCGCGCCGCCGCTGTCTCTGATGGACGCTTTTCTCTCCACCAGCAGGGGCACGAGGTGTTCGAGGATTTCGATGGGCGTGTTCGACGTGTTCGAGGGGAAGTCGAGACATACGCGCCCATCGTGCCTGTCCGTCGCGCCTTGCCCTCCGTGCAGGAAGAAGTTGCCGGCGAAGCGCCTGTTTTCCTTGGTGATGCCCGCCGCGTTGATGGCCCACGTGGGGCTGCCGCTGGCCGCCTGCACGAGGTTGGGAACCGCCTTGCACAGCGCACCGAAAATGGCCGAGGGAATGAAGTGTCCCACCATGGAGCGGCCGTTCACGGGAGCCGGATAACGCGGATTCAGGATGCTGCCCTCGGGGGCCGATACCGTCACGGGCCGGAAGTTGCCCTCGTTGTTGGGGATTTGCGGACAGAACAGGCACTTGAGCGAATAGGCCGAATAGGAATAGACGTAACTCAAGACGGCGTTCAGGCCGCGGTCGACCTGTGGGGATGAACCGGTGTAGTCCACGAGAATGCTGCTGCCGCGAACCTTGACCTCCACGCGAATGACAAGCGGCTCATCGTAACCGTCGGTGGATACCTGAAAGCGGTATTCCCCGTCTTCCACTTTCTTGATGGCCTCGCGCATGGCGTTTTCGGAACGCTGAAAGATCGTGGTGGCCGGCACATCGAGGTCAGCGAGTTTGTATTCTTCGAGCATCTCGCCGATGCGCTGGGCGGCGAGTCTTCCGGCGGACATATGGGAGATCATATCTCCCTCGACCTGGTTCGGCACGCGCACGTTTTTTCTGATGATGCGCAGAATGTCCTCGTTGATTTTGCCCCCCGACATGTACTTGCAAGGCGGGAGCTGCAGGCCTTCTTCGTAAATCTCGCGCACCTCGGGGGATCGCAGTTTTCCCCCCATGTCCGTCACCTGTGTGGTGATGCCGATGAGAGCAACCAACTTCGATTTGTGGAACACCGGCGTGAGAGAGGTGAGATCCTGAAGGTGACCGGTTCCCATCCATGGGTCGTTCGTGAGTATGAGATCGCCGGGTTCGAGCGTTTCCTGCGGGAAAATCTGGAGAAGTTTTTTGGCCGTAATCGGCAACGCGCCCACGAAGCTGGGCATGGTGGACCTGGCCTGGGCGATGGATTGTCCATTGGGGTTCAGTATGATGACGGCGAAATTTCTCGATTCGCGTATCGTGGTGGAAAAGGCGGTGCGGACGATCTCTGTAGCCGCTTCCTCGGCGATCGCGATGAAGCGGTTCCAGAGGACTTCCAGGGTAATTGAGTCGATACCCTTGCGGGCCATATCTGAATCTCTCCTAGAGTTCGATGATAAGGTTCTGGAATTTATCGACCTGGAAGTTCGAGCGTGGCCCGATGACTGTCGTCGTCATTTTCTCTTCCACCAACGCCGGCCCCTTGAATTTCTGTCCTGGTTTCAACAGATAGCGGTCGAAGATATTTACTTTTCGGAAACCCTTGTTCTCCGGCATGAAGATGCGCCGGTTGCCCTTCGAGGCGTTTTTCATGTCTTTTTCGAGCAGATTCGAGAAATCAAAGCTTACGTTGGGCTCCGGCCCCATACCGAAGATTCGCCAACCGAACACCTGAAGCGCCACTTCGTCGATAGCGCGTCCATGAGCCGAGGCGTAGTGTTCGCGATAGGTTTCGCTGATTTCTCCAAAATGGTTCCGCGTCAGTTTTCCGCTCGGGATGGGAATGGTGAGCGGGAAGCCCTGGCCCTCGAAACTGATGTCCGCCATGCGCTGAATACGGATTTCGCGTTCCCGCACGCCCGCGGCGGTGAGGACTTCGCGCAGCCGTTTTTCCCGTCGGTTGAGCGTGTCGTTGAGCTTGGTGAGGTTCACGTCTTCAAGCGGCATCACATGGCTGTCCACGGTGTCCACCTTGAAGGGAACGGTGTGGAGTCCCAGGCTGGAAGCCAAACCGGCAGCCGGCGGGCAGACGATGCGCTTGAGCCCCACCTTGCGTGCAAGCCGGAAGGCATGAACGGGACCCGCGCCGCCGGTGGCCATGAGGGTAAAGTTACGAGGGTCTTTCCCGCGTTCTGAGAGCTTGATGCGCGCGGCGGCGGCCATGGTTTCATTCACCAGTTCGTGAATGCCCCAAGCCGCCTGGATCTCTTCGATCTTCATCGGCTCGGCGATTTTGGTGCGTATGGCTTCGGATGCCGCCTCGGGGAAAACGGGCATCTCGCCGCCCAGGAAATAATCTGGATTGATGTAGCCGAGAAGCAGGTTGGCGTCGGTCACCGTGGGCTCTTCGCCACCCAGCCCGTAGCAGGCGGGCCCGGGGGACGCCCCCTGGCTCTCGGGGCCGACCTTGAGCAACCCCAGGTCGTCGATTCGAGCAATGCTGCCGCCACCGGCGCCGACTTCGATGAGGTCGATGCACGGCACCTGGATGGGCATTCCGCTGCCCTTGGTGAAACGTTTTACACGCGCGATCTCGAATTGAACGGACAGGTGGGGTTCGCCGTTTTCGATGATGCAGGATTTGGCGGTGGTGCCGCCCATGTCGAAGGCGATGAGGTTTTCGAATCCGCCGAGTTTTCCGAAGTAGGCAGCGGAAAGCGCTCCCGCAGCGGGTCCTGACTCGAACATGCGTATGGGACTGCGTCCGGCCGATTGCGCCGTGGCGATGCCGCCATTCGACAACATGATATAGAGCGAGACATTTTCGAGGTTGAGTTCCAGGTCTTCGAGATATTTCGAGACGATCGGCTGAATGTAGGCGTTGGCCACCGTGGTGGACGTTCTCTCGTATTCTCTGATCTCCGGGCAAACCTGAGAGGAAAGGCTGAAACTCACGTCAGGGAACGATTGCGCTATCGCTTCACCGACTTCGGTCTCATGGGCCGGGTTGGCGTAGGAGTGCAAGAGGCAAACCGCTATGGACGCCGCCCCTTTTTCCACGAGTTCCTGGATAGTTACCTTCACTTCCTGGGTGCTCAGGGGCTGGAGAATTTCTCCGGTCGCGGAAATCCGCTCGGTCAACTCACGGCGGAAAGGCCCGGAGACCAGAGGTTCCGGGAATTCGGGCACGATGTCGTAGATGTCATATCTGGATTCACGGCCCATCAAGAGGATGTCGGCGAATCCCTTCGTGGCGAGCAGGCCCGTGGCCGCTCCTTTCTTCTCGATGATCGCATTGGTGGCGAGGGTGGTTGCATGAATCGCCTGGCCGAGATCGCGGAACCTCAGGCTTTCCTCATCGAGCAGCGTTCGCAGACCTGCAAGCGCACCGATAGAAGGGTCGTTCGGTGTTGTGAGATACTTGCCCACCGAGGTTTTTCCGTTCGATGGGTTATAAATCGCGATGTCGGTGAACGTGCCACCGATATCAATCGCGGCGATGATTCGTTTTCTGGATGTGGAAGACGATGCGGATTTGGCCATTTCTAAGTTATGGGGGAGCCTCTTGAGTGGGGATCAAAAGATTTGCGGCACCGTATAGTTAGGGTAATTCTGTGCAACTCAAATTCTATAAGCGAGACATAGGTATATGAAAACAGACGCTTTGTCAATTATCAGCAAGGGCAATTCCATGCAACATATTGAAATTTAATGAATTATATGATTTTATGAGAGAATGGTCAATAATATAAATTATGAAACATAATGAGCGATTAAGGTTAACTCATTGATATATTTATTGTTATTGAATGATAAGCTCTCGTTTCACTTTGATCGGCGAATCTTGATAGGTGAGAAATGTTGCATCACCGGGTAAATTATCGTTGTTTGCATATATCAGCCGAATATTCATACGGTGGGGGGCGTGTTTTCGCTTACGAGAATGAGGTCAGGTGTGGTGGCGGGTAAGAAAAGCGAACCTTCGGTTCGGTACGCTCTGATAGATTGCGACCCGGGGGTGGATGACGCGCTGGCTCTGGCGATGGGCTTCGCATCGCCTTTTTTCCGGTACGCCGCCGTGACGACCGTGCACGGCAACGTTTCCGCGCGCCTGGCCTACCGGAACGCGAGGAGGGTTGTCTCATTCCTGCGTGGTCATCTCGAATCTTCCATTCCGGATGTTCCCGTTTATCCGGGAGCCTCTCTGGCCCTGGACGGAAGCCGCCTGAACCGGAGTGAGTCCCGAATGATTCACGGCCCCGAAGGCATGGGAGCGATGTTCGACAAGAAAAGACGTTTGCCCCGCCTGGGCAGGGGAAGTTCGAAACCGGCGTGGGAGGTGCTCGTCGGACATGCCCTGAAGAGAGGCTCTCAGTTGACGATCATCACGCTGGGGCCGCTCACGAATCTGGCCTTGGCGCTTCGGCATGCGCCCGAGGTCTTCTCCCGCGTGAAGCGGATTGTGGTCATGGGAGGAGCCGCGCGGATGCCCGGGAACGTAACTCCTGCGGCCGAGTTCAACATCTATTGCGATCCCCTGGCGGCGAAGGAGGTGTTCTCATCGGGCCTGCCCATCACGATGGTGGGTCTGGACGTGACGAGGCGTGCGCTCTTGAGCGTCGATGAATTCAAGGGCGGCGGATCGTTCCGCGCGGCGCTCCGGGATCTCATCAGGGTTTATGCGCGGTTCGCGAAAAAACGGAGGAGAGCCGAGAACATCACCTTGCACGATCCACTGGCCCTCGCCGTCGCGATGAAGCCGGATTTGGTGGAAACCGCCTCCTGCCGCGTGGACGTGGACGCGAGCCAAGGCATTGCGCGTGGAATGACGGTGGTGGATTTGCGGGAAAACAAGGAGTCGCGGGTAAAGAATCCGGTCGACGTAGCACTGGACCTGGACGTGAAGGGTTTTCTGGCGTTTTTTATCTCGCATCTGCGCGAATACCGCGGTTGGGATGTCGATGAAGAATAAGAAAGGCGCCGTTTTGGTGCTGGGAAGTTCGAACATCGACATCCTCGTTCGCGTGGACAGACTCCCCTCCGCCGGCGAGACCGTCATGGGGAATGAGAAGCGTGAGTACTGGGGCGGCAAGGGGGCGAACCAGGCCCTGGCGGCCGTCCGCGCCGGGGCGGAGGTTCGTTTCGTCACGATGCTCGGCAACGACGCGGGTGGGGACGCCTATGGCCGCTATCTGGGGGAGAGCGGAATATCGCCCGGTGGAATACTGCGCTCTAAGGCGAGCACGGGAGTTGCGCTGATCGTGGTGGACGAGAAAGGCGAGAACCAAATTGCCGTGGCCCCCGGTGCGAACGCGCTCCTCACGCCCGGGCGAATGAGAAGAAAACCCGGGCTTCTCGATTACGGCGACGTCGTTCTGGCGCAGCTTGAGATTCCGGTTCCATCGGTCATGGCCGCGTTCCGGAAGGGTAGAAAGCGCGGCGCCTGCAACGTCCTGAACCCGGCTCCGGCGGCGGGAGAGTTGTCCGATGAATTGCTCCGCCTGACCGACGTGCTGGCCCCCAACGAAACCGAAGCGGCGCATCTGGCCGGACTCGGGAAAACACCTGAAACCGATGCGGAGTTTTTTCGCGCAGCGGGCGCATTAAGGGATTTGGGGTCTTCACGGGTCGTCATTACCGCGGGCGAAAAAGGGGCATTTCTCCTGGATGGGGAAG
>VXPH01000202.1 GCA_009839615.1 Nitrospinota bacterium
ATTCTGAATTTCCAACGAAACCTTCTATTGGTTTTGTAATTACTTTTCATTCGACTTCGGGGTAACAATAAGAGAAAGTTCGTTTCCTTGATGTTCAGGAGAGAACCGGTAAGCGCTGATTGCGCGTACCACAGCCCGGAGATGACGCGCGACTTCGCTTCTCGAAATAGCGATTTCCTGCGCCAACGTTCGGCTACGCCTCGATAAATCCTGGTCTGGAAGATTGCATCCGGCCGTAGTAAACTCCTCGGCAAAGAAGCAAAATGGATAATCTCGGGCAAAGTCAGCTTACCGACGAGAGTGAGAGCCATTGTCAAATACTGAGGAAAACTAAATGAAGAAGCGCATCCAATTGGCATTTGATATCTCGTGGACCGAGGTAGAGACCAATTGGAGGAATCCGGGTACTTGGGTAGATCGCCACCATCCCAATATCGGCATGTTCGAGGAAATTGCGCGCGTCGCAGAGCGTGGCGGTCTTGACCTCATTTTTGTTGGAGACTCGACAGGCATTCCCGAGATGTGGAAAGACTCGATTGACGATGCGGTCAGCTATGGCGTCGCATGGCCAAGATTCGACATGAGTCCGTGGATTGTTGCGATGTCACGCGTCACCAAACATCTCGGGTTCGGCTTGACGTATTCATCCAGCTTTATGCACCCATTTTACACGGCGCGCCTTTTGAATTCCCTGGACCATATCACCAACGGTCGAATGGCCTTTAACGTCATCACCTCGGCGCGCCGCTCCGATTTTGCGAACTATGGCTACGACGGGCTTCCGGAACATGGCGAGCGCTACGAGCGGCTCGAAGAGTTTATCGACGTCTGTCGGGCGTTGTGGAATAGCGTTGAGGCGGATGCTTTTCTCTGGGACAAGGCTTCGGGCCGGATCGCAGACCCCGCCAAAGTTCATCCGATCAACCACGAGGGGAAGTTTTTCAAGGTCAAGGGGCCGCTAAGCGTCGTTCCGTCTCCTCAGGGAAGCCCCGTCATCATACAGGCCGGAGGCTCTCCGCGCGGCGTCAAAGGCGCCGCTCATGTCGCCGATCATGTTTTTGGCAGAACCAAAACGTTGCCGCTTATGACGAAGCAACGACAAGATCTCGATGAGGCCCTCATCGCCGAGGGGCGGGATCCGCAAGAGGTCGGCATCATCTGGGCACTCAGGGCCATCGTCGGTGAAACCGAGAAACAGGCGCATGCGCTGCGAGAAGCGCTGATTTCCGATGTGCCTATGGAAGCCGTCGGGGTATGGCTGTCGCACAATACCGGCTACGACTTGTCCAAACTTCCGCCGCGATTCTCCCTGGCGGAACTTCAGGAACGGATCGTCGCCGCGCAGGCCTCTCCGGTGGGTTTCGTCAATCAACTGGCGCACAAATACGGCGAGCACGCCGAGATCGATCGCGAAGAATTCTTCCGGCATGGACTCGAGTCGGCAACGGGTTACGCCACTGCGGTCACCGGTACGGCGGCGCAGATTGCCGATCGTTTCGAAGAGATATTCGAAGCGACCGGGAGTCGCGGCGGCTTCATGGTCAAGCAGTCACAGGCCGGGCCACGCGAGATTATGCTCAACATAGTTGATTACCTGGTTCCCGAATTGCAAAGACGGGGGAGGTACAGGAAATCATATGAGGGCAAGACTTTGCGAGAAAACCTCGCCGTTTGACCCCGGGTTCGTTTCGTCATCGCAAATCCGGCGATAAAACCGACGGGGTTCATGAGATTGACCGATAGCCGGGTTGTCGCTACGATCAAGCATCTGATCGTTCTCGATAGAATCGTACCAGGTTGCGGATAATTCTTCTCTTGAGCGCTCGATCCAATTCTCCCGACCTTTCCTCTACAAGTCCGGAGAGAGACGAACCAATGTCAGTCGACTCTTCTGATGCCAGAGCACGGAGAACGATGCCTTCCTCGTGGAATGTCTTCAAAGCCAATTCGGTCCGGCGCGAGAGAGCCTTGGACATCTTGATGCCGGTCATGGCTGTTGCCGTGGCCCTGATGTTGTGGTCGGCTGCGGTAAAGGTATTCGAGATCCCGGAATACCTGTTGCCGGCGCCGCTGGACGTGGTGGTGCGGCTCGGGGAGGAGTGGCGCAGATTGGCCGACGAATGCCTCTATACGCTGCAATCCGTGCTATTGGGTTTCTCGGCCAGCGTCCTGATAGGCGTACCACTTGCATTCTGGGTGGTTTGCAGCCGCAGCATCGAACGTATGTTGATGCCGTTTCTCGTAATGTCCCAAACGATACCGAAGGTTGCGATTGCGCCCATTCTGGTCGTTTGGCTTGGATTCGGGATATTGCCGAAGATCGCGGTCGTGTTTCTGATCTCATTCTTTCCGATCATCGTGTCGACAATTGTCGGACTGAAAGGCGTCGAAAACGATATGATCGATCTCGTTCGTTCGATGGGGGCCAAAACCCCCAAAATCATGCTCAAGGTAAGAGGCCCGGCGGCGCTGCCCCAGATGTTCGGCGGTTTCAAGATCGCCATATGTTTTTCGGTTGTCGGGGCCATTGTCGGGGAGTTCGTCGGGTCCGACAAGGGGGTGGGTTTTTTGCTCCTTACATCCGCGGGCGATCTTGACGGATCTCTCATCTGGGCGGCGCTCTTCGTGCTGATCGCCATGGGCGTCATCTTGTTCTCCATAGTCTCAAAACTGGAACGTCTCTTGATTCCCTGGCACGTCTCGGTTCGGATCGAGTCGACGACTGCCTATCAATCCTAATAAAGGAGGATTGCAAGATGTTGGGTTCCATTTTGCGCAAAGGTCTGTTGGTTGTTTCTGCATTTCTTTTGTCCGTAACCTTTTTCCCCGCCCAGTCGTTACAGGCGGCGGATTCCGTGAGCCTGCGCCTTGACTGGCGATTGTCCGGCTATCATCTGCCGTTCTACTGGGCGAAGGAGAAGGGATATTTTGCGGCGGAAAAACTGAATGTGACCATCAAAGAAGGCGCCGGCTCCAGTAAAACGGTGGGCCTGATTAGTGGAAAGCATGACGATTTCGGGGTTGCGGATTATATGTTTATGGCATCCGGCGTCGCCAAAGGCATGAAGCTCAAGGGCGTGTTCGGGGTGGTGCAGATAGGAGCCTGGGCTGTGATTTCGCACGAAGACAGCCCGATTCGAAAGCCCCAGGACCTGATTGGCAGATCGGTGGCCATGACGGCAGGGCACAAAGCCATGTTCGACCTTTTGCTGTCCGTCAATAAAATTCCGCCGGAGAAGGTGCAGATCCGTGTTACCAGCGGTGCGACGCGCAACACCACGTTCGTGAACGGGAAAGTCGATTCATTCATCAGCGTCGTCATCGGCTCGCCGCTTGATCTCGTCGTGCGCGCCCGCCAGGGAAAAGGGAAGCCGGTATACTTTATGAAGTTCTCGGATTTCGGCATTTCTCCCCTGGGCCATGGCGTGGTGGTTCACGAGCAAAGGATTGCCGAGAAACCCGGACAAGTGCAGCGTTTCGTGCGCGCGGTTGCGCGGGGGCTGAAGGACGTGGTGAAGAAGGAGAATGTCGACGAGGCCGTCGATATCGCCATGCGATTGTCTAAGACGGCGGAAAAGCGCAGGGAATCGATCAAGCTCCAATGGGAGGAGGCACATAAACGACTCGGAACGAAACACACGGCGGGCAAGCCCTACGGATGGACGAGCAAGAAGGATTGGGACAATGCCGTACAGATCCTCGTGAAAACGGGGCGGCTCAAGAAGACGCTTCCGGCCGAGAAATTCTACAGCAACAAGTTTGTTCCGAAGAACTAAAATACGATGAGTGGCGAGGTAATCGGGATTGACGACGTCAGTCTCACTTATCACGCTGCGAACTCCGATGTGCATGCGCTCGACAATGTGTCCATCTTTGCTTCCGAGGGCGAGTTCGTCGCCCTCGTCGGTCCCAGCGGTTGCGGGAAAAGTACGCTCCTGAAGCTCGTTTCCGGATTGCTCTCACCATCCAGCGGGGCAATCCGGGTGAACGGGCGGGAGATCAGGGGTCCGACAGCCTCGGTCGGGGTGGTCTTTCAAAGTCCTCTGCTAATGGCCTGGCGTTCGATCCTGGAGAACATTCTCCTCCAGATCGAAATTCGGGGCCTGCGCGTGCAGGACTACCGGGAGACGGCGCAGGAGTTGATTCAACTGGTCGCGCTCGAAGGCTTCGAGAATGCCTATCCGCACCAGCTATCCGGCGGGATGCAGCAGCGTGTCGGCCTTTGCCGCGCGCTTATCCATGATCCTGATCTGCTGCTGATGGATGAACCGTTTGGTGCCCTCGACGCCATGACGCGAGAACAGATGAACAGTGAACTGCAAAGCATCTGGATGAAACGCCGCAAGACAGTCCTTTTTATTACGCACAGCATATCGGAAGCCGTATATCTGGCCGACCGTGTTCTTGTCATGTCACCGCGTCCAGGCCGCATCGTCGGGGAGATAAAAGTTGAATTGCCACGCCCGCGCACGGTAGCTTCTACGGAAACACTCGAATTTACGCACCTGACAAGGCAAGTGCGACAGCACCTCAACACCGAAGAAGGGATCGGTTAGCAGAGCATCCAGGCCGTGGAATAAGGGTTGGATATGACGAATCATTCGCCACCACCAATCCTCCATTTCCGGGGCCGCCTTCGTGGCGCGCCGCCGGATTCACCCATTTGGATGGGATGAATTTCGTTGATCCACCCAATACTTTGCCGAAAGGCCGGAAACTCGTGTAAAACATCCACCTGAAAACCCCGGATCGACATGTCCGCATCATCTTGAAGCTGCGCTCGGGAAGCGGAATGCGCCAGAAGGTTTTCCCATGAAGTTCTGGAGAAAGACTCAGGCGCCGCGAGTGTACGTGCGCTCACCCAAACCGCCCCGGCGATGAACGCGTGCTCTCAAAACGCATCGCCTTGAACGAAGAGCGGAAAACGATTTGCCAGGAAGAGGGAGTGATAATTTTATGCCGGCCGGACGCACGAAAGCGAGCTCGAAATTAACAACCTCGCGTCGAAAGACCACGAAGCGGCGCGCTTCCTCGATACCAGACCCGGTCGCGCTCGAGGTCTTTTCGAACGCCTTGCTCTCGGTGGCCGAGGAGATGGGCGCGGCGCTTATCCGCACGGCGTATTCCACGAACATCAAGGAGCGACAGGACGCCTCGACAGCCATATTCGACGCCGAAGGCCGACTCATCGCCCAGGCCGAGCACATTCCCATGCACCTGGGCGCGATGCTGAGCATCATCCGCAACATTTTGAAGCGCTATCCGCTCAAAGAACTTAAGCCCGGCGACGCCTTTTTGGCGAACGACGCCTACCACGGCGGCGGTACCCACCTCGCCGACGTCACGGTGGCCTCTCCGGTGTTCGACGGCGAACGACTCATCGGTTTCGTCGCCAACATGGGCCACTGGCCGGACGTGGGCGGCATCAAGCCGGGCGCCGCGATGACCGAGGGCTGCAACGAGATATACCAGGAGGGTCTGCGCATACCGCCCATGAAAATCTTTCGCGAAGGCGAACTGCAGGAAGACCTCTTCTCCTTCATTCTCCTCAACATGCGCTTTTCAGAGGACAGGCCGGCCGACCTCCGCGCGCAGGCCGCCTGCAACCAGTTGGGCGTCCGGCGTCTTCAGGAACTCAGCGAAAAATACGGCGCCGGGCGTTTTCTCGAACTCGTGGAAGGCGTGCTCGACTACAACGAGCGCACGATTCGCTCCAAGATAAAGGAACTGCCCGAGGGAAGGTGGGATTTTGAGGATCAACTCGACGATGACGCCCACGTGCCCGGCCCGGTCCCTTTGAAGGTGACGCTCACCATCTCGCACAAGCCCGAACCCCACATGGTTTTCGATTTTACGGGTTCGAGCCATCAGAGAACGGGCGGCGTGAACGTCGTCTACGAAGCGCTGTTCGCCACCGTCGCTTACGCGCTCAAGGCGACCATCGACCCAGAACTCTGGTCGAACGCGGCTTTCGAGCGCGTGGTTAGGCTCGTAGCGCCTGCGGAGAGCATCGTGAACCCCAGTCCGCCCGCGCCCGTGGGTGGACGCGGCACGACCTGCCAGCGGCTGGCCGATCTGCTTATCGGCGTCATGTCGAAAGTGGCGCCCGAGCGCGTATGCGCCTGCGGACACGGCACCACCTCCATCAACATCCACGGCTTCGACACCATCCGGGGAAGGCCGTTCATCTGCATCGACGGCATCGGGGGCGGCATGGGCGGCCGCGACACCAGCAATGGAATGGACGCCGTCCAGATTCACACGAAC
This sequence comes from Nitrospinota bacterium, assembly GCA_009839615.1. Lineage (GTDB taxonomy): Bacteria > UBA8248 > UBA8248 > UBA8248 > UBA8248 > Bin107. The sequence goes on from VXPH01000202.1 coordinate 6,268, forward strand.
AACATACCGAACCTGCCGGTCGAGATATTGGAGAGTGAATACCCCATCCGGGTGGAGCGCTTCGAACTCGTGCCCGACAGCGGCGGGGCGGGACGCCACCGGGGCGGACTCGCCACGAGAAAAGATTTCCGGATGCTCAGCGACACGGGCTTCATCGCCCACGCCGACAGGCACGACTTTTCTCCCTGGCCTCTTCTCGGCGGCAAAGAAGGCGCCTACGGAGTTCATCTGAAAAATCCCGGAGCACCAGACGAAGAAAAGCTGCCGAGCAAGGGCGGCCCCCATGAAATACGAGAGGGCGAGATTCTCAGGTGCCAGTCGGCCGGCGCCGGTGGATACGGCGACCCGGCCGAGCATTCCCCCGCAGAATTGGCGACCGACCTCGCGGACGGAAAAATCTCGCTCGAATACGCCAGGGCGTCCTACCCCGCTGTTCTGGTCGATGAAGCGCTGAGACGCAAGGAGACGCTCTAGCATGGCCTCGAGAAAGAAAGAAAAATACCGCGTCGGCGTCGACATCGGCGGCACGTTCACCGACGTCGTCCTCATGGGAGAGCGAGAGGGACTCATGGGCTCGTACAAAGTCGACACCACGCCGGTGAATCTGGAGGGCTGTTTCATAAACGGGCTTCAAAGGGCAACGCGAGACATATCGCCTGAAGAGGTGGGACGCATCCTCCACGCCACTACGGTGGCCACCAACACCGTTTTGGAATCAAAGGGTGCGCGAACCGCACTGGTCACAACCAGGGGATTTCGGGACATTCTCGAGATCGCCCGCCAGCGCAGGCCGAGCCTCTATAACTTACAGGAAGTTAAGGCCAGGCCCCTCATCCCCCGGCGGCTCAGCTTCGAGGTGACCGAGCGGCTGGCGTGGAACGGAGACGTCGTCACCAGACTGACGAAAACAGAACTCGACCGCCTCGCGGACGCGCTCGACGCCTCGGGCGCCGAGTCTGTAGTGATCGCGCTGCTGTTTTCCTATGTGAACCCGGCCCACGAGCAGCGGGTGAAAAAACACCTCATCCGCGCTCTTCCGGGCCGTCATATCGTCGCTTCCTCTGAGGTCACGCCTGAATTCCGCGAGTTCGAACGAACCAGCACGGCCGCGCTCGTCGGCTATCTGAAGCCCATATTCGCGCGCTACACGGAAAAGCTGCATGAGGAGGTCTCCCGGCTCGGGCACCGCCCCGAAAAACTTCTCATCATGAACTCAGCAGGCGGGCTGATGTCGCCAGCTTCGGCGCGCGAGCGCCCGCACACGCTCATCGAATCGGGTCCCGCGGCGGGCGTCATCGCCGCCGCCGTCCTCGCGCGGGAGATCGAAGAGCCCGACATCATATCATTCGACATGGGCGGCACCACGGCCAAGGCTAGCCTCATTGAGGGTGGCGCCTACAAGACCACCACCGAATACGAGATCGGGATGGGGGTGCATCAGTCCCTGGCGGTGCGCTTTACGGGATATCCCGTCAAGACACCCGTCATCGATCTGACCGAATGCGGCGCGGGCGGCGGCTCCATTGCTTCGGTGGACGGCGTGGGCGTTCTGAAAGTCGGCCCTCACAGCGCGGGTTCCGAACCCGGCCCGGTCTGCTACGGGCGCGGAGGCGAGGAACCCACCGTCACGGACGCGAACCTCGTCCTGGGTCGCCTGAACCCGGATTATTTCGTAGGGGGAGAATCAAGACTCAACCTCGAATTTGCGGAAAAAGCCATTGAAGAGAAGATCGCGGGGCCGCTCGGTCTCTCCAACATGGAAGCCGCCGCAGGCGTCATCGAAGTCGTGAACGCGCACATGGTGCGCACCCTTCGCGTGGTCTCGGTCGCCAGGGGCTACGACCCGCGCGATTTCGCGCTCATCAGTTTCGGCGGCGCGGGTCCCCTGCACGCGGCGGACCTGGCGGACGAACTCGGAATTCCGCGCATCATCATCCCCGAGGCGCCGGGTGTTTTCTCCGCACTCGGCCTGCTCCGGGCGGACCTGAGAGCGGACTTCACGGCTACTACCCGCTTAAGCCTCGACGGGGAGAACGCAGAGTCCATCGCCGCGCTCATGGCCGACCTGGAAGCTGCTGCGGACGAATGGCTCAATGCCGAGAGGGCGCCCCGGACGAAGCGCATGCTCGTGCGGTCCGCCGATCTGCGCTACCCGCTCCAGAACTACGAGATCAACGTGCCGCTGCCCGGAGGCAAGGTGAACACCAGGTGGCTCGCAAAGGCGCGAAGGACGTTTCATGACGCGCATCTGCGCCAGTACAGCTACTCTGATGAGACGGAAAGCGTTCAGGCCGTAAGCCTGCGCGTCTCGGCCATCGGCCTTACGGATCGTATTCGCCCGAAAAAAATCGCCTCAGGCTCCCGAAGCCCCAAGGCGGCGCTAAAGAGCGAGCGGAAAGCGCATTTTCGCGAAGCCGGGAATTTCATCGACTGCCCCATTTTCGAGCGCGAACATCTCAAAGGCGGAAACCGGGTTCAAGGCCCCGCTATCATCGAACAACCCGACTCCACGGTGCTCATCCCTCCCTCGTTTCGCGTAGAGGTGGATTCGCTGGGTCGACTCGTGATGACGCGCAAGAAAACTGGCAGGTAAAAACGATACAGGAACTAGCCACGCATTTTTGAATCCCTATTCTTCGCGCAGCTTCCTCGAAACGGGTCTGCGTGAGCGTGAGAGAGAGTTCACAGCCCCGTTGCTGATGATGCCGTCGGGCGGGGGCACCATGACGGCGGAAGTGGCGCGCTCACAGCCCATTCACATCATCGAATCAGGACCCGCCGCAGGCGTCGTTGCGGCGCATCATCTCGCCAGGCGCATCGAGGTGGGCAACGTTACCACCATGGACTCGGAGGCACCACGGCCAAGGCGAGCCTCATCGAAAACGGCGAGACGACCTTCTCCCCCGAGTACGAGGTCGGCGGCGGATTCTCCCAGTCGAACCGCCTCGCGCGCGGCGGTGGCTATCTCCTGCGCACTCCTACGCTGGACATTGCGGAGATCGGCGCGGGCGGCGGCAGCATCGTCTGGATCGACAAAGGCGGCGCGTTGCAAGTCGGGCCCAAGAGCGCGGGCGCGAACCCCGGCCCCGCTTGCTATGGACTCGGAGGCATGGAACCCACCCTGACCGATAGCTGTCTCCTCCTCGGCTACCTCGCACCCGAGGGCATCGCGGGCGGTTCGGTGAAACTCGATACTTCAGCCGCCGAGCGCGCCCTGAGCGAACGAGTGGCGACGCCCCTGGGTCTCGACGTCAAGGCGCTCGCATACGGCGTCGTTCAAATCGCGACCTCGAACATGACGCGGGCGATTCGTTCGGTCTCGACCGAGCGCGGCAAGAACCCACGGGATTTCAGCCTGTTCGCATTCGGTGGAAACGGAGGGCTGTTCGCCGCTTCCGTCGCGAGAGAACTTGAACTCCCACAGGTCGTCATCCCCCCCTCTTCGGGGATTTTCTCCGCCTTCGGGCTCCTTTATTCCGACCTGGAGCACCATTTCACCCAGACCCTTCTGGGCAGAACGGATGAACTCGACCCAGAGTCGGTCGAGACCTACTGGAAGCGCCTCGAGGTCGAGGCGCGGGATTTGCTCGCCAGTGAGGGATTTTCCGGCGAGAGGTGCCGCTTAAGAAGGCGCGGTGAACTCCGCTACTATGGACAAACGCACGAGTTGTCAGTTCCCTGGCCGGAGAGCGGGTCGGCTGGAGAGAACCTCTCCAGGGCGTCCGCCGACTTCGAAGATGAGCATGAACGCACATACGGCCACCGCGGAGGCGACGGACTCGTGGAACTGGTGAACCTCCACCTTGTCGCCACGGGCGTTCCCGAAACGCCACGCTTTCCGGAATCGCTTCAGTTTCCGGAAATCCTGAAAACGAAGACGGGCGAGCGACAAGCCTATTTCGGTGCGGAGATGGGCTGGCAAGCAGCGAAACTCATCAATCGCTCCATGCTCGATGAATCCATGAAAAAGGGGCCTTTCATCCTCCAGGAGTTCGACGCCACAATTCTCGTTCCCCCCGATTTCGCAATTGCGAGGGATGAGTTCGACAATATATTGATGCGGCTTGAATGATAACTTCGGGGCACGAACCGAGCGAAGCGCAGCATGAATTAAAATCGGAAAACTAGACGGAACTCGACTTTTTTAAAAGTGAAGTCTTTGTGAGAAATATGCTGGTGAATCAGATAAGCGCCAGGATAAAGTGGATTGTAGATTGAGGCCAGCAGCTTTGTGTCGGTGCGATCGGTTGTCGAAACAGGATACGGTTCCTGTGGCGTATTTACGAGGAAGCCTCTTGGCGCGAGCGATAATAAATCGAGCCAAACAGGTGCTCGGCATCGAGCAATTCGGCACCGTCCACGACATTGAGTCCTACCACGGCGTCACACGTAACATACGTCTCGCATACCATGGATACCCCTCGTACGCGCCACTGTGCGGTAAGCATTTCAGCTTTGGCGCGACCTTCCCCTTACCTGGGCAGATCGGCTCACTCCTCCATCAGGCCAGCCACGCATTTAGTTTCAAGGGATTTCGGGGCGTTTGGACGGCCATCCGGGGGACGATTGACGATCATTCGCGAGCGGCGGGGGCCCGGCTGCGCTTTTCGCCTCCACCTGCCTCGGCCCATCTCATGGCGGCGTAGGTCCCTGCTCCGAAGACCGCGAAAGCGGCGATCAGGGCGTACATGGTTCCATCGAAACGATGGCCCACGAGCGCTCCGAACGGCACCGAGATGAATGTGGAGAGCGTAGCGACCACGCCCGCCCCCACCCCGGCGATGTGGCCGATGGGCTCCATGGCGAGCGCATTGAGATTTCCGAAGAGCAGTCCGATGCACAGGAAGACGAGGAGCAGGTAGGTCATGAACAGCCACAACGGCGGAAGCCCCTCGAAGGCCAGGGCCCAGGCGACTGCAGAGACCAGCGTCATGGACACCGTCGCCATTCTCGAGAGCCGGCGCATCCCGTACTTCATCACGAGCCACCCGTTCACGAGCGAGGCGCCGCCGAATGCGAGCGCCAGCACGCCGAAATAGGCCGGGAAGAGCGCGCCGGTCCGGTAGGCCTCCTGGAAGATTTGCTGGGCGGAACTGAGGTAGGCCACGAACGGCGCGAACACGCACCCGGTGGCGATGGTATATCCGAGCGCGGCCCGGATTCGCAGCACCTCCAGGACGGCTCCGCCGATGGCGCGCGGGGAAAGGGGCCGCCGGCGGGCGGGGGGCAGGGTCTCGGGCTGGCGAAGTGAAAACCACGCGAGCGTGACCGCGGCGATGATGAAGAAGGTGACGAATATCGCGCGCCAGCCGCCCAGCCACAGTATCCCCAGTCCGAGGGCGGGAGCGACGGTGGGGACGAGAATGAACACGGCCATCGCAAACGACATGAGACGAGCCATCTGGCGTCCTTCGTACTGGTCGCGCACCAGGGCGACGGTCACGATGCGCGGCCCCGCGATTCCGACGCCCTGCAGTACGCGGCCCGCAATCATCACCTCGAAAGTGGATGCGATGATGCTCATGACGCATCCCGACATGAAAAGGACGAGGCCGGTATGGATGGCGGGCTTGCGTCCGATCCTGTCGGAGAGGGGGCCAAAAACGATCTGCCCGAGACCGAGCCCCAGGAGCACGGCCGTGACGATGAACTGAACGTCGTTTCTGCGCGGCGCCCCGAGGTCGCGGCCTATCGCGGGCAGCGCCGGCAGTATCGCGTCGATAGAGAGCGCGACGAGCGACATCAGAAGGGCGACGAGGGGAACGAACTCGCCGGGACGAAGGGCGGGCCCGATGGACGGTTTATTCATTTTTCCTCCAGAATCCTCCATGCCGATTGAATCCGCCTCGACTCTATCATGGTCCGACCGACAACAGCTTGGGCACGGTTACGCTCTAATCCGGAGTCAATGTCTCACCTTTCGCCATGTGATGCGCCCCGAAATCTACGATCCCCGTACTGAATTAATCAATATGTTTGCAGAGACTTAGGGATTTGGAATCACGGCAATAATCGTGGGCCGGGCGCCGTCCAGTTGCTCGGTCTTGGCATTCTAAAGGTGAGAGACACGGGAATAGACGACAGAAATTGGCCCAAAGAAGTTTAGACTTCCAGGAATCAGGCAGGGACATGATCCTGCAGAAGTCTGTTACGTAACACCCTCTACCGGCTCTGTTTGTCATCGATGAACGGCTGGGCGAATACCTTGATTGTGAGTGGCAATCTCGAACTCCGCCGCTCGGAGGTCAGCCGGATGACCCGGGCCAGATGCGCCTTGACGAACGTCGTGCAGACGACGCGTTTGGTGAGCTCGATTTCTCCTCTTTTGGGTACAGCCCATCCTAGCCGAATCGTAATCAAAACGTATACGAGCAGCATACAATAGGAGCGTATTCAAGCATTAATCTGACGAACATACAGAAGGAAAGAGAAAGGGAGAAAGTAGAAATACATGAGTAAAAACAGATATTTATTTCAAGCGAGGAGAGTCGGTCCCATCATTGCCGTGATAGTCAAATGAATCCTTTCCTCTTCATCATTATGATATCTTCAGGCCGAGTAAAGACTGGGTTTTTTCGTAGTATCTGTATATTTATAGCTCGATATCCGGGTTCTGCAAACGCTCCTTTATCGGTCGAATCTAACCCTCCCTCTCCGCCATTTTCATAGGGGCAAACTCCGTGGAGCGCCCCGTTTTTTCATAGCTATTTTATTTGTCCACACATACGGTTCCAAGTTCCGCATTCAGCAATGCAGTTCCTCTCTTCTAGGTTGGAACTGACCACCGCCGCCATTCCGGCCTCGTCACCCCGCGAGGGACTGGTAGGTTTTCATCACGGCGTAGCTGTGGAGGTCCCCGAAGAAGTCGAACCGCGGGTGATCCGCGGGCGGGACGTAGGGCCTGTCGAGGTCGAGCGTGATTCGCTCCATCGCCTCGGCGAGCGTCCACCCGGCGCTGTGCGCCCCCCGCACGGCCTGGGTCACGTCGCTCAGGTACTGCATGTACCCGCCCAGGAGTTCCGGCCCCGACATGGGGTTGTGGGCGGGAATGAGGGTTTCGACCTCAAGAGTCTGAGCGAGGCGCGCGATGGAGTTCATGTAGGTCGGCGCGTCGCTCTCCAGGGGGACGATGAGGTTCCCGCCCGTCATGTTGCCCGTCCAGGCGACCTTCGCCCCGGGGACGTAGGTGATGGTGTCGCCGGGGGTGTTCGCCGGGCCGAAATGGTGCAGTTCCACCACCTTCCCCCCCAGGTCGATCTGCAGGAAGTCGTCGAAGACGACGTCGGCGCGGCGCAGTTCCACCTCTTCGAGAATCTTCGGGTCGTTCCCCACGCAGGGCAGCATGAAGCGTTTCTCTTCCTCGTGCCAGGGGACGAGCGCGGCCGTCATGCGGTGCTGGATGATCAGCGTCTCCGCCGGGAACGCGCAGTTCCCGAAGGTGTGGTCCCCGTGGTAGTTCGAGTTGACGAGGTAGCGCATGGGCTTGTCGGTCACCTCGCGCACACGCTCCTGAATCTGGCGCGCCATGGCCGGGTTGATGTGCGCGTCGATCACCAGGACGTCCCTCTCGCCAACGACGAAACCGGCGTTGTCCACGTTGGGGACGGAGGAAAGGAGCGCGTACACCCCCGGGGCGAGCTCCTTCGTATCGAGCCGCGCCCCCGTCGGGTCGAGGAAGAAGGGCGTGAAGCCCTCCGGAAAATCCGCCCACTCCAGGGGTTTCCAACCATCCTTCGCAGAAGCGTTCATCTCGGACTCCTTTCAGCCATCGGCCGGTGCGCGCGCTTCACCACGATGGTGACGCCCTTCGCGCGCACCGGAACGGGATGTTCGTCATTATGGCATGCGCCCGGAGGAGCGTGAACCGGGGCGGGCGGCGCTCTTCGGAACCGGGCGCTTGGTTTGACAACCCCAGGCTTCGCCGCCATGCTCCTGGGCATGAAAATCTCGACCGCGATCACCCGTCTCCTGGACATCGATCATCCGATCCTGCTCGCCCCGATGGGCGGCGTTGCGGGCGGCGCGCTGGCCCGCGAGGTTTCCGCCGCGGGCGGGCTGGGCCTGATCGGCGCAGGTTACGCCGACCCCGCGTTCGGTTACGGCTCCGATGCGTGGATTCGAGGCGAATTCGACAAGTCGGACGAGGGCGCGGTCGGTATCGGCTTCATCACCTGGGCGCTGGATGAGCGGCCCGGCGCGCTCGACGCGGCGCTGGAATGTAAGCCGCGGGCCGTCATGCTCTCTTTCGGCGATATCGCACCCTACGCCGCGAAGATACGCGAAGCCGGCGCGACGCTGATCTGCCAGGTCCAGACGCTGAAAGACGCCCGGGAGGCGGCGGCGAAAGGCGCCCAGATTATCGTCGCCCAGGGCACGGAGGCCGGGGGCCACGGGGCCGAGCGCGCCACGCTGCCGCTCGTTCCGGCGGTCGCAGACGCGGTGGCGCCGATCCCGGTCGCCGCCGCGGGCGGCATCAGTGACGGGCGCGGCCTGGCCGCCGCCCTGATGCTGGGCGCCGAGGCCGTCCTGATCGGCACCCGTTTCTTCGCCACGCGGGAGGCGCTGGGCCACCCGAACCAGAAGGCGCTCATCGAGCGGACCGGCGGCGACCACACGCTGCGCACCAAGGCCTTCGACACGGCCCGGGGCATCGCCTGGCCGGAACCCTACACCGGACGCGCCATCCGCAACGCCTTCTCCGACGCCTGGCATGGCCGCGACGACGAACTGCGGGAGCAGAACCCCTCGATGCGGGAGCGCTTCTTCGAGGCCCTGCGCGGGGGGGATACGGA
>VXPH01000066.1 GCA_009839615.1 Nitrospinota bacterium
CGCGACTTCGGACTACGTCCTCGTCTTGCCGACTCCCCCTCAAGGGGGGAGTGAAATTCAGCGCGCTCCCCCTGTCGGACTTCTCAACAACCGCGCAATGCGCCCCGCTGCGTCCGTTGCGCCGTTGCGCGTCCGCGCATAGAATCCGGGTGGCTTGGACGGCAATCAATACTTGACCCGTTCACAAGAACGGCCTGATACGAAGCGGTGTGGTTTTGATCGTCATTCCGGCGAAAGCCGGAATCCATTTTTGTCTTTTTTTTTATTTTCTGATTGCTTCTCACCAATGAGGAGGAAATGAAAAGCCGTCGTATTGCTATTCTGCTTGAGAATGGATTCCGGCTTTCGCCGGAATGACGGCGGTGGTCAATTTCCCTTCCAACAAAAAGGAAATCATCTGTGGAATTCGTCATCAAGATATATGACAAACCCGAAGCGGCCGAACTGCGCGACGTGCACCGGAAGGCGCACCTCGATTATCTGAAGAGCTTCGACGACGTCACCCGCTTCGCGGGTCCGTTCCTGACCGACGACGGCGAGCTCGAACTGGGCAGTTTCCGCATTCTGGACCTGCCAGACCGCGCCGCCGCGGAGGCGCACGTGGAAAACGAGCCGTTCATCATCGAGGGGATTCAGGAGCGGCCTTCGGTTCATCGCTGGCGCGCCACCGTGCCCTACTCCTGGCGCGATTGCCCGCGAAAAGAGGGGAACCTCCAGTTCTACGTCCATGCCCATGACAAGGCGGGCGGCGGCGCGATCCGAAAGAGTCTGCACGAAGAACACGTCGCCTACCTGACGGAGAACAACGACTCGGTGATGGTTCGCGGCCCCCTGGTCACCGATGACGGCGAGACCAGAAACGGCAGCGTGCTCTTGCTCGATTTTCCCGACATCGAGGCGGCGCGGGCGTTCTGGGCGGAGGAGCCGTACAGCCGCGCGGGCCTGTACGAGAGCGTGGAGTTCTACGCCTGGCGCTTCGGGCGGGTGTTCGACAGATTCAAGACGCCCGTATCGTAGCCATCCGCAAAGGGGTTCTCAAAGAATCTCGCCGGTGAAATCCGTTCGCACTCGCTCCTTGAGCGCGCGGACCGCCTTGAGAGACATTTTCAGGACCTGCTTCTCCCTTCGTGACATTGCCGACTTCCTCACGTAGCGCGTCGCCTTCCGGATGCGCCGGAAGTCCCTGAGTTGCTGGCGAAGCAGGATGAACGTCAGATGCTCGAGGGCAGCGGTGTAGTCGTCTACCTCATCGTCGCTGAAAACCCCCGCCTTGTGCAGCAGCCGGATGCGCTCGTGGGTGGAGGTCGCCTCGATGCCCTCTTTCAGGGCGAGAAGCCGCACGGCGCCGACCAGGGGGAGGATGCCCCCGTGCTTGATGTTTATCGCCTGCGGCAGGCCCTCTTCCACCTTTTCCGTGCGCAGGATGCCGAACAGGCCGAGTGCGACGTGCCTGTCGTTCTCGGTCTGGAACATCGCCTGGAGCACGGCGGGTTCTCTCTGCACGAACGTCGTGATGTGGTTGCGCAACTCGCGCCCCAGCGAGAGATCCCCGCAGGCGGTGTCGAAGTCGAAGAAGACGTCGCTCAACTGAACCTGGAACGTGCTCCGCTTCTGGAACCAGCGCAGGGTCTGGAGCTTCCACTCGGAGATCGACTTGCGCCAAAGCGGGTTCGTGGCCATCACGTTGCCGTCGCACAGGGGAAAGCCGATGGCCTCGAGGTTCCAGGTCAGCAGTTCGGAGAACTGGATGAAGTAGTCGTTGATCTCGTTGTGCCGCTCCACGGGATAGTCCTCGAGGATGATGCCGTTGTCCTGATCGGGGTTGATGAAATTCTCCCCCCGGCCGCCCGAACCCATGACGATCACGGCGTACCGAACGGGCGGCGCGCCTCCCCCCGCCTTTTCGATGGTCGAGACTACTTTTTCGACCACCTGCCGGTAGATGTCGTTGTTCACGTGCGTGAGCAGCGCCTGGATCTCCGGCGCGGGGAGGGTGTCTTCGAGCAGTTCCTGCGCCACGACCGCCTGGACGGCTTTCACCTCTTGCAGGCCGTAGAGTTCGGGGACCTGCGTGAGCGCGTCGATGTGCTCCACCACATTCGCGGCCGCCACGACCATAGCGTCCTGCAGATCCAGCAGGCCGAGGGGGCGGTTCGACTCGTCCACCACGGGCATGTGGCGGTGGCCGAGGCGGCGCATCCTCGCGATGGTGTGATAGAGGTAGTCCCCCTGTTTCGCGGAGTAGACGCGGGACGTCATCACCTGCGCTATCGTCTCCGTGCCGTCGCACCGCAGGGCGACGCGGTGCGTTACGTCTTTTTCCGTAAAAATGCCGGTGAGCTTGCCTTCCTCGTCCGTCGCGAGGACGCAGTTTGCATTCTTCTCCGCCATCCGGGAGATGACCAGCCTGAGATTCTCCGAAGCCGGAACAATGAGCGCATTGGTTTTCAGAAAGTCATCCACAAGGCAAGAGAAAATTCTCGTCTGGGATTTCATGGGCTTGGGTGTCCGTCTTCGCGTCGCATGTCCGGGAACGCTTCGGGTTCATGTCGCATCAATTAACACATTATAGCTCAGTTCTTCATGTGTTTGTCCAAGTAGGCGATGCACTCCGCAATCGCCGCCTCCTGGGTCTCGTCAACGGCGTATTCCCCGCCCTCTCCCCGCTCGGGAAAGATGTATCCGTGCAGGGGGTGATCGTATGAGGTCCACTCGACATCGCCTCCCGCCTCGACCATCAAATCGTACGTGGCGCGGAAGACGCCCTGGAGGTGATCCGCATCCCTCCCCATGATGAGGATCGGCGTGCGGATGCTCTTCATTCTTTCGAGCGCGAGTGCTTCGTTGATGCGCGCCCGCACCTTCTCGACTTCGCGCATCATCATGCCCTCGATGTTTCGGAGTTGAGTTTCCTCATTCACGAAGGCGGTATCATCCGGTGCGAGATCGAGAAATTCATGAGAGGCCGGCTCGCAGGCCACGCAGGCGCGCGCGCCGCCGTATTCCGACGTTATCTTGAGGATCATCTCGCCCGCGTGACTCACGCCCATCAGGCCGATGCGCTCGCCGTCGACCTCGGGCAGCGTCTTCATGTATTCGATGATCGCAATTTCGTCTTCATACTCGAGCGGCGAGCGGCTCAGGAGCTGGCGGCCCTGGCGGATGTCCTCGACGAGGCGGCCGCCGTTGTTGTAGCCGAGTTCCACCTCCGCGCGGTATCGCAGCCAGGCGCAGGCATAGCCCGCCGCGAGCAGGCGTTCCTGAATGCAGCCCATGTTCCGGGTCGCCTCGCGCACCCAGGCCATTCCGCCGCCGCCGTTTCCCCGCCCGAGCAGTACGGTGGGGTGCGGCGCTGCGCCTGCGGGCGTCCTCAGCCCTATGGGCGCATACACGCCGTCCAGCAATTCGACGTACATCAGGTGAACCGGGTATTCCGAACCCGGCACGGGTTCGGTGACGACGACGCGCTCGGGGTCGATTTCATATGGCACAACAGCCTCTCCTCATTCATTTCCCGGGCGTGCGGGATGCGTTTTGGCCATCATCCCACACGACGCGCGGGGGCGAAAAGCGCGGGCGCCGCCCGGCGGAAGATACCCGGCTCGTTTCAAGTTCGCGCGCGATGTGCGAAAATCATTTTCCGCCCAAGGCACTGATGCAGAAGGAACCGGAAATGTCCGAGACCAGACGCCCTGAATGCCGGGACGAAACGTCGGGCGCCGACCCCTGCCCCAAATGCGGCGAAGCGCCCGCGGAATCCACAGACGAAAGGCCCCTGAACGTCATCGACGCCAAGGCGATCGTCGTGAAGGTCATGTGGGGAACGGGCGCCTTGATGCTCTGCGGCGGCCTGGGGGCGCTCTCCATCGGCGCCACGAAACCCGCCGTCGGCCTCCTGGGCCTGGGCGCCCTCCTCTTCGCCGGCTCCTACGCGGTGGACTGGTGGACTTGAGGGGATTGGGTTTAGCTTGGTACCCCCGGCAGGATTCGAACCTGCGGCCTACGGATTAGGAATCCGGCGCTCTATCCTGCTGAGCTACGGGGGCATTGGAAAGTTCTATACGGTCATGGTAATTTCTTCGTACCGCTTCAACTCGCTCGGGGTTGTTAATGCGTCCAGACGGTTCGGGAGTCCATCCCAAGTGAGATAAATGTGACTCTCGTCCAGAAACTTCTTTTCGTGTTTGCCTTAAACACCGAACCTCGAAGCGCCTACTCATCCCCTCTCAGTTGGTAGTAAATCTCCAAGGATTCTGTCAAATACTCTTCCAATTGTAGCGTGCTTTCAAAACGCAATTGCTGCCAACTCTTCAGATTAAAACCTATGTCGCTTTCCAACTCATCGCCACGAGTGTTCATGTCAGCAATTAGGATGAAATTGTCTTGTTCTAGACCTTGGCCACGATTAAGGCCCATGAGATAACCGATCTCGTGATAGACGTTGCGATTTCCGAAGGTTAGATCGGCAACAAGCAGGCCGGAGCCTTCAATCAACTCAAGGATTTCGTCGTTAATTGTGTAACTGTGACCCTTATTGAAATTGTCAATACGGATATCCCGTAATCGGATATCGAGTTCGTATTGTTCATTAATTTGCCGTACAGTCTTCCTGATGGTTCTGTAAGTCTCCTTGGTTTCTTCACGAAAGTCCATCGAAACGAAAATTTCGCGCTCCCGGGCGGTGAGGACGCTCTCGAACACGCTCACCAAACTAATGGCATCCACCGCTTGAATGCGACCGAGGTGGGAATGGTAGCTAGTACCTTTCATTGTTGTATCAGGTTTAAGATAATCGATATGGTTGCTAGTCACCCAGCGAGCGAAGGCAGGTAGCTGTCTGCCATCTTTGAATAAGGCAAAATACAGAAAAGCAACAAGTACGCCATGACAGGCATTTTCCGCCAGCTTAGTCTGGTGCTCATAAATTGAGTTGACTTTCTGGAACGCATTGCGCAAGCGTGGCGCCTCGGCATCGAGAATACTTGCATCCCCCTTCTCGCTGACAATATCTTTTCCGATTAGAAATTGCGTCAGAGCCAGTGCCAAGGAGCGGCGATTCTCCAAAGGCCCTTTTAGTGCTGCGAGATAGCGGTCATCGATCTCGGTCAATAACTTACGGGCCAGATAGTAAGCCGGACCGAAGTTTGTACTTTCGAGTAGGGTTTTATCGTTGAACAAGCTTCCTTCGCCAGTCCCTAGAATCAGACGCAAATTCTCTTCAGAGGTAAGGGGAATCTGCTTAGCATTAATGTTGTGAAATACCACCTTCTCGAAGCGCTCGGCTAATAAGGCATCGTCATGTAACACAATGCAGAAGGGAGTAGGTAGGCCGTATTTGGACTCGCCAGGTTTAGCGTCGTTAGCAGCGCTTAGGCGGTGGTTTCCGTCGATGCGAAACAGTTTTAGCCCGTTATCGAGCCTATCCTCAGGTAGCTCCAGATAGGCCATTTGCGGCGCATTGGTTCCGCCCACTGCCGCTAATGCTCTTGGTAATCTAGAATTGACCGTTGTCACTTTGAGGTCATTGACGTTAGAGGTAAAGCCATTTCCGGAAAGTATGTCGGTCACTGGGGTGATGATGCGTTTTCCTGTGTATGCGTTGAAATCAAATTGAAGAGAAACAGAGAGAACAACTTCAGGGAAGAATAGATATTGACTATCCGCCAAAAAGCGCTTGATCTCAGCTTTGTGTGTTCCAATCAAGTTCCGCTGGTACTCGGGATTGAACTCTGAACAGCGTGCTAGATCGCCTAGGGGCGCGACGCCACGGATCACGGCGAAGCCGCCAAGCGATGTGTGGAGGATGCCGGAGAAAATCACGGCTTGTCACCCTGCAAGAGCTGTTGTTCAAAACGCTCGCGGGCCTTGCGCCATACGTTTTCGCCGTGAGCACGAAGGCGAACGGCCTCTGCTTGTCGCGAGAGAGTTTCTTCAACAATAATTTTCTGGGCGGAGTCATCCGCTAGCGGAATCAGCAGATTCTTAACATCTTCATTTGAAATGCGCGGGTGGGTATTTCCGGTCATCATGTGCTTAGTTTGAGCGACAATTAGACTTGTCCGCATAACAACTGCGAGGTACTCAGGGCGCAGAACCTTCTGATCCGATGGCTGCATCACATGAAACTCGGTCGAACACTCACCATCGGTGTCTGCTAGCCAAACTTTGTTGAGATAAGGTCGTAACCGTCCATAGAGGACGTCGCCTCTCTCGAAAACAATGCACTGGCCAGTTGCCGTTTCCTTGGCGTCACTCAACTGACCTGTGTTGCTCGTGATAGACGCTAACCCGATGTATCTCACCCCTTCAGATACTTTGGCGATGTCCCGCTTGAATCTCACGA
Organism: Nitrospinota bacterium; assembly: GCA_009839615.1. GTDB lineage: Bacteria > UBA8248 > UBA8248 > UBA8248 > UBA8248 > Bin107. Next base: position 6,344 of record VXPH01000066.1, read on the forward strand.
GTTGTGAAAGTGGCGCGTTCTGGATAGCTTGAATAGCTCGAATGGCGACCATTCGCTCTGGATGAAAATAGTCAGCCGAAAGCGTCTTGTTGCTCTTCAAAGTAGACAGCCGGATCGCGTAACCCGATTGTCTTGATAGTTTCACTATTGGAAGTTTCAGCTGTTCTTTGACAATCCCATCAATCGAACCAAGTAGACGCTCAACCTCTGCCAATACGCGGTCACGTTCTGAGCGAGCGGTATGAAGTTCCGCAACAAGGCGGCGTTGCACATCACGAGGTGGAACGGGTATTTCCAGCGACTTGAATTCTTCTTTATTGATATTGGGTTGCCCTACAGGACGTTGAATCGCGGCAACCCATAAGGCATAAGCTTTCGTCTTAGTAAAGCCGTATACGAACTCGGGCAGCACATCAGCTTTGAAGCGGAAACGAATACAATATCCTGCGTATACAGCAGGATCAAAAGATGTATGGTGCAGATAAGTCTTACCGACCGTCGCACCGCTGCGAGCAAATAATATGTCACCCGCTGAAAGCAGGTGCTTGTCTAACCAATGTTCAGCGGTCATGAACTTATGTGGCATAGTGATGCCGTCTTCACCGTAGTCTGTTATCCGGATATATCGCGGCTGATCATCGCTGGTTCGATTTACAGACCTAGCTGATGTTCCATAACAAGGCTCTTCTGACACCAAACTGGCAAGTCTGTATTTAGGATACTTGTAGCCCTGTTTCTTGATATTGCGCACATAATTAGGATCAATCCTAACGTTCCGTAATTCCCCCCGCCGCACCGCGAAGCAGATGGGCTGCTCCGCAGAGACGGGGGCTACACAAAAAAAGGTTCAGGTTTTTTTTTGAATGCTTGATACTGACCGAGCAGACCGCTCTTGGGTATAACGTGGCGGTGTCGTTCCGACCAATCTCCGGTATTACGGCCCTCACCTGGCATCCAGTCAAATTTGACCTCCCAATCGAAGAGATCGCAGCTATGAAGCTCCTTGCGATTCTTTTCCGCGGTCTCTTCGATTACCTCAATTCGGTAAGTTGTGCGTCCAGTAGCGTCGTATCCTATATTTTCGGCGCTAGCCATAAAGATGGCTTCGTCATCGGACACTCGTATATTTGGCTGTCGCTTTTCAAGAAAAACCACGCTTGACTTAACGCCAGCACCAAAATGGGCAAAAGCAAACTGCGGTAGCGAGACCACAGCGAGTACCTTAAAGCGTTCCAGAAGCCAGTCTCGCACCCCTTGCAAGCTGGCGTTAGTAAGCAAACCATCAGGCAGGACAACAGCCGCCTGGCCCCCAGGTTTCAGAAGTTGCCAAACGCGCTCGCAATAGACAACCTCGGTTTTGAGGCTGGTTCTTTTCTTGATGGCATTCCTACCCGTTTTGAAGTCAGTGTTATAGTCTTTGGCGTCGTTCTCATCCTTACCGCGACCCTTTGCGACGTAGCGGGAGAGTTCGTAACTGGGAAGATAGCTATGTAGATCGTCTCTGATCACGGCACCGAAGGGCGGATTGGTTGGAATCTTACTAAAACCCTTGCTCTCATCCCTCTGGCCAGTCTCGATATCCACACCAACTATTGTGGCAAAGGTCGCGTTCTTGCGAGCAATGGTCGTCAAGGACTCCAAGGCATCGCTACCAATGATATTGGTGTGGCCATCATCGTGGACGATCATGTTCATTTTGGCGACGCGAGCAATCTCTTCATTGATCTCCACGCCGAACAAACGCTTTTCGGCGAAGCTGTGCCAATAGTCAAAATGTTCTTTGCTATCCTCTTCGTAAAATTCGCTCGCCAGTCTTCGCACATGATCGAGGGCGTGGAGCAAAAAGCCGCCGGAACCGCAGGCCGGATCCATGACGAAATCGTCGGATCGGATGTCAAGCATCTGAATGGCGAAGGCAATGATATTTCGAGGTGTAAAGTACTGGCCGAAATCACCCTTGAAAAAGCCGTCCATGAATTGCTCGAATGCGACCCCTTTGGTGTCAAGATCTGTGGCAGTGAGATTAACGCTCTCTAGGTGGAGAACCATACTTCTCAAAGTAATATCATCGATCTTGATGTCATCATTAAAAACGTCCGGCTCCTTTTGTCGCTCTGTGGAATACATCGCTTTGATACGTCCCGCTAAACGCTCCGGGGTTTCGTTGGTTTTGATCTGAAATTCGTATGGGTCACCTTTTCTGCGCGGCGTTTTTTCGTCGCGAGTCTTGAGGAAGATAAGCTTGGTTAATTCGCCGAAAGCCATAGGTGGTGAGAGACGTCCGCCGCCCCATAAGGTTTGGTGGCACTTACGGATAGTTTTAATCAGGACACCACGACTGACCGCGCCGATGTCCGGCTTGGGAAAAGCATCCTTGTAGTATTTGAATTCTTCAGGCTTGCCGTATTGAATCGGCATATCTGCAACAATATTCGCTTCACGCTCCAGCACACCGAACCTGTCAGAACAGTCGTAAAAAGCACGAGTCTGTCCAGCGATAACACCAATATATTCGGCGCGGAACTTGTGGGCGTGACCGTTACCGAATGCTTGTTCCACCGCCTGCTTGAATTCGGTATCAGAAATGTCGTCACGTTTGCATTCGAGAACGGCATAAGGCTTGGTGTGTTCTTTGTCACGAAAAACTACCAGATCGGCCCGGTCCGCTGGTGTACGGTCGGGGACAGTTACCTCTACGCCTATACACTCAACTGTGTAAGCGTAGCGGTAGATCAGTGCAGCATAAAAAGCAGCGCGTACTTTTTCCTCCGGGTCGCTCCATTTTTCTGCATGATTGACAGCAACATAACGAATTTTTTCTGTCCTACCACTGGTTATGAGTTGTAGGTGTCCGTCCGCAAACGCTCGTTGGAGAAAGTCTTGGTTTTCCATCGTTATTTCGATTCCTCTTTGACGTATTATTGTTGCCATGACCTTTCTCTTTGGCAATTTCGATACCATTGCGCCTGCCATGGTCCTAGATCAGTGGCTCCACTATGTTAGCGATGGAACGGTGCTCGTGCAGTTCTGCGGTACTACGTGACCTTGTCTCCTAAATCCATCTAGGTCGTTTTTCATTTCTGCGACTTGAGTCGTTGTCATATCTATCCTGAATAGTTTTGGTGTCCTGTAGTCGATAATTGAATGGCAATATCATTGATTATAGAGGATTTGGATCTACTCGAATAGCTTAGCCTTGGGTTCCAGTTTTCGCCCAAAAGATCGATTGCCATGCCATTGATTATACAGGCTACGAGTGTAAATTGGATACGTGCCAGTGGCCTGGATTAGCGTGCGGCGAATCCGCGTCAGTCGTATGTTATCAGAGAGCGCACGGGGTGTGGAGCGAGCTTGTCGCGCCCGTTCAGAAACGCGAGCTCGATGAGGAAAGAGAATCCGTGGATGCTCCCGCCGAGCGATTCCACGAGCGACACGCAGGCGGAGGCGGTGCCGCCGGTGGCGAGCACGTCGTCGGCGATCAGAACCTTCATGCCGGATGCGATGGCGTCTTTGTGGATTTCGAGCGTATCCGTGCCGTATTCGAGTTCATAAGTCGCCTGGGTCTTCTCCCAGGGGAGCTTCCCCGCCTTCCTCACCAGAACGAAGCCCGCGCCGAGCTTGTAGGCGATGGGCGCCCCGATGATGAAGCCGCGCGCCTCGACGCCCAGGACGACGTCGATACCCGCGTCCATCAGAGGCTCGGCCGCCATGTCCACCGCCGCCTGAAAGGCCTCGGGGTTCTGGAACATGGGTGTGATGTCCTTGAAGAGGATGCCCTCCTTGGGGAAATCGGGGACGTCCCGGATATGTTCGAGAAGATGGCTGATGTCGGACATGGAGGCTACCCCTCGTGGATGAAAGTGTTTTGCCGCCTCGCGGCGTTCGGTGCCGTGTGCGGTACGGCATCTACCCCGGTTTCGAGTCCGGCGGACGAGAAAACCCTACATAGCATCCTCATCACAGCATGTCATCACGATGTCCCCACGAAATCTACGGCAAATAGGACAGCGGGTTCCTGGGGCGCGTGCGATGGCGGATCTCGAAATGAAGGCGCGCGGTCTTAAAGCGCGGCGTGCGGCCCGTGAGCGCGATGGGCGCGCCGCGCGAGACGCTCTGCCCCTTGCGCACGAGGTTCTCGGCGACGTTCGCGTAGATGGAGTGGTACTCGCCCCCGTGGTGGCGCAGGATGATGAGGCGGCCCAGGTTCCCGGGGCCGAAATCGGAATAGATGACGCGGCCCGAAGCGGCGGCGCGGACCCGGGCGCGCTCGCGGGCGGCGATGAGGATGCCGTCCGCCTTCTTGCCGCCGCGCGTCCCGAAGCGGCGGATGACGCGCCCGCGCAGGGGCCAGGAGAACCGGGGCCGTTTGCCGTAGCTCTTGCGGTGCGTCCGGGCGGGGCTTTTGGGCTTTCGGGAGGGTTTCCGAATCGGCTTTGCGTGAGCCTTGCGGCGCGGCGGCGCCGCCCAGCGCGGGCGCCTTTTCGGGGGACTTGCGCTGACGTTCTTCCGGACGAGGCGCGTCGCTCTGGCGCCCGGGATGAAGAGGCGCACGCCCACCTCGATGCGATCGGGGTTGTCGATGCCGTTCAAGACGGCGATCTGCTCGACCTCCACCCCGTAGGCGCGCCCGATGCGCCAGAGGTTCTCGCCGCGCCTTACGGTGTGGTGAACCCCGCCGACGCCGGGGCCGCTTTTCGGCGGGGGCGGCAGGGGGGGTGCGACGAGCGCGCAGCCTGTGAGCAGACACAGAACGAGGACACACCCTCTGCGCCGCATGGCGCGCCAGCCCCGCGAACCCGGTGCGGGCTGAATGTGAATTTCCTCCGAGTCCACGCCGTCTCTCATGAGTCGCCCAGGGCCATGCGCACGGCCTCGCGGGCGCTCGAAGCCGGGACGACTCCCGCCGGGCTTTCGTCGCGTCCCAGGGAGATGACCCGCTTGCCGAGCTTGAGACCGATGGCGATCTCAGAAAGGGTGCCGTATGCGCCCGCCATGGCGATGAGCGCATGGGCCGTCGCCGCGATGACGACGTTTCTGGCGTGGCCCATGCCCGTGACGATGGGGATGTCGATGAAAGCGTTGGCGGAGCCGGCGTCATAGGTGGGCAGGACGCCCACGGTGAGGCCGCCCGCACTTTTCGCCCCCCGCGCCGCGGCCTCCATGACGCCGCCCAGACCGCCGCAGACGAGCACGGCGCCCGCGCGCGCAATCTCGGCGCCCGCCTCCTCGGCCAGGGCGGCCGTTTCGGGAGCCGGATCGGAATCGCCGATGACGCCGATGATGGTTCGCATCAGAAATAATCCCGGGGCGGGTTATTTCTTTGATTTTAGCGGGCGCGCGCGCCCCGTCAAGTGGCGATGCGCGCCTGCGCCGGAAAGACGGTTTTTCCCTTCTGCCTCCCCTGCCCCAACGCCTGCGGCTTACCCTCCCTCGGGAACGATCACCCGCTTGTTGTGATCCGCCGGCAGGCCGTTATTCAGCGTGTGCAGCATCCAGTCCGCGATGGCGGGATACATGTCCGCCGCGACCTCGCCCATGGGGTGGAATACGCCCTCGTAGAGCCAGAGTTCGCGCGGACAGGTGAGGTGCGCGAAGAACACGTCGATGTCGTCCGGCGTGCAGAGCTCGTCCATGTCGCCCGCCACGAGGAGGTAGTTCGACTTCATCTTGCTTACGATGGGCAGCCAGATGCTGTCGCGCTCCTCGACGAATTCGTCGAACGCGTCCTCCTCGAGGATGTTCGTCATGTACATGTAGATCCGCTTGAAATTGGGCTGGGCCTGGTCGAAGATGATGTCCGACGGCCCCACGTTCGCCATCTGGCCGACGACGGCCTTGACGCGATCGTCCTGGGCGGCGATTTCCACCGTCCAGCGGCTGCCCATGCTCATGCCCATGATGCCGATTTTCGAGGAATCCACCTCCTCGCGTCCGGCGAGCCAGTCGATGACCCTGCTGCCCGCGCGCGCGTAGTTGTGGTGGTCCACCCACACCTGGTTGATGTTGCACTCGCCCTGCCCCGGCCCGTCCATGATGGCGAAGTTCATGCCGCGCGCGTGGAACCAGTTGTTGTAGGGCAGAAGCCCGTCTTCCTTGATCATGTCCATGCCGGGGATGAGGAGCACGGTGGGCCTGGGCTCCCCGCCCTCCTGGGGCCAGTAATAGAAGTACGCGTTCTTGCCGGGGTCGAACTCCACCTGGTGTTTCTGGATGTCGCCGCCCCTCACCTCGCGCATCTTGTCGAAGCAGCGCGAGACGCCCGCGTAGTATTCCTTCTTGCGGGGATGCCCGTCCACGGGGATCAGGTGCTGGCCGCGCCCGTAGCAAAGCCCCGCGCGGTTGTAGTGCATGGCGGCGGTCACGAGGTTCCCCGCCTCCTCCGCCGCGCGCGCCTTCTTCTCCTGCAGGGCGCCCTGCTTGCCCCACAGGAGGGGGATGGAGCGCCGGCCCGAGACCTTCGTGTAGACGGCCTCCAAGTCCTGGTGCCGGAAGCCTCTCTCGTAGCGCGTGCCCATGATGCCGGGGTGGAGGACGTCCTCGTTGTCGGAGAGTTTGAGGAAATTGTCGAAAATCCAGTTCTGATTCGCGCGTGACGCCTGTCTTCTCATGCCGCTACCTTCTCCTTTCCTGTGGGTGATGGGGCGAGTTTCGCCCTCGCCTGTTTCAAGCAAATTTGACGCCGGATTCAGCGCGCTATCTTCAGGCCAGTCGCCATGAGAGGTCAACCGCCTCAGCGGATCCGCGGCGAAGCGCAGGTTCCGTTTTGTATTTGCCGAATCCATTGATTTTGTGTAGATTCGCATCTTTTGGTTTTTCAATACGGCAGGGGTCGCGAGTTTCCTTGCAAGACTTCTCGAACCCCTGCCGATATCTTTTCTTTTGAGAGAGAGGGTTTTGGAAATGACCGTGGAAACAGCGGAGATACTGGAACTCAGCAATGATGAATCAATCGTCCTTCACGCCGGATACCGCAGCGACCCCGTCACGAACGCCGTGGCCGTACCGATTTACCAGACGTCCTCCTACCAGTTCGACAGCACGGACCACGCGGCCAACCTCTTCGCGCTGAAGGAACTCGGCAACATCTACACGCGAATCATGAACCCCACGAACGACGTGCTGGAAAAACGCTTGGCGGCCCTCGAGGGCGGCGTCGGCGGCCTCGCCGTATCCTCGGGCCAGTCGGCCTCGATGATGGCCGTGATGAACGTGGCGCGCGCCGGCGACAACATCGTGAGTTCGACGGACCTCTACGGCGGCACCTGGAACCTCTTCGCCAACCAGCTGGAGGACATCGGCATCGAGTGCCGTTTCGTGGACCCGGAAGACCCGGAGAATTTCGTGAGGGCGACGGATGAGAAGACGCGCGCCTACTACGCGGAGACGCTGCCGAACCCGAAGCTGCACGTCTTCCCGCTCCGGGAAGTCGCCGACCTCGGACGTGAGCTGGGGATTCCCCTCATCGTGGACAACACGGCGGCCCATGGTCTCTGCAAGCCCTTCGAGCACGGCGCGGCCGTCATCGCCTCCTCATGCACGAAATACATCGGCGGGCACGGCAACTCCATCGGCGGCATCATCATCGACGCCGGCAACTTCGACTGGGAGGCGCACCCCGAAAGGCAGCCCTACCTCAACCAGCCGGACCCGAGCTACCACGGCGCCGTCTGGGCCCAAGCCGTCAAACCGCTCGGCCCCATCGCCTATATCATCAAGGCGCGCGTCACGCTCCTGCGCGACTCCGGCCAGGCGATGAGCCCCTTCAACACCTTCCTGTTCTTACAAGGCCTCGAAACCCTGCCCCTGCGGATGGAGCGCCACTGCCAGAACGCCGCCGCCGTGGCGGATTACCTGAACGCCCATCCCAAGGTGAACACCACGATTTTCCCCGGCCTCATGGACGGGGAGTTCCGCCGCCGCGCCGATACGTATCTCAAGGGCGGCTACGGCGGTCTGGTCGGAATCGACCTCACCGGCGGATACGAGGCGGGCCAGAACTTCATCAACGCGCTCAAGATGTTCTACCACGTGGCGAACATCGGCGATTCGAGGAGCCTCGCCATCCATCCGGCGAGCACCACGCACTCCCAGCTCAGCCCCGAGGAGCAGGAGCAGACGGGCGTGACGCCGGGCTACGTGCGCCTCTCCATCGGCATCGAGCACATCGACGACATCATCGCCGATCTCGAACAGGCCCTGGACGCGGCGTAACGCATCGGGCGAAAGAAACGAAAAGGAGGCGTCCCTCGCGGGGCGCCTCTTTTTTTGTGGCGGGCGGGAAGCCGTGGATTCATGGGGTTGGTGAAAAGCCCCCGTTGGCGGGGACATCGTTGCTACCCCCTTTGTCAAGGTTGTTGAAAAAACCCGGTGCTGCGCAATCCCCCTACTCGTCATGTGCAGTCCGCCACTCCGCCTCACCCTGAGTAGCGGCCGAAGGCGGCGTATCGAAGGGCGACATTCGCGCCCGCCGGAGAGATGCGTCTCCCCCTCAAATGGCGACCGTAGGGGCGGACCTGTGTGTCCGCCCGTTTTTAGGTCTTCGCCATATAACGGTATGATGAGGCAGATGATCCCAAAGGGCGGACACACAGGTCCCCGGACAGGCCCCTACGCCTGTCCGGCTACAAAACCATCGTACCCCCACTGTTTCATTG
>VXPH01000252.1:0-4794 GCA_009839615.1 Nitrospinota bacterium
TTTATTCCAAACTTTACTCGGCATAACACGGGGGGGTTTTCTAATCTACCCTGCCCCACAAAAAAAAAAGGGGGGGGGGGGCCGCACGGCCCCGGTTTTTGGGGTCGGTTACTTCTTCAGGCTCTCTGAAACTATTGCCCCGAAAACCCCCTCTTGCTTCTTTCTGCGGGATGCCACTACAATATTCATACAGTAAGTCCTGAATATTGTGGCGCGCGCCAGTTGCTGGTTTCCGGCCTCGCCCCCTCGCCCATGCAAGGATTTTCACCAAATCCACCCGGGAGACAGAAGCCACTCCCCGGGAAATCTTCCACCGGCCACCCCCTCGCGAGAGGATTGTTTTTGCTGGAAATAACGCTATATGGAGGATTCCGGGGAAGTGCCCCGTTTTTTTGTATTTTGCATTTTGTTATGAAAAGGTTACAATACGCGACATATTTGAATACGTATTTATATATGCGCCAATAAAAATTTCGCCCTGTGGATGTTCGGCGTTTTCATCAAGAGGGAGGAATCTTTATCGGAGGATGCTCAATGTTCGCGGCGCGGGACGCGAAGCCTGAATCCCGCGTTCAGGATGTGCGGCATAATTGGGTTGGTTCCTATCAATAAGGAGGCGCTTGTATGAATGCGAAGATCTTCTGGCTGTTCGCCTTCGTCGTGCTCTATTGGGCCTACTGTATTTACTGGGGCCTCAAGTGCGCGAGGATGGCGAGAACGGCCGGCGACTACTTTATCGCGGGTCGCCAGCTATCAATGTGGGTGTTCGTCCTGGCGGCGACGGCGACGTCGTTTTCGGGGTGGACGTTCATGGGACACCCGGGACTCATCTATCGAGACGGGTTCCAGTACGCCTACGCATCTTTCTACACCATCACCATTCCCTTTACCGGGGTGATATTCCTGAAGCGCCAGTGGATGCTGGGCAAGCGCTACGGGTACGTCACGCCCGGTGAAATGTTCTCCGACTACTTCCAGGGCGACGCCATCAGAATCCTCACGGTGATCGTGGCCATGTTGTTTTCGGTTCCCTACCTCGGCGTGCAGCTGGGAGCATCGGGCTTCTTGTTCAACGTGCTGACGGACGGCCTGTTCAGCGTGAACATGGGCATGTGGCTGCTCTCGCTCGTCGTGCTCATCTACGTGGCGGCCGGGGGTCTGCGCGCCGTGGCCTACGTGGATACGCTCCAGTGCATTCTCCTTGCATTGGGCATCGTGATCACGGGCTTCATTGCACTGAACATCGCCGGCGGATGGGGTTCCATGAACGAGGGACTCGCCAAGCTGGCGGCTTCTCCGGTAGGCAAGTGGGGGACGACGAAAGGATACGGCGGCGGCGACTACAACGCCTACTTCGCCATTCCGGGCGTCATCCAGTTCACGGCCGGCCTGGGCAAGCAGACGCCCGTGGGTGGTTTGTGGACGGGCATCATGTGCCTGACCTACATGTTCGCGCTCATGGGGATTCAGTCTTCCCCGGCGTTCTCCATGTGGGCGTTCTCGAACAACAACCCGCGCCCCTTCGCGCCCCAACAGGTCTGGGCGTCTTCGGCGGGCATCGGGTTCATCCTGTTCTTCTTCACCGCGTCCCAGGGAATGGGCGCGCACCTTCTCGGCGCGAACCCGGCGGTGACCAAAGCGGGACTTGCGATGTCGGACGTGCTTGCCGCGTCCATCGCGAAGAAACCCGACTCGCTGGTGCCGCACTACTTCAACTGGATTGCGCCGGCGGCGCCATGGCTGGTGGGCCTGCTGGCGGTCTGTGCACTGGCCGCCATGCAGTCGACGGGCGCCGCGTACATGTCCACGGCGGGCGGCATGCTCACCCGCGACCTCTACAAGAGGTACCTCAACCCCAACGCCTCGCATGAAACCCAGAAGGTCGCCGGCCGGGTCGGCGTCTTGATCATCGTGATCTCGGCGCTCCTTGTGGCGACGTTCTCGAGAGATGCGCTGGTGTTGCTTGGAGGACTCGCCGTCGCCTTCGGCTTCCAGATGTGGCCGGCGCTGGCGGCGGTGTGCTGGATGCCGAAGATTACGCGGCAAGGCGCCACGTGGGGCCTGGCGGTGGGTCTGCTGGCCGTCATCTTCACGGAGAACTTCGGCCTCACGATTCTCAAGGGAATCGGCATCGACATCTGGGGCCGCTGGCCGTGGACGATTCACTCCGCCGGCTGGGGCATCATCTTCAACGTGGCGGTGTGCTGGATCGTCTCCGCGAACACGCAGGATGCGGCGGCGGCGGCTCACCGGCAGAAGTACCACGACTTCCTGGCCGAGCACGCTTCGCTCTCGCCGGAGAAACAGGGCCTCGTCCCCATGGCGTGGGGCATTACGCTGGCCTGGATGTTCTTCGGCATCGGACCGGGCGCCGTCATCGGCAACTGGATCTTCGGCGCCCCGAACGCGGGGTATGCAGCATGGACGTTCGGCATACCCTCGATTTGGGCCTGGCAGATTCTCTTCTGGGCCCTTGGCGTGGGCATGATGTGGCTGCTCGCTTACAAGATGGAGATGTCCACGGTGCCCGAGACGGAAATCGAGGCGCTCGTGGAGGACATCGGCGACGTGGCCCCGCAACAGGCGGGATCGTCCTAGACGAGACCGCGATGTAAAGGTATCGCCATGCGGGGGAGGGGTGTGAGTCCCTCCCCCGCGTTGTTTTTCCGCCGCCCTGATGGCTGAATGTCCCCATGGCTGAACTGTTCACCGCAAAATACGTGCTCCTTTGGGTACTCGCGCTGAGCGCCTCGCTGTTCCTGCCCGTGCGCCAGCTCATCTGGGTGCTCTACGTCCGTCGCGCGGAGAGAGACGGCTCCGAAACCTCGGACGAGGAGCGCCTCGCCCTCAGGAAGCGCGCGGGGATGACGGCCGCGCTTCTTTGCTTCGTGTTCTCCTATTTCTACATGAACCATCTTTTCCGGGGACCCTGATGAACCAGGAGATTCGTCGAGAGCAGGGAGACCCCCGCTCGCGCGTGCTCAAGCGCTTCATCAAGAACATGGGGATTCTCATCCTCGTCATGTTCTCGCTGTGGGCGCTGTGGGAGATGTACGCCAAGGAAGCGCCGGGGGACTACGCCACCCGCGAGGGCGACATCCGGCTCACCGAGGGAAACTACGATGAAGCGCTGGCGAGTTTCAACCGGGCGTTGCGCGAGCGGCCGAACCACCGGGGCGCGCTGATGGGCCGCGCGCTGGTGTTCATCAAGACGAAGCAGTACGACAAGGCTACTGCAGAACTCACCTATCTCATCGACTATCTCAGGAAAAACCTCGAACCCGACGACCCGACGGGCGTTGGGCTCATGGCGGCGGCCTACGCCAACCGGGGAATCGTCCAAGACAGGCGGGGCCGCTACAAGGAGGCGCTCGCAGATTACATCGAAGCGCTCAGGATCGACCAAGGGGCGCTGGACGGACCCGGTATCATCGACAAGGTGATCTACGGCACGCCGAACCCGTCCACGGTGCGCGATCGCGCGATATACTTAAAGGAACAACTCGCGCTCCCGCCGGAAAAACGCCTGCTGCGCGTGCCGGAAATCGACGCGGAACAGCGCATGCACAAACCCTGAAGCCCGAGGGAAACGGTTCAGCGAATCAGCGGGCGTGAAGCTCTAAAACTTCACGAGTCCGAGCACGTCCTGGAACAGGACCAGAAAGAAGAACACCGCGGCGATGCAGCCGAAGAGAAGGTGCACGTAATCGGACCCGCCGTCGGGATTTTTCGTGCGGATGGCCTTGATGGCGATGAAGCCCGTGACGAACAGGAAGATGAAGTTCACCGCATTCTGATGCTCGCCTGTGAAATCGAACATGGTTAGCCTAACCTCTGGAGTTCATCCACCCTATCTGTTGTAACGCCCCGTCGCCGGGGACGTATCCTGGATTTTGCGCTCCTTCGTCATCGCCTTCATTTCTTTTTTCTCGAAATATGGCGGCAGGAAAGAGGTACTCTCCCCGGCGGCCAAGTGGCAGAGCCAGACGACGCCGGTCAGGACCGCCCCCATGATGGCGGCGTTCACGATGAAGCGCTTGACGTCCCTGGGTCTTATCTTGCCGTAATCCTTGTCATACCTGTGGTAGGCGGGGTCTCTGTCGTTCAACTCGCCGCGCCTGTCCAGCTCCAGTATCTGGTGCGCATGGTGGCGCGCCCAGTAGGGCACCTGATCGTAGAGCATGTAGGACATGAACATGCTGTTGATGAGCTCTTCGGACATCTCCTCCCCGTGCCATTCGCTGTAGGCGAGCTGGAGGAACTGGAACTCCCCCACCTGGAGCAGATTCGCCGCCTTGGCGACTTCGGCGCGCTGCGCGCTTTCCTCCTTGTCGGGACGGATGAGCGTCTGAAAGAAAGTCGTCATGGCGATTCCTCGCGGAATGACGTTTCCGGCAACTGGAGCGCCGACCACTCCACTCTAGGGCCTTTGCCGGACCGCGTCAATTTTGAGTCTTGGGTTCATATTTTCTCATGGAGGATCAAGCCGGACAACCTCGCCCAGGCCGCCCTCTACAGGGATATTCGACCGGTCTCCCGCGCCGCAGAGTGCGACTTTCCCCCTGAAACCCGCATTTTGAGGCGCCGTGTTTTTTTATGCTATCATTTCCCATCACCGTGTGAAATTGATTTTCAGAAACTTGTTTTCAGTCCAGGCGCTTTTCTTCCGACACAGAGAAGGAGTCGTGGGTTTTTTTTTTTAAAAGGTGGGTATTATATTAAAAAGAAGTATATTAGGTTAGTGGGGTCGGGTTTGGCGGGGATGTGTTTTGACCGCCGCGCCGCCGCGCCGGC
>VXPH01000252.1:4804-14959 GCA_009839615.1 Nitrospinota bacterium
TCTTTTTCTTTATTCCCAAGGATGTAATTCGATGAAACGGACTTATCTGAGTATCGTCGTCGCGGTTTCGGCCGTATTCGTTTTCGCCGCCGTCGCATCCGCGCAGTCGGTCACCATTCTGGGCGGCGGCCTCAAGGGCCAGCCCTATCAGTTCGCCGTGGGGCTGAGCAAGATTCTCAAGTCGAAGGCGGGCATCAACGCCACGCCGCAATCGGCCAAGGGCATGGTGGCGCAGGCGCGCATCATCGCCAAGGGCCAGGCGCAGTTCGCGTGGGGCCTCGGCGGCCCGGTAGGCTCATGGGCCTACAAGGGCGAGAAGCGCTTCAAAAAGGAAGGCCCCAAGAAGAACCTGCGTGCCGTTCTGGCGTATCCCTTCGGGCAGTTCCAGTGGCTGGCCCTGGCCGATTCGGGCGTCATGAATCTCAAGGACGTAAAGGGCAAGAAAGTATCCGTGGGTTCCGCCGCCAGCACCACGCAGACCTATGCGCGCTACTTCCTGCCCGCCCACGGTCTCAAGAAGGGCGACTACAAGGAAACCACGCCCGGTTTCCGGGGCGGGTTTGGCCAGTTGCGAAACGGCAACGTCGCCGCACACCTCACGATGGGCCTGGCGCCCATGGGCGTCGTGCAGGAGTTGGCCGCGCTCAAGAAGATCCGCCTGATAGACATGGACGAGGCGGCCGTGAAGCGCGTGGTCGACACCTACGGACCCGGCCTCTCGGCGACCACCATCGCGCCGGGCACCTACGGCAAGAACCAGGTGAACAAGAAGCCCGTGCGCACCATCTTCATGAACTTCGGGTTCTCCACCAGCACGCACGTGAGCGCCGACACCGTGTACAAGGTGGTCAAGACCCTGTTCAGCAACCTCAAGGAGTTCCACGGCACGGCCCACGCGGCGAGGAGCGTCACGCTCGCGGGGGCGTGCAAGGCGCTTTCCTTCCCGCTGCACGAGGGCGCCAAGCGCTACTACAAGGAAGTGGGCGCCAAGGGCTGCTAGCGCGCCGCGCATGTTCCAGGCATCAGGAAATTCCCCCCTGTGGAGGTGAAAATCCACAGGGGGGAAGATTCCTTGCCTCGTTTCCCAAGGTGTGAACCGCATTGGACGCCTACCGCAGAATCTGCCCCGGAATCGTAACGGCGCTCGCGCTGGGTTTCTCCCTGTTCGAACTCTACACCGTCGGCTTCGGGATTCTCTCGCCCTTCGCCCAGCGCGCGACCATGCTCGCCTTCGCGAGCGTGCTGGTCTTCCTCACGAGGCCCATGCTGGACTGGCGCGATCGGGAGGAAATGGCTCCGTCCGCGCGCGCTTTCAGTATCGGCTGGGACGCGCTCTTCATCGGCCTGGCACTCTATTCGTGCATCTATCTCATCGTCGAGGAAGACGCCCTGGCGGACAGGAGCGGCGTCGAGACGACGATCGACCTGATCGTCGCGGGGCTGGGCCCCGTCATGCTGCTCGAGATGGTGCGCCGCGCGGTGGGGGTGCCGCTCTTCATCGTGACGCTTTGCATCGTCATCTATTCCTACCTGGGCGACGTGACGCTCATCTTCTTCTCCTGCCTTCTCATATTCGCCGCGCTCAAACGATATGCCGGGCTCAAGATTGCGCTGGGCTTCGCCGCCCTCGCCCTCTTGTTCTTCCTCCTGCCGGGGCGCGGTTTTCTCGACCCGGGCCTGTATCCCTTCAAGGGCGAGGAGCACAGCCGGCTGGCCGCCTACCTGTGGCTGACCTCGGAGGGCACGTTCGGCACCATCTCGGCCATCATGAGCGAGTTCATCTTCATCTTCATCCTGTTCTCGGCCCTTCTGGAGGCGACGGGCACCGGGCAGATACTCATCAACCTCGCCTTCGCGCTCACGGGGCGCTTCCGCGGCGGACCCGCCCAGGCGGCGGTCGTCGCGAGTTCGATGTTCGGCATGGTCTCGGGCTCCACGATGGCCAACGTGGTGAGCACGGGCACGTTCACCATACCGCTCATGATCCGCACCGGATTCTCGCGCCTGTTCGCAGGCGCGGTGGAGGCGGTGGCCTCGTGCGGCGGGCAAATCGTGCCACCCATCATGGGCGCGAGCGTCTTCATCATGTCCGAGATCATCGAGGTTCCCTACATCTACCTGATGCTCTACGGGCTGATTCCGGCATTTCTGTATTATTTCAGCCTCTCCACGTCGATCTATTTCGAGGCGCGCAGGCTCGGGCTGGAAAGAATGGACAAATCGGAAATACCCGACGCGCGCGAGCAGGTGCGGCAGGGGGGCTACCTGCTGATTCCCGTGCTCATCCTGCTGGCGAGCATCGTGAGCGGCGAGACGCCCGGTCTGGCAGGGTACAAGGCCGTGGTCTCGCTCCTCGTGATGGTGGACCTCGTGCGCTCGCTCAGGTTCATCCGGACGCGCTGGGGGAACCGGGGCGTCTGTCTTGCGGGTGCGCTGATCCTGGCGGCCATATTCTTCGCCTTCGGGCCGGTGAGCGCGCCGGCGGCCATCACACAGAGCATCCCCCTGCCTATCCTGGGCGAGGCTCCGCTCCACAGGCTGGCGCTGGTCCTGCTCGGAATCCTGTTCGCGGTGGTTCCGGGGTGGCGCGGGCTTCCCATCGTCTTTCCCGCCGCGCTGGGTCTGGCGCGCTGGAAGATACCCGCTGAACTCGACTGGATAGGCCAGATTCCCTTCGTCGGGCTTCTGCTGCCCGCCGCGCTGTTCTTGCTGGTGGTTTACCTGATCGCGCTGGCCGTGTTCCGGGAGGGCGAGACGCCCGAAGCGAAAGCGAGCGCGCGGGATCTGGGCGGCGCCGTCCTCAAGAGCCTGGAGGCGGGGGCGAGAAACTCGCTCGGACTGGTGGCGGCCACGTCCGCCATCGGCCTCATCGTCGGCCTCCTGGTGCTCGCCGCGCTCGGTGTGCGCATATCGATCCTGGTGACGGAGATGGCCGCGACCTCCCTGTTCCTCGCGTTTTTCCTGGTGATGATCGCCTCGCTCGTCATGGGCATGGGACTGCCGACCATCGCCGCCTATCTGCTTTTGGTCATCGTGGTGGCCCCTTCGGTCACGAGCCTGGGCGCGCCGCTGGTGGCCGCGCACTTCTTTATCTTCTACTTCGGGGTCATCAGCTCCATCACACCGCCGGTGGCGCTCGCCGCCTACGGCGCGTCGGGCATATCGGGCGCGAACCCGATGCAGACGGGCTTCACCGCCTGCAGGCTGGCGCTCAGCGCCTTCATCGTGCCCTATCTGTTCGTCTACTACCCCGAACTCCTGTTGCTCGAGGGGACGTTCTGGACGGTGGCCTACCGCCTCGCCGTGAGTTGCGCAGGCATCGCCCTGCTCTCGATGGCGACGATGGGCTTCGGCAGGGCGCCCATGAGCAACGCGCTGCGCACGGTGATGACAGGCGCGTCCCTGCTTCTGTTCCTGGGGCCCGCGTGGCTGCATATCCTGGGACTGGCGGCGGGAGTCGCCGTCCTGTTCCGGCAGAAGGCGGGTGGTGGAACCGCTACTTGACGGTCTCTTTTTGGGCTTCCTCGACTTCCTGCGGGAAGAGCGCCGCGTGGGTCTCCTCGAAAAGGTGTTTCCCCACGGCGAGTTGCATGGTGGCGGGCATGACCTTCTTCGCGAGGCGGATCATCTGCGTGGATTTATCGCGGATGTCCCACTGGGCGTGGGGGTCTTCCCTGAGCCTCGATACGTGGTAGAGCTCGCGCGCGTTCGATGAGAACAGCACGCGGCGCTTGTGCGCGTTCGTGAGCACGTAGGGGGCGGCCAGCGGCGTTTGCGCGGCGATCTTCTCGTACGCGGCGTTGGTCTCGTCCACGGCGGCCTGAAATTCGGGCGTTGCGCCCGCTTCTTCGACCGCCTTCGGGATGGTCACGCCCAGGGCGATGTCGTAGGGCTGCGTGTTCAGGGTGGACATGCGGTGGCGCTTGAGCTGCCCGAAACACGCGGCCGAGAGCGTCACCTCGAACACGCAGCGCACGTTCTCGAACTCGCGGAGTACGGCGTCGTGCCCGCGCATGAGCCGGAAGGTAGAGGCGATGAAGCGCGCGCGCTCCTCCTCGCTCATCTCCCGGGCCGCCGCCTTGCACCGCGCCATCGTTTTCCCTGAGGATGAATGCAGCAGCGCCGCGGCGATGAGCGCGTCCGCGTCCGGGGTGACGTCGATGAGGGCGACGTCTTTCTCCTCGGCGATGGGCGGAACCGGCGCGGGCTCCTCCATCCGCTCCATGACGTTCAGGGTTTCTTCGCGCAGCGCCGCCCGGGTGTGGACGTTGTATTCGGTGGGGTCGGTGTATTTCACGAGTGAGGGCGCGACCCCCTCCACGCATTCATAGAGCCGACGGGCGTATTCCCTGATTTCGGCGAGGGGGTGCGAAGCGCAGCGGCAGATGACGTGCTCCAGGCTCCTCGCGCTGAGCGTCATCCCGATTTGAGACTCCGTGGCGAAGGAGACGATGTAGCGCGCATCCTCCTTGGCCCAACCCTCCAGCGTCTTGTGGTTCCTCTTCTTCGAGGCGAGCTCGGGATTCCGGTCGAACACCCAGGGCCTGAGCTTCTCATAAAGCGCATGGTAGCAGGCGTTCTGGGCCTTGATCGTCCGCACGAAGAGGCCCTTCATGCCCGCTTTTTCGATTTCCTCTGGCGTCACGAAATCGTCTTCGAGCAGGATGTAGCGCTGGCTCTTTTCCGTGTAGGCCAGGAGCCTGAACTTCTGGATCTCCTCCACCGCGTAGCGGCTCACGCCGATGACGTCGATGTTGAAGCTTGCATGCTCGGCCACGGAGCTGTGCCCGTAGCCGAAGATGATGGTCTGGTTGCTCTTTCGCGCCTTCTCCACCTCTTCGCGCGCGATGGCGCGAAGCTCGTCGATGGGCCGGGGGTCCCGGCTGATGCGCGCGTAGGACGCGCTGATGGGCTCGGGCGTCAGGTTGTCGCGTTCCAGGAAATCGGCGGCCCGGCGCTGGAGTTCCGCCGCCTGTGCGCGCAACTCGGCCTCGCTCATGGCGTCGAGGCGGCTCTCCTCCCAGCCGCGGGCGGCGGGTTCGAGTATTTCTTTTTTCATCTGGCGGAGAACGTCGACGTCGACATTGTGACCGGCGAGAACGATGCGCATGTGAAAAGCCGTTTCCCGAGCGGCGGACGTTGCTTCTGGTTCATTGAATTTTTGGAAGCGCCATTATGAACCTTAGGCTCCTAAAGGACAAGCGGCGAGTTTCGACGGCGCGCCCATGCCGTGCTCCCGCTTGCCGACTCTGCGAATTAGTTGCGATTTTTCAAGGGTTTTGGGATGATATCCGACATTATTGCCGCTGAAGGCCGGCGCGCATGGCGCGTCCCTCATAAAAAAAGAGGAAATACGTGAACTCCTTCGTCGCCCGAACCGTTTCCGTTCTCATCATACTTGCATCTTTCGGCTGGAACGTCGCCGCTTCCGAAGCCGGGCGTCCGCGCAAGCGTCCCCCGCCGCTGGTGTCCGTGGCGAAGGTGGTGGAGCGTCAAGTGAGAAACCGCCTCACCGCCGTGGGCAGCGTGGCACCCTATCGCCGCTCGGTCGTGAGCAGCGAACTCGAAGGCCGCGTGCAATCCGCACCGCTCAAGGTGGGCGATTTCGTCCGCGCGAACAAGACGGTGCTCGCCACGGTGGAACGCTCGGGTCTCCAGATCGAGTTGCGCGTTCTGCGGGCGGAACTCGAGAAGGCGCGCCAGGACCTTCTGCGCCTGGAGCGCGGCATGCGCCCTGAGGAGATCGCGGCGCATCAGGCCAAGGTGCGCGAGCGCGAAGCGCAGATGCGGAACAACGAGCTTGAGTTGAACCGCGCGCGGGATCTGTACGAGAAAAAAATCCTGGACAAGGCCAGCTACGATCGCGCCGAGGCCGCCTACGAGGCCAGTTGGCAGCTGTTCGAAGAGGCCTCCCGCAACCTGGAGATCGCCAGGCTCGGCCCCCGGAGGGAGGAGAAGGCCCGCGCCAAGGCGGAAGTGGACCGGGTGCGGGCGCGCGTCGCACGGGTGCGCGACGATCTGGCCAAGACAAAAATTCGCTCCCCGCTCACGGGTTTCATCACCCGGGAGTGGGTGGAGGTCGGCCAATGGCTCACCAAGGGGGGCCGCGTGGCCGAAGTCATCGAACTCGACAAGGTGCTGGTGCAGGCCCCGATTGCGGAGCGGCGCATATCCCTGGTGCGCGTGGGGGATGAGGCGCACGTGGTCATCGACGCCCTGGGCGGCCGGGCATTCAAGGGCCGGGTGCGCGGCGTCATCCCCCAGGCCGACCCCAAGAGCCGCACCTTCCCGGTGGAGGTGGAAATAGACAACACCGAATACTACGACCTCAAGGCCGGCATGTTCGCCCGCCTGAGCCTCGAATACGGAAAGGCGGCCCGTATGGTTCTGGTGCCCAAGGACGCGCTGATCCTCAGGGCACGCGGACCTTCGGTATTCGTCTTCGAGAAGGGGCGCGTTCGCGAGGTTTCCTTCGAACGGGGCAGAAGCGTGGATTCTTTCATGGAAGTTCCGGGCGGCGCGCTCAGGCCCGGCATGCAGGTGGTGGTGAAAGGAAACGAGAGCCTGAGAGCCGGCATGCCCGTGCGCGTGCAGGGCCGCGGCGGCCCGCCCGGCGGGAGGCGCGGCCCGGGAGGAGGCGCTCCCCCGAGAGGCGCTCCTCAAAGAGGCAGGAAGCCCGCCGCGGATTCCCGGCGCGGTGCGGGTGGATGATGCGCAACCCAGTCTGAAGCCGATCGAATATATAGAAGCATGAGCGCGGCGGAACGGGGACAAACACAGCCGCACGAATGAGCGAGTGAAAGAAAGGCCGCCGATGAAGGAGAGGGCATGAATCTGCCCCGCGCAAGCGTCAAATACCCGGTGACGACCACCGTCGGGGTCATACTGGCTGTGATCTTCGGCACCATCAGCCTCTACTGGATTCCGGTGCAGATGACGCCCACGATCGACAGGCCCGTCATCACGGTGGAGACCGAATACAGGGGCGCTGCGCCCCTGGAGGTGGAGGAAGAGGTGTCGAAACCCATCGAGGAGAAGCTCACCTCGGTGGAAGGCCTCAACCGGATGACCTCGCGCAGCGAGGAGGGCAAGTCCCGCGTCTTTCTCGAATTCGACTGGGACGTGAACAAGGACGTGGCCCGGCTCGACGTCTCGGAAAAACTGGGGCTCGTGCGCAACCTGCCCGATGATTCGGACCGCTCCACCGTCAACGCGCTCAACTCCGATGCGGAAAACCCCATCGCCTGGATGGTCGTCGAGACCAAGCTGCCCATCAACGAGGTTCGCATGGAGGCGGATAACGTCATCCGCCCCAAGCTCGAACGCGTCGAAGGCGTGGGACAGGTGTGGATGTTCGGCGGACAGGAAAGAGAGGTGCGCGTCACCCTGGATTACGCGGCCATGAGCGCGCGCGGCATCACGGTGTCCGCCCTCAGAGAAGCCCTGCAGCGCGAGAACAAGAACACCAAGGCGGGGAAGATCGACGAGGGCAAGCGCAGCTATTCGGTTCGCACGGTGGGGAATTTCACGCGGCTCGACCAGCTGCGCAACACCATCATCGCGCAAAACGGGAGCGGCGCCGTCTACCTGCGCGACGTCGCGAAGGTTTCCTTCGACTACGGCGATCTCCAGCGGCGCATTCGCGTCCGCCGAGTACCCACCCTGGCTTTCGGAGCCTTGAGGAAAACCGGGGCCAACACCATCGAGGTGATGGCAGGAATCAAAAAGGCGATCGCCGAGATCAACGAAATCTACAAGGGACGCGGCATCACGCTCAGGCAGGTCTATGACGAGACCGTCTACATCGACCAGTCCCGCTCCCTGGTGGTCAGCAACATCTTCATCGGCGGCGCGCTGGCGATAGGCGTGCTGCTCCTGTTCCTGGGGAGTCTTTCGAGCGTGATGATCATCGGCGTCGCCATACCGGTCACCGTGGTTTCCACCTTCATCTTCATCTTCGTTCTGGGCCGCTCCATCAACATCATCTCGCTCGCGGGCATGGCGTTCGCCGTCGGCATGGTGGTGGACAACTCCGTCGTGGTGCTGGAGAACATCTTCCGCCACCGCGAGATGGGCAAGAGCAAGTGGGACGCCGCCGTGGACGGCGCGCAGGAGGTCTGGGGGGCGGTGCTGGCCTCGACGCTGACCACGCTGGCCGTCTTCGTCCCCGTGGTGTTCGTTCAGGACGAATCGGGCCAGCTCTTCCGCGACATCGCCATCGCCATCAGCGTGGCCGTGGCGCTATCCCTGATAGTGTCGATATCCGTGGTTCCCATGCTCAGTTCGCGCATCCTGAGCGGTGCGGGAAAAAGATCCCCGGTGGATCGATTTTTCAGCCTCATGGGGGTGTACGCGCTGGGCAGGCTTTGCCGGCGGATCTACGTGGCCAACCTGGGCTGGCTGCTGCGTGGCGTGGTGAGACGCGTCTTCGTGGCTGCGCTGATCACGGCGGGCGCCATCGCCGTGGCGGTTATGTCCTTCCCTCCCATCGACTATCTGCCCAAGGGCAACCGCAACCTCGTGTTCATCATCGTACGCACGCCCGCGGGACTGAACCTCGAGGAGGTGGACAGGGTCGTGCAGACGCTGGAGGCGAAGCTCGACCGCGCCCCGGAAATCAGCCGGTTTTTCGCCGTGGTGCGCACCCAAAATCCCATCATCGGCGTCCTCGCCAAGAAGGAATACTCCGATCTCGACTCCATGCGCGGTCTCGTCAAAAAGCTGTTCCGAGACCTCCAGGGGACGCCCGGGGTGCGCACGTTCGTCACACAGGCGCCCCTGTTCCGGCGGCGCGGCGCAGGCTTCATCGGCGGAATCAACCTCAAGGTCGACATCACGGGAGACAGCCTGAACGAGATACAGCGCATCGCTTCCGACGTGAGCGCCAGGGCGCGCGGGCTCGGGGGCGTGCGCTTCGTGAATTCGAGCTTCGATCTCGGAAACCCCGAACTTCAGGTGCACGTAGATCGCCAGAGAGCGGCGGATTTCGGCGTGTCGGTCACAGAACTCGGGAGCGTCGTGGAGACGCTCGTGAACGGAACCAAAGCGGGCATTTTCCGTGATCGCGGAGAGGAACTCGACATCATCCTGCGCGGACCGATTTCCGATTTCACTCAAACGCAGCGGCTCGAGGAACTCAAGCTGCACACGCCCGAGGGGCAGGTCGTCTCTCTCGGAGACATCGCCCGGGTGCAGGCGGCGCTCGGGCCGACGAAGGTCGAGCACATCGACCGCGACCGCTCCGTGACGCTCACGGTCAACATCGGGAGCGAACTGCCGCTTCAGGTGGCCATCGACAAGATGAAGAAAGAGGTCATCGAACCGATGCGCCAGACGCTTCCGCTCGGCTATTCGCTGGGCGTGAGCGGACGGGCGAAGGACCTGGAGCGGACCTGGGCGTCGCTCAAGTGGTCGCTGCTGCTGGCGCTCCTGATCACCTATCTGTTGATGGCGGCCCTGTTCGAGGCGTGGAGCTACCCGTTCATCATCATGTTCAGCGTGCCCTTCGCCGCCACGGGCGGGGTTCTGATGGTGAGTCTCATGAACACGATTGAACCCTCGGTGAAGATGGACACGCTCACCATGCTGGGCTTCATCATCCTGACGGGCATCGTGGTGAACAACGCGATTCTGCTCGTCCACCAGGCGCTGAACCATTTCCGCGCCGGCCTGCCCATGCGAGAGGCGATTCTCGAGAGCGCGCGCGACAGGATGCGCCCCATCTTCATGACGACCACGACGACCGTGCTCGGCATGCTGCCTCTCGTGGTCTCATCTGGCGCAGGCAGCGAACTCTACCGGGGGCTGGGCTCGGCCGTCCTGGGCGGACTGGCCATGTCCACGATCTTCACCCTGATGCTGATACCGGTCGTGTTTTCCTTGTGGGTGGATTTCCTGGCGCTCATCCGGCCGGCGAGCTTCGCTGCGGCAGCCGCCGCGCCGAGCGGCGCCAGCGGTGCGCCGTCCGAGCGCGTACGAACCCGGAAAACCGTCAACTTGATCGAAGACGAGGAAGAAGCCTAAGGGGTGTTGAAAAAGCCCTTGAGAGAGTAAAGGCAACCCCCCCTACCCCCCCTTGTCAGGGGGGCAAGAAAAAGCAAAACCCCCTCTGCCCGGCGGGGGCGCATCGCCTTTTTATACCCCCCTGACAAGGGG
>VXPH01000106.1 GCA_009839615.1 Nitrospinota bacterium
GCGTGACCCGCCATTCCTCCCGCTTCCGAAACAGGGTTTTTCAACAACCCCATCAGGTATCGTTTCGGGTGATGATGAGGGCATCGGCCACCAGGCATCCCTTGCCTCTCTCACGCAAGAAAACGGGGTTCAAATCCATCTCCTCGATATGCTCGCGGTGGGCGAAAGCGGCTTCCCCCAAGCGGCAGACAGCCTCGGCGAACGCTGCTTTATCCAGCGGACCGCGCCCCCGGTGACTCTCGAATATCTTCTTGCACTTGAGTTCATCCATCATCTCGCAAGCGTCATCGAGTGTGAGCGGGGTGACGCGCATGCTCACGTCGTCGAGTAGCTCCACATCCGGGCCACCGAGGCCAATCGTCACTACAGGGCCGAACTGCGGGTCCCTCTTCACGCCGAGCAAGAATTCCACACCGCCCTCGACCTGCTCCTGAAGCAGATAACCCTCCAGTTCGCATGTCTCCCGCAGTCCAGCAATCTCGGCGAGCGCGCCTTCGAGCGCCGCCTCATCGCCGAGGCCCGTTTTCACCAGCCCCCGCTCCGTTTTGTGCTGAATTTCAGAAGAAACCCCTTTCAAAACGAGGGGAAAGCGCAGATCGCGAGACGCGAGACGCGCTTCTTCTTCCGTACGGCAGAATCGATGCGCCACCACGGGTAAGCCGAAATCACGGACGAGCGCCAGGGATTGCGCCTCGTTCAGGGACCTTGCGGCAGAAAGCCTTTCTGCAATCGAGGGAGATGGCGCAGCAACAGTGTGCGGTGCGCCCTCTTTTCCCCTCCCCGGAACTCTCGCATACCGGACCAAGGCCGCCGCCGCGTGCGCGCATCCCGAGATGGACTGAAAAGAGGCGATTCCCTCCCTCGCCAGGAGCCTGTGCGCATCCTCCGCATGGGGATTGAAATAGGCCAGCATGGGAACGCCGGGGTTCTTCCGCTTCAAGCGCACGATGGGTTCCACCCCCATCCCGGGCTTGAACTGCGCGCTCGATCCCACGATGGGGATCACCACGTCGAAGCACTTGCTTTCGAGAAAAGATTCGAGAAAATCAGAATACAGGTGAATATCGGCGATGGTGGTGTCGAGCGGATTCTCTATCCGCCCGAAGGCGGGGTGTTTCTCCTTCATTCGGGTACGGAGCGCGTCATCCACCTCGGCGACCTTAAGGCCGAGCACGCCGCACTTATCGGCCATCAAGGCGCCCGCACCGCCCGTCGTCGTGACGACGCCCATTCTGTCCCCTTCCGGGAGCTTCGAGACGCAGAACATGTGGGCGACCTCGAAAAGCGCTTCCAGGTCATCCACCCGCGTGACGCTCCACTTCCGGAACAGCGCCTCATATACCCTGTCCTCCCCCACCAGGGTCCCCGTGTGGCTCAGAGCCGCGCGCTCCCCCTCGCGCGCCTCACCCAGCTTGAGAACGACCAGAGGCTTTTCACGCCGCAAGGCCTTTTCGAGCACTTTCTTGAACTTCTCCCCGTCGCGCACCCCTTCGAGATATACCGCGATGGCGCGGGTGCGGGAGTCGTCAACGAGATAATCGAGATAATCAGACACCTCCAAATCCATCTCGTTGCCGCAGGAGATGAGATGGCTGAACCCGATCCCGCGCTGCGCCGCGCGAGAAAGTAAAGCGCCGCCGATGCTTCCGCTCTGGCAGACCACCCCGATGCCGCCCGGGAGCATCTCCTCCACGTCGAGCGCAATCAGGCCCGCCAGGTGAAAATTGTGATGAAAGTTGTGCACGCCCGCCGTGTTCGGCCCGCAGACGCGAATTCCTCCGTCGCGGGCGATGCGCTGGATTTCGGCTTCCAGGTGCGCGCCCGCCTCATCGGCTTCAGAAAAACCGCCAGTATAGATGATGGCCGCGCCCACCCCCGCCCCGGCGCATTGGCGTACTACGTCCGCCACGCGCTCTCTTCCCACGGTGATGAAGGCGACGTCCGGCGCTTCAGGGAGCGCATCGAGACTCGGTGAGCAACGCAGGCCGGCCACTTCCTCGTATTTGGGGTTTACGGGATAGACCCTGCCTCCAAAACCGTGGCGCAGGAGATTCTTCACCACGCGGCCGTTGAATTGTTCCAGGTTCGCCGACGCCCCGACGATGGCTACCGACTCAGGTTTCAGAAGGCGCGTGAGGCTCGCGGCAGTTGTGGTCTGCATAATCAGGAGAATTCCCTAAAACGCATATCGCGTGAAGTTACGCTTTTGGCGGGCGCTGACTGAAGGGGCGCTCGTAGATCAGGGAAGCCAGTCGGTTTCTCAGCATCTCGGTGGAGCCGCCCGCGATGGACCACCCGCGAATCTTGCGGTAAAGGAACTCGAGCGGCATCTCGGTGGAAAAACCATACCCGCCGTGAAGCTGAATCGCGTCGTCCGCCACCTGGCGCGCCATCTCGTTGCAGTAGAGCTTGGCGCTCGTCGTCTCCACGGCAGAGGGCAGGCCCGCGCGCGCGTTCGATAGCGCCCGGTAGAGTAGCAGGCGCGCCGCTTCAAGCTTCACCCGCATGTCCGCCACCATCCACTGAACGCCCTGGAACTCGCACAGGGGGCGGCCGAACTGCCTCCTCTCACTGGTGTGGGCGACCGTCATGTCGTAAGCCGCCTGCGCCAGGGCGAGACAGCGCGTGGCGTTTCCGAGCCGCTCCACGTTGAACACGGGCATGAGGACCCGGAAGCCCTCCTCATCCACCAGTACGTTTTCTCTGGGGATACGCGCGTTTTCGAAATGAAGCGCGCAGTGCGCCTCCCCGCTCATGTAGTGTTCGGTCTTGCCCTTCGTGAAGCCCGGCGTTCCCGTCTCCACCACGACGGCCCCGCAATCCCGCGTCCTGGGGCCGAAACGGACGTAGACGACGAACAAGTCCGCGTGCGGGGCGTTCGAGCTGAAGCACTTCTGGCCGTTCACGAGGACGCTCTCGCCGTCATATTCCGCCGTGGTCTGCAAATCCGTAGCGGCCGAGCCGGCGTCCGGCTCCGTCATGCTGATGGAGACGATCTTTTCCCCCCGGCATATCGGGGGCAGAAAGCGCTCCTTCTGTTCGGCGGAGCCCAACTCGTCAATCACGCGGATGGGCCCCATGTTCCCCATCTGCACCACGTCGCCGCTGTGGGGACACACCTGAGAGACCGCCTCCATCACCAGGCAGGCCTCGAAGATCGACTGGCCCCCTCCGTGGGGTTCGGCCACCGTCATGCCCATCATGCCGTGATCGGCCAGCACCTTCATGGAGCGTCGGGGATACTCGCCCGTGCGCGCATAGGAGAAGGCATCGCCGGCGAACTCCCTCAGGGCCAACTCCCGCGCCGTCTGCCGGAGCAGGCGGTCTGATTCTTCGAGCTGAAAATCCACAAAATCCCCTTTTCCATTCATTCAAGCGATGCCGCCGCTAACGCCCAATAGCGCATCGCACCCCAAGTTTTACAACACCTTTGGATTCGAGGCGACGCGCACACTAATCAATCCGCATCGCCGACGCAACGACTCCCCCGATTCCGTTTTGCGCGCCCCCCGAATTGCTCTACAATTCCTGAACCCTATCGCCGCTCTGGAGTCTGCGATGACCGCGACAAAAGAAGCCCAGTTCCGCGTCGGCCTTCTCGTTCCCTCCTCGAACGCCACGATGGAGCGGGATTTCCACAAGAACCTGCCCGAGGAAGTCCACGTCGCCACCTCCCGCATGTTCCTGGACGAGACGACGAAAAAGGCCGAGATCCGCATGCTCGAAGAATCCCTGCCCGAGGCGAACCGGATGCTCAAGACGGTGGAGCCGCATTTCTGCGTCTTCGGCTGCACGTCGGGCGGCGCGCTCTTCGGACAGGCGCACGACAAGAAGATAAAAGCGCAAATCGAGGAGCAGACGGGTGCGGAGACGGCCACCATTCTCTCGTCGCTCGCGCGTGAATTCGCCGAAATGAACGCGAAGAGACTCGCGGTGCTCACCCCTTACGTCGATGAGCTGAACGGGCCCATACGCGCATCTTTAGAGGAAGACGGCATGGAGGTCCTCTCGATAGACGGCATGGGAATCACGGACAACATCGAGATCGGCAACACGCGGGCGGATAAAATCCTTGGATTCGCGGAGGAGAAACTCTCTCACGAGAATCTCAAAAAAGCGGACTGTCTTTTCATATCCTGCACGAACCTGCCCGCCGTAGACGCGCTGCCCGAGATTGAGGCCCGCTACCCCGGTCTGCCCGTGATGACGAGCAATCTGGCCGCTCTCCTCGCGGTGCACAGAAAATTGAACGGGGAATAGCGCCGGACGCCGGATACGTCTTCTGTCTTTCTCTCTCAAGAAAATCGGTGTAGGATGCGCACTCGCTATTTCGACATGACTGCATCCGGCATCGAGGCCGCCTTGGGACGTGTCTTCAGGATCAGGATGCGTATGAATCTCACCAGAATGGAGTGACGAACTTTGGAAGCGCGCGTACTTTCTCCCTGCGGCGTCATCGGCTCGGGTTTTCCCGAAAGCTCGTTCGAGCGCGGGTTGTCCATGAAGCCCCACGTCATCGCCTGCGACGGGGGCTCGACGGACAACGGACCGGCCTTTCTCGGCGCGGGAAAACCGAACTTCTCGCGCTCGGCGACCAAGCGCGACTTGAAACTCATGCTCCAGGGGCGCGAGAGCCTGGGCGTTCCCGTCATCGTGGGTTCATGCGGCACGGCGGGCGGCGACGCGGGCCTCAAGTGGATGCGCGACATTTGTCTGGAAATCGCCCGCGAGGAGGGCCTGAGCTTCAACCTCGCCCTGGTTCGCGGCGAACAGGACAAGGCGTATCTCAAGAAAAGATACAAGGAGGGCCGCATCCGGGCACTCGACCCGGCGCCCCCGCTCGATGAGGAAATCATCGAAAACAGCGCACACGTCGTGGGCATGATGGGGGATGAACCCATCGCGCGGGCGCTCGACGAGGGAGCGGACGTGGTACTGACCGGCAGGGCATCGGACACCTCGGTCTTCGCCTGCCATCCTGTGCGGATGGGCGCGGACCGGGGCCTCGCCTGGCATGCGGCCAAAATACTCGAATGCGGCGCGGCCTGCGCCGTGCACCGGGCGCGGCCGGACGGCTGTTTCGCCTGGATCCGCGACGATCATTTCGTGGTCGAACCGCTCAACCCGCAGATGTACTGCACCCCGCAGAGCGTGGCTTCCCACACCCTTTATGAAAACACCGACCCTTATCGCATCACCGAGCCCGCGGGCGTCCTCGACACGAGCCGCTCGGCCTACTCGGCGGAGAGCGAGCGCGCCGTGCGCGTTGTGGGTTCCGAATTCCACACGGCGGAGCGGTATTCCATCAAACTCGAGGGGGCCGAACTCGTCGGCTACCAGTCGGTGATCATCGGTGGGGTGCGCGACCCCATGATCCTCAAGCAACTCGATTCCTGGCTCGACGGCATCAGAGAGGGTTTCGAGACGCGCGTTCAGGAAATCTTCCCCGACCGCGCGACGCCGCCCGCCTATCAGCTCACCATCCGCGTGTTCGGGCGCGACGCCGTGATGGGGACGCTCGAACCCGAAGCGGGCCGGATTCCGCACGAGGTGGGCGTGCTTTTCGAGGTGACGGCGGAGGATCAGGTGTCAGCCAACACGATGGCGGCCACGCTCGCCCATTTCGCGCTTCACTACCCCATCCCCGAGTGGGGCGGCCTCATATCGACGCTGGCGTTTCCCTTCACGCCAGCGGAACTCGAAAAAGGCCCCGTATACCGGTTCAACCTGAACCACGTCGTCTACCCGGACGACCCCTACGAGATGTTCCCGAGCGAGATGATGGAGGTGGCGAACTGATGGCCACGCTCGGTGAACTCGCTAAACTCATCCGCTCGAAAAACGCAGGACCCTTCAACCTCACCTTCGACGTCATGTTCGACGAGGAAGAGACCTACCGGCGCGTGGTGGAATCGAACGTCCTCACCAAGGAGGTGTTCTGCCGCCTCTATAACCTGGTGGAGGAAAATGTGCTGCTCGTCCACCACGACGCCGCGCGCGCGATCAAGATATCCATTCCCCGTCCCGTGTTCTCCTGCGACCTGGAAGACGGCGACTGCTACGGCGGCCAGCAGTTCGGGCCTCTGGTCGGCCTGGAAGTCCCGGATGCTTAAGAAAGACCGCGCGGAGTAAAGAACATGGCGATTCAGACGAACGCGGAGGAGATTCGAGCGCTTTTCCCCGAACTGGAGCAGATCGAAGACCTCGCTCTGCGCGACGGCGTGGTCGACATCTGGCTCGATCTGGCTGCGGAGACCGCCTGGGAGCGCTTCGAGGACATTCCCAAAAACCTGAAAGACGAAAAGCACATGACGCTCATCGGCCACGTTCAGGGCGTAACCCAGATGGCGCTCGCCATGGCCGATATCGCAAAAAGACTCCACGGGATCCAGGTCGACCGCGACCTGCTCATCGCCTCGTGCATCCTGCACGACATCTCGAAACCGCTCGAATCCGCGCCCGACCCCGGCGGCCCTCCCACAGGCACCAGCGTACCGCCCGGGAAAATCACCGAGTTCGGCGAAAAGATACAGCACGCCGTCTACGGGGCGCACAAAATCTGGGAGAAACAATTGCCCAAGGCCACGGAACTGGCGCATCTGGTCATCACCCACACGCGCACGAGCAATACGCGCTCGGGGAGCTATGAGGCTGCGCTGCTTTTCTACGCCGACTGGGTGGATTCGGACGCTGGCATCGTCCTGGGAGGAGGGACGCCCCTCGCCTCGAAATGGGTGGAGGAATAGAGGCGGACGCACCGGGTCGCGTGAATTTTTCCTCATTTCCCCCAAGCAATCGCGAACGCTCCGATTACGGACAAGACGCCGCCTATCACAATTCGCAACGTGACACTCTCTTGTTTCTTCAGGAACAGCCACGAGAAAACGATCACCCACAACACGGAAAGGCGGTTGATGGGTATCACCTGCACCACCTCTCCCTCCCTGAACGCCGTCCAGAAGCAAAGGGCGGCTATCGTATTCGCGACGACCCCGCAGGCTATCGTCACCACTCCCCTGAGGCTCCAGCCTTTCATCCCTCCTTCTTCTTTCGTGAACGGCATGGCCAGAAGGAGCAGGGACATCGCCGTGGTGGTGGAGATCGCGATCCCCAGAGATTCGGACGGCATCACGAGGATGGCGTATTTTCTGAAAACGAACGTCAAGGAAAACAAGAAAGAAGCGATAACCGGTACGAGAAAATAAACCAGCGCCACGTCCTTCTCGCCCGGTTCTCTTCTAGATGACTCTCGCTTGTAGACGAGAAGAACAGCCCCGATCATGATGGCAAAAGTGCCGACGGCCACGCCCGCCGAGAAGCGCTCGCCCAGTATGAACACGCCCACGAGCGCCGACCAGACCAGGATCGATTGCACCATGATCTGCGTCCGGGCCAGACCGATCAGGCGCATCGACCCGAAAATCATGTATCGCCCGACAGAACTCCCGAACAGGCCGATGAGCATGTACCACATGACGCCTTCCATCCGCCATGAAACTCTCTCGTCCCAGGCGATGTAGAGCATGATAGCCAGCATCGCGGTGAGGGCGTTCATCGCGATGGCCGCAATGCCGGGCCCGATGTGGATCAGCGCCTTTCGATAGAATACCTGGGAGATGGCGACGAAAAACGCCGCGATGAACGACAGGAGGTTCGGGTCCAAGGATTTGAGCAAGACTACCCCATAAAAGAGCGATGCGAGCAGCGACGCCATGCAAAGCAGCCGCCAAAGCGGAAATCAGACCCGCACTCCGCTCATCTTGATCGCAAGAACCGGAGAATCATCCACGGTTCGTTCGGCCAGCCTCACACATAGACGGGAAACGGCTCATCTGGCGGAAAGACCCTATAATCGCGACGACTCTCAGAGCCGGCGGCGGGGAAACCTCCCCTCTTTGCCTAAGCGGGGGGATAGCCCAGCCCGGCGAGTGCTTCGGTGATCTCGGGCAGGATGGCCGGGTCGTCGATAGTGGCCGGCATCCTGTATTCCTCGCCATCGGCGATGGACGCCATCGTCCCCCGCAGAATCTTGCCCGAGCGCGTCTTGGGCAGGCGCTTCACCACCGTCGCCTGGCGGAACGAGGCCACCGCGCCGATTTGCTGGCGAACGAGTTGCACCACCTCGCCGACGATTTCCTCGTTTCCTTTTTCGACGCCCGCCTTGAGCACCAGGAAACCGAGCGGGAGCTGGCCCTTGAGTTGATCCTTCACGCCGATGACGGCGCACTCGGCCACGTCGGGATGGGCCGATAAAACCTCTTCCATACCGCCCGTGGAGAGCCTGTGGCCCGCCACGTTGATGATATCGTCCGTCCTCGACATCACATAGACGTAGTCCTCCTCGTCCATGTATCCGGCATCGCCCGTCTTGTAGAAGCCCGGGTATTCGCTCAGGTAGGAGTCGACGTAGCGCTCGTCCGCGTTCCACAGCGTGGGCAGACACCCGGGCGGCAGGGGTAGCTTGACGCACAGCGCGCCCATCTCGCCCGCGCCGAGTTCGCGGCATTCGCTGTCGAGCACCTTGAACTCGTAGCCGGGCACTGGCTTCGAAGGAGAGCCGTACTTGACGGGCATGTGCTCGATACCCATGGGATTCGCCAGCATCGGCCAGCCGGTCTCCGTCTGCCAGTAGTGGTCGATGACGGGAACCTTCAGGTGCTCTTCCGCCCACTGGATCGTGTCCGGATCGGATCGCTCTCCGGCCAGGAATAGAATGCGGAAACGGCTGAGGTCGTATTTTTTCATGAGTTCGGCGTCCGGATCGTCTCGTTTGATGGCGCGGAACGCCGTGGGCGCGGTAAAGAAGACCTCCACCCCGTGCTCGGAGATGATGCGCCAGAAAACGCCCGCATCGGGCGTACCCACGGGCTTGCCCTCGAAGAGGATGGTGGTGCAGCCGTGAACCAGCGGCGCGTACACGATATAGGAGTGTCCCACCACCCAGCCGACGTCGGACGCGGCCCAGAACACTTCACCCGGCGACACGTCGTACACGTTTTGCATCGACCACTTGAGCGCCACCAGATGGCCGCCGTTGTCCCGCACCACGCCCTTGGGCTCGCCCGTCGTGCCCGAGGTATAGAGGATATACAGCGGGTCCGTCGCGGCGAGGGGCACGCAGTCCGCCGGTTCTACGCCTTCGAGCGACTCACTCCACTCGACGTCGCGGCCCTCGATGAGTTCCGCCTCGACCTGGGGGCGCTGCAGGATGATGCACTTTTCCGGCTTCACGCTGGATATGTCGATCGCCTGATCGAGCAGGGGCTTGTAGGCGATGACGCCCGAGGGCTCGACTCCGCAAGAGGCGGATATCATGAGTTTCGGTTTCGCGTCCTCGATTCGGGTGGCCAGTTCGTTCGGCGCGAAGCCGCCGAAAACGACCGAGTGCACCGCGCCGATGCGCGCGCAGGCCAGCATGCCGATGGCGGCTTCGGGCACCATCGGCATGTAGATGATGACGCGGTCGCCCTTCTCCACACCCTGAGCCTTGAGAGCGCCGGCGAAATGCGCCACCTTGTGCTGCAATTCCCTGTAGGTAATCTTCTGGGTGGGCGCCCCCGTGATGGGCGTGTCGTATATCAGCGCGAGTTGATCCCCCCGCCCTTCCTCGACGTGCCGGTCGACCACGTTATAGCAGGTGTTGACCTCGCCTCCCGTGAACCATCGGTAAAAGGGCGGGTTCGAGTCGTCAAGCACCTTGTCCCACTTCTTGTACCAGTGGATATCCTCCGCCGCCTCCGCCCAGAACGCTTCCGCCTCCGAGAGGGAGCGGCCGTGAACTTCTGCGTAACCCATGCTTTTTCCTCCAAGCTGAAAATGCGTATCTTTCAGTTGAGCATCATATTTATCTGCCATCATCAAAAATTCATTGTAACAAATTCCTTCTCTGTTTGCGTGGCGAGGCGGAATGATTCACGCTTGTCCGCGTTCAAGGCCGGTGCTAGGCTCGCCTCTCTCCATCATAGACAGGATTCGCCATGGGCATGACCCTGACGGAAAAAATCATGGCCAGAGCCTCGGGCCGGGACAAGTTGGCCGCAGGAGAGATCGTCTACCCGGAGGCCGATCTGGCGACGATCCACGACCTCTACGTCGTGGAAGCCGACCGCCAGCTCACCGAACTCGGCGTGGAACGCCCCTGGGACCCCGAGCGGGTGTTCGTGTGCTTCGATCACGACACGATCCCCCAGACCGTCGCCGTCGCGAATCGCGCCAAGCAAATAAGAGAGATTGTGAAACGCTGGGGCGTGAAGCATTTCTTCGGGCCAGGCCGCGGGCAGGGTCATGTCTTTCCGATGGAAATCGGCATCGTAAAACCCGGTGAATGCGTTTTGGCGTATGACATTCACGTCACGAACTACGGCGCGGTGGGTTGTCTCGGCCTCGCGCTCGTCTTCGAGTTCCCCGCCGTGCTCGCCACCGGCAGCCATTGGCTCAAGACGCCCGAAACGATTCGAGTCAATTTAAGAGGAAAACTCCCGCCGGGTGTGGGAATCCGCGACGCCGCCGCCCGCATCATCCACGAGACCGGCCCGGACGCCGCCGATTACCGCGTCTTCGAGTACGCCGGGGATGCGCTCGCCCACCTCGGCGTCGACGCGCGGGTGAAACTCTGCAACCTGCCGATAGAGATCGGGGCGAAAAGCGCCATCGTTCCCGCCGATGACGCCGTGGCGGGGTGGATGCGCGAGAGAAACCTCGACGGTTTTGAAGCAATGCAGAGCGACCCTGACGCTGTATTTACAGAAACTTACGAGTTCGACCTCTCCGAGATGGAACCCACCGTCGCGCTCCCGCCGAGACCCGAGAACGTGGTCCCGCTCGGTGAGGCCATCGGCGTGCCGGTCCACGCGGCGTATCTGGGGTCATG
The DNA here is from genome assembly GCA_009839615.1 of Nitrospinota bacterium. Classification (GTDB taxonomy): domain Bacteria; phylum UBA8248; class UBA8248; order UBA8248; family UBA8248; genus Bin107. The sequence continues at coordinate 10,871 of VXPH01000106.1, forward strand.
CGCGGCGGATCAGTATGAGGACATGGCCGAGGCGGCGGAGATTCTGCGCGGAAAAAAACTCGCCCCGGGCGTCAGGATGATCGTCACGCCCGGCAGCCGGGAGGTGCTCGCCCGCTGCGTCGAGGATGGATTGATGGACGTTTTCTGCGAGGCGGGCGCCATGGTGGGCCCGCCCGGATGCGGCCCCTGCGCCATCGGCAGGGGAGGCCCCCTGGCGGACGGGGAAACCTGCATCGCCACCGTGACGCGAAACGACGTGGGGAGGATGGGGAGCCGGGAGGCGCGGATCTATCTCGCCAGTGCGGCCACGGTGGCGGCTTCCGCCGTGCGGGGCGCGATCGCAGACCCCAGGGATTTCCTGGCATGAGGAGCGCGTCTTGAACTGGACGATGCGGGGGCGTTGCTGGAAATTCGGGGACAACCTCTCTCTGGATGACGACATCCTCGAATTCGCCAAAGTCTTCGTTGAGGGCGTGCGCGTATCGGACCCTAACTACTTGAAAAAACACGTCTTCACGAACCTGATCCCCGATTTTCCCGAGCGCGCGAAACCGGGCGACATCGTGGTGGCGGGAAAGCGGTTCGGCCAGGGGAACCCGCACATATACGGCCTGCTGGGCATGGCGGGCCTGGGGCTAGGCTTGATCGCGGAGAGCGTCCCCCATTTCACCTACCGGATGATCGTCGCGGCGGGATTGCCTACCCTCCCGTTTTTCAACGACATAGGGGCGTTTGTTGAGGACGGGGATGAACTGCGCGTAAATTTCAAAACCGGAGAGGTCGAGAACCTGAGCCGCGGCGCGCGCTGCGAATCGGAGCCGCTGCCCGATGTCCTGCGAGAGATCATCGGGACCGGCGGTTTTCTGCCTGCCCTCAAAAAACGTCTAACTGATATGAATACAATATAGTAAAGATAACTATCTAATCTTTTTTCTTGCCTCGGCGGCAGGCATTTGCCCGTATTTGCGATGCTTGTGAGGCCGCCGGGATGCGATATGGTGCGTCCCGCGCGTGAAGCCGTTCCCGCCGATTTTACCCTCAATAATTTATCGAAAAACCCCGTCAATTTATCGATATTTATCGAATTTTATCGAAATTCCATATCTCCGAACGCGCCGGGCCGGGCCGCCATCATACCCGGAACCTTTGCCCGTCCACCCACCGCAATTGCGGGGAATTGCGGGTCCGATGAATCCCTCGACCCGGGAGGGAGGTGGTTGCCGGGCGCGCTGTGCGGGGGGAATGATTCCGTCGGCAAGGCCCCCGCGCCCGTCCACGGGAAGGACGGCCACGGAGGGCGGGACGGGCCGCTCACAAGAACGGCCTACTACAAGAAGCGATGTGGCTTTGTTCGTCATTCCGGCGAAAGCCGGAATCCATTTTCATCCGCCGATGGAACCGGCCACGCGCCGTCATTCCCTCCACGCGGATACCGCGTTTCGGCGTCGCACGGCAACGAAGCCGCGGCCGCTCGGGCCGGTGAAAAATCAAAATGGATTCCGGCTTTCGCCGGAATGACGGTGGTTTTCCTGCATCGAGGGATTTTTTCAACACTCCCAAGCGGCGCAATCCCCCTTCTCGTCCTGCGCAGCCCGCCTCTTTGCCTCACCCTGAGTAGCGGCGAAGCCGCGTATCGAAGGGCCGAAATTCGCGCCCGCCGGAGAGATATCCTTCGATACGGCGCTTACGCGCCTACTCAGGATGAGGGTTGGGGGCGCTTGCTCAGGATGAGGGAGTCAAGTGTACTGCGAAGTCCGATGCCGCGCGGTGGGTCGATTCCGATCAGCGGCCCCTGCACATTCCCCGCGAGCGGCGACCGCAGGGACAGGCACGGAGGCCTGTCCCTGCGCCTCGTTTCGAACGCGGGGTTTTCTGCCAGGCTCACCCCCTGCCCGCGATCATCTCCCATGCGTAGCTGAAGAGGAACAGCGCCGAAGCCGCCACGACGATGCACGCTCCCGCGGGCGCGTTCCACTCCAAAGACGCCCAAAGACCCGCTCCTACCGAGACGATCCCCGCCAGGGCGGCGAGCGCCGCCATCTGCTCGGGCGTTTTGGAGAACCGCCGCGCCGCCGCGGGCGGTATGATGAGCATCGAGATGATGAGCAGTATCCCGATCAGCTTCATGGCGACGGCGATGATGAAGGCGATCAGGAGCATGAAGACGAGTTTCACGGCGAAGGTCGGGACCCCTTCGGCGCTCGCCAGCTCCTCGTTCACCGTGAGGGCCAGAAGCCCCCGCCACAGCCACGCGAGCACGCCCAGCGCCGCCGCGCCGCCGAGATATATCCACCACAAATCAAGCGTCCCGATCGCTAGGATGTCCCCGAAGAGATAGCCCATCAGGTCCACCCGGAACGTCTCCATCAAGCTGACGGCGATGAAGCCCACCGCAAGCGCCATGTGGGCCAGGATGCCCAGCAGCGTGTCGGTGGAGAGTGTTTTCCGGCTCTGCAGCAAGACCAGGATGATCGTGAGGCTCATGCAGGAGATGAGGATGCCGAGTCTCAGGTCGATTCCGAAGGCGAAGCCTATCGCCACGCCGAGGAGCGCCGTGTGGGCCATGGAGTTTCCAAAGTAGGCCATCTTGCGCCAGACGATGAAACAACCCACCGGGCCCGTGACCAGGGCGACGCCCACCCCGCCCATGAGTCCCCGGAGCATGAAATCCTCCATCAGGCGCCTCCGTGATGGTGGCGGGCTTCTTCGGGCTCGCTGGGGAGAATCTCCCCTTCCGGCCCGTGAACGTGGTCGTGCTTGTGGGTGTATACGGCCAGGCTCTCGGCCGCATGCTTGCCGAACAGGGCGAGGTATTCGGGGTTTTTGCTCACGGCTTCGGGATGCCCCGTGCAGCAGATGTGCCTGTTGAGGCACACCACCTGATCGGTGAACGCCATCACGAGGTGGAGGTCGTGCGAGATCAGGATGACGCCGCAGCCCCGCACGTCCCTGATCTTCGCGATCAGGCGGTAGAGTTCGCTCTGCCCGTTGACGTCCACGTTCTGGATGGGCTCGTCGAGAACGAGTAGTTCGGGGTCGCGCAGCAGGGCGCGGGCGAGCAGGACGCGCTGGCGCTCTCCGCCGGAGAGGCTCTGGACGGGGTGATCCAGCAGGTCTCCGGCGCCGACTTCCTCGAGGCTTTCCTCCATCTCCCCGGGCGAAGGCTTCTGCGTGAGGCGCAGCAATCGGCGTACGGTCAGCGGAAGCGAGTGGTCCACCTCGAAGGACTGGGGCAGGTAGCCGACCGAGAGTCCCTCTTTCCGGCGGATTTCTCCCGAATCGGGCTTGAGCAGGCCGAGCAGCACGCGGACGAGCGTGGTCTTGCCCGCGCCGTTCGGCCCGATGAGGGTGAGGATTTCGCCCGCCGAAATGTCGAGACCGACGTCATGGAGTATCGTCGTCTCGCCGATTCGGAGATGGAGGTTCGCGGCGGTGATGAGAGAGCGCCGCGCTTCATTCATCGTCATGACACTCCTGGCACCTGCCGCTGATTTCCATGACGGGCGTCTCCACCAGGAAACCGGCCTGGGTGGCGCTCGCCTCGATGGCCGCGCCGATCGCCTCGCTGTGCGTCTCGGACACGTGTCCACAATCGCGGCAGATGAAGAACAGGGCATGGTGAGCCTCCGCCGACATGGCGCAGCCCACGAACGCCTTTTGACTCTCGATGCGGTGGATGAGGCCGTGCTTCAGGAGAAAATCCAGCGCCCGGTAGACGGTGGGCGGAGCGTTTCGCCCGCCTTCCGCGTTCATGCGCTCAAGTACATCATAGGCGCCCAGGGGCGCGTGGCTCTCCCAGATGATTTCCAGCACCCGCCTCCTGAGCGGCGTGAGTCTCGCACCGCGATCCCTGAAAAGCGCGTCGGCTTGTTCCAGTGCGCGCTCGGCGCAGGCCCCAGTTTAGTGATAGCTGCCGGAAAAATT
>VXPH01000040.1 GCA_009839615.1 Nitrospinota bacterium
TGAGGGGGAGTCGAAGAGGCCGAGTCCTTTGGACGAAGGCCGATTCGGTGGGGGGACACATCACAAAAAACTCCCCCCACCGGTTCGCTTGCGGGCTTACGCCCTTAGCTCACCGACTCCCCCTCAAGGGGGGAGTGAACTGCATCTCTCAATCTTTGTGAAGACGACTCGCTAATTGCCAACTCATCGGTTCTGGATTCCGGTCCGCGCCGGATTCTCGTGTGCCTTCCCCCCAAAACCCGCTCCATAACAACTCGCCTGCGATGATGTCTCGACTCGCCGCAACGATTCGTCCCGGATTGCGGAGCGGCCTTGATCCATTACAATGCGGGGAGCCCCGACGCCGGACCATCTGCGAGGATCAGGATACATGCCCGAACACCGGACCGATCGAGCGCATCCCGAACGCGACGCGCGCCTGACCCGGCTCTCGATGCCGGCGGGGCTGTTCGCCGTGCTGGTCGTCGCGCTCCTGGCATCGGCCGGGGTCGGTGGTCGCTGCTATGTTCGCGGGGATTTTGACGTCATTCATGCCGTTTTGAGCCTGTTCTTCTCAACAAATCTGCTGATCTGCTATTGGGAGGCGTGCCTGTTCTTAAAGCGTGACTACATCGAGACGCGCGCCGGATACTGGCGCGAGCGCCGGGACGAGACGGGAAAAACGCCGGCCCTGGAATTCCTCCTCACGAGAGTTCCGCTCACGAAGACACTGTCGCCGACGCTGTGGGCGGACGTCTGGGCGACGTACGCACAGTTCGATGACTCCTACGCGGACCGGCGCACTTACGGCTTCAACGTGGATATCGCGAACGGCTTTGCCACGCCGCTCCCGACGCTCATCCTCTACGCCGCCTATACGTTCGATATATTGCCCGCCCTCGCCTCGGGCATCATCGGGGTGATGCTGTTCTGGCAGTTGACGTACATGACGTCGGTCTACCTGGTCAGCTTCTTCGTGGCCGACCGGCAAGCCCGGATCAGCCGGGGCGAGATGTATATCTACATTCTTGCGATGAATTCCCCCTGGATACTGTGCCCCCTGCTGGGGCTGTACGTCTCGGTCCGCCTGATCCTGGACGGCGACTACAGCGTTCTGGGTTATTGAGGACGGGGTCTCACGGACGACGGCTCCGGGTGGTTCTATCGCGGGAACAAAGCCGGGTGTTCGTAGGGACAGGCCTCCGTGCCTGTCCTGATTTGTCGCAAAAAAAAGGACAACCACGGAGGGTTGTCCCTACAGAGCAACTACAATTAAATTGAAATCGCAGGGGCGGACACACGGGTCCGCCCCTACAAATTCATTCTGAAAATCGCCCGCTTGACGAAATACTTTTTTATAACTACATTATCATAGTTATAAAAGAGCCGGGTTGTTGCGCTGAGAATGGGATGAGGACAAGAATCGCGTGAACAGGCGCAAGCATGACCTCGGCTTCGAGACGGCGAGGCTCGTGTTCGACGACCCGTTGATGGCCCACCGCCCGGACCCGAACCCAAACGAAGAAAGATGGCGCGCCACCTGGATGATCGGGGGCGTAGTCGTCATCGTGGCGCACACATGGCCGCAGGCGCAGAACGAAACCGGCTTCGAGACGGGCCGCATCATCAGCGCCAGAAAAGCCACGGCGCGCGAAAGGAGAGCCTATGAAGAAGGAAACTTCTAACGAACTCACCAGGGAGCAGAAGGCGGAAATCGAGGCGCTCGCCTCCCTGCGCGAGGAGGAAATAGACACGAGCGACATCCCGGAAATTCTGGATTGGGCGGATGCAAGGCGCGGCCTCCTCTACCGGCCCGTGAAGAAGCAGATCACGCTCAGGCTCGACGCCGACGTGGTGGCGTGGTTCCGGGCGAACGCCCCGAACGGACGGGGATACCAGACCGAAATGAACCGCGTGCTCCGCGCACACGCCGCGAGGGCTTCGAAGCGGGTGTAGCGGATGAGCAAGGGTTTGTGATTTTGTAGCAGGGCGGACCCGTGTGTCCGCCCTGCCTTTAGATCGTCATTGCAGTGAAAGTCGGAATGACGACTTTTCAGGTCACTCTCGTCTGATGGAATGAACAAGGGTTTGCGCTTATGTAGGGACAGGTCGCGACCTGTCCTGAAGTTTCAGTCTATAAAAAGGGACAACAACCGTGGGTTGTCCTCTACCCGCCTTAAAATACTCAGGGATTATCGTCGCCCCCAACAAACAGGGCGGACACTTTGGTCCGCCCCTACAAGTCGCAATTCTCCCGTAGGGACAGGTCGCGACCTGTCCCTACCCCATGCACGCCCCTGCGAAACTACGCCGTGGCCTCTTCCCTCAATGGCTTCGTATAGGCGATCGCGGCCACGTCGAAGTATTCGAGGCTCGCGTTGTTCGCCCGGCGGAAGCTGCGCTGCTTCTCGGAGTTGAACCAGGCGTCGGCGGTGGCCTTGTCCTCGAAGTGGTAGACGGAAGCCATGCGGCCCGTCTCCTCGTTCATGCCCCAGGTCTTGTCGATGAGGCCCGGCACCTCGTTCTCGAAAAAGGCGGCGGCCTCTTCCTTGTCGGCGCGGACCTCTTCGAGCGTGGGCGCGACGGCGGGATAGTGTAGAATGACCATCATCATGGCGATGTCCTCCAAAGGATGTCCAGGTGGCGATATTGTTCGTCTTGCGCGTCTTTGGGCGAAATGATAGCCCAGGGGGGCGAATCCGCCAAACGCCTGTGAAGGCGGCAGACAGGCGCGAGATACCGGGAATTGCATGGAACAAGCAAACTTCAAGCGAAAAAGGAGCATGAACAAATGACCGAGGCGGCGTATCAGGAGATCTACGAGCGGGCGCGGGAGAACGTGGAGAAATCGGGCGCGGGCAACCCATACGACATCCTGGGGCCCGACCTGCCCGGAACCGAGACGGCGCTGGCCGGGTTTGAGCGCTTCGGCTTGAAAATGCGCCTGATGCTCACCGATACAGCGGACACCGGGTTCGATTTTCTCGGCAAGAAGCTAAAAACCCCCATCATGACGGGTTCGATGAGCGCGAACACGCTGGCGGCCCACTGGGCGGACGGTTTTTTGCAGGTCGCAGAGGGCGCGGCCCGCTTCGGGGCGCAGTACTGGATAGGCGACTGCACGGACGACGTCTGGCGCGAAGCCGCCGCCGCCTACCCCTCCTCCATCCGCATCGTGAAACCCTGGCGGGACAAAAAGCGCACGCTCAACTCGCTCAAACTCGCCGAAGACACCGGCGCTTTCGCCGTGGGCATGGATTTCGAGTCCGGCTTCTACAACCCCGAATGCGAACCCCAGAGGGCGGACGCGCTCGAGGGCTACGTGAAGGCTACGGGCCTTCCCTTCGTCTTCAAGGCGGTGGGTTCGGCCGATACCGCGCGCATCGCGCGGGACGCAGGGGCCGCGGCCATCATCGTCACCACGCACGGGGGCGCGCACGGGCCTTCATGGGGCCATCCCATGGAAATCCTGCCCGAGGTGGTGGACGCCGTGAGAGACGACGTGCTGGTGCTGGCCGAAAGCGGCGTCAGGCGCGGGGACGACGTGCTGAAACTCCTGGCCCGAGGCGCGAAGGGCGTGACCTCTGGAAGGGGCCTCGTTCTCGGCCTGTTCGCGGGCGGCCCCGCCGGCGTCGCCGAGATGCTGGAGCTCATGCAGTTCGAACTCGAAAAATCCATGGTGCTGGCGGGTTGTAAGGATCTGGCCTCGATTACGGGGGATATTCTGATTGAGAGGTAGGTCAATCGTGACTGAAGAAGGAGTGATTGCGATTCTCGTAGGGACAGGTCGCGACCTGTCCCTACCAATTCAACAATGGCGATCTCAAATTAACAATCTTGGTTTTGTAGGGGTCGCATACGGGCCTGTTAAAAAACCCTCTGGAAGCGATTTTGAGTTGCGCACACGCTTTTGATTTCACTCCCCCCTTGAGGGGGAGTCAGTGAGCTAAGGGCGTAAGCCCGCAAGCGAACTGGTGGGGGGAGATTTCTTCTGTGGTATGTCCCCCCACCGAATCGGCCTTCGCCCAAGGGCTCGGCCTCTTCGACTCCCCCTCAAGGGGGGAGTGGATTTTGGGTTCTCCTGAAAGGAAGTATTTTTCTCATCTCTCACCATCAGAGATTCTGAACCTGTAAGGACAGTCCCTGCCACCCATGGGGTCCACCCCTACAAACCCTCACACCGCATCGGGCAAGAGCGGCAAAAGGTATTTCCCGAAATTTCTGGCCTCTTCATCATGCGGCCAGCCGGAGAGGATGAACGTGGTCGCGCCCACTGCGATGTACTCGCGCATGGCGTCGGCCACCACTTCGGGGCTGCCGACGAGCATGGTGCCCGCCCCCTGTCGCACGAGGTTGATGCCCGAAAACAGCGCCGGACCGTGCCAGAGCTTCCCCTCCGCCGTCATGGCGTTCATGCGCTGCTGGGAGACCGATTCCACCTGCCCGGCCACCTGGCCGGTGACGGAGGAACTTTCCCCATAGGACGCCGTTCCCGCGATGATGGCCTCGGCCTCTTCCTTGGCCTGCGCGTCGTCCTCGCGCACGAGGATGTGGAAGCGCACGCCGAGTCTTAACTCGCGGCCATGCTCCTCGCGCGCCATCTGCTTCACCTCCTCGTATTCTTCGGCGATCTGCCAGGGGGGTTCGCCCCACTTGAGAAAAACGTCGGCGTGCTTGGCGATGACCTTCTTGGCCGCGGGCGAGCTCCCCCCGAAATAAAGCGGCGGTCCTCCCGGCCGCGCCGGTCCCGGGAAGACGAAGCCGTCTTCCACCTGGTAGTGCGCGCCCTCGTAGTTCACCCTGCCATCCCCGTCCGCCCAGAAGGCGCGCACGATGTCCAGAAACTCATCGGCCCGCTCATAGCGTCCGTCATGATCCGCCCAGTCGCCGTAACGCCGCGCGTCCACCGAGGAGCCGCCGGGCACGACGTTCACCGTCAACCTCCCGCCCGAGATGAAATCGAGCGTGTTCGCCTGCTGCACGGCGAAAGTCGGCGTGGTGAGGCCGGGCCGTATGGCGACGCAGAATTTGATGCTGTCGGTTTCGCGGGCGATGGCCGAGGCCAGGAGCCAGCCGTCCGAACACGAGGTGTTGCACGGAATCAGCATGTTCGTGAGACCGCTCGCCTCCGCCGTCTTCGCCACGTGGACGAGATAGTCGATCTCGGGCGGTATCTCCACCTCGCCGGTGCCGAGGCGGGTGGCGTCGCCCCGCTGGTTCGAGGGCAGATACCAGGCGTATTCGATGGGTTGTTTTCCGTTTTCCATTGCGTGTGCGTTCCTTTGATGCTGGTTCCACAGAACGAAGATACTAAGCGCTTCTTTTTCGGGCCTAGAGTTTGCGAAAAAAAACGCCCCGCCCGCAAGGGGGTTGTTGAAAAAATCATGGTTTCATGATTCTGAGTATGGTGCCGCCCGATGGGAGAGGAGAATTCACTCCCCCCTTGAGGGGGAGTCACAGAGGCCGAGCGGTTTGTGCGAAGGCCGATGTGGTGGGGGGTAATATGCGTTTATTGCCATTCCGAGTTATACCCCCCACCGAATCGCTTTCGGGCTTATGCCCTCAGCTCTTCGACTCCCCCTCAAGGGGGGAGTGAAATCCAGCACGCTCCCTCTGTGAGCTTTTTCAACAACCCCGCGAGGGGCGAGGCAATTATGATGGGCGCGTTCCGTTAGTCGTTTCGTAAAGCGGCGAGAACTAACCGATGATGCCCCCATCATCGCGCGTGACGGCGACCACGGCCGAGCGCGGCGTGGTGTCGCCGCCGCCCGGGAAATGGCTGTCGCCGCCCCGTTCGCCGGGGTGCTGGATACCGACGAACATGGTCCTGCCGTCCGCGCTCCACTCGATGCCGGTGACCTCGCACTGCCTGGGACCCACCATGAAGCGGCGTATCTCGCCCGTCACCGGATCGCCCACGAGCATCTGGTTATTGCCCTGGCCCGCGAAGCCCTTGGTGTTCGCATAATTGCCGTCGGTCTGTATCCACAGCATGCCGTTCCTGTCGAAGGCGAGGCCGTCGGGGGAGTTGAACATGTTGTCCGGCGTCACGTTCGGAGATCCCGCATTGGGTCCCTTGTGGACGGCGGGGTTGCCCGCGACCACGTAGAGGTCCCACGAGAAAGCGGTTGCAAGATGATCGCCCTTATCCGGCGCCCAGCGGACGATCTGACCGTAGCGGTTGTTCGCCCTCGGGTTCGGCCCGCCGACGGGCGTGGGGTCGCCGCCTTTGTTGGGCTTGACGCCCCTGTTCTTGTTATTGGTGAGGCAGCAGTAGACCTCCGCCTTCTTCGGGTTCGCCGCCACCCACTCGGCGCGGTCCATCGTGGTGGCCTTGACGGCGGAAGCCGCGACCCGCGTATTGACGCAGATTTCCGCCTGTGAGGCCATGCCGGTGGATTCGGGCGTAAGCTCCACCCACTCGCCACGACCGCCCTCCGCGAACTTCGCCGCGTAGAGCTTGCCGTTTTCGAGCAGGTTCGTGTTGTCGCCGCCCTCTGCATAGCGGCCCGCGCTCACGAACCTGTAGATGAACTCGCCGCGCTCATCATCCCCCATGTAGACGACCACCTGCCCGTTCGCGGCGAGGACGACCTCGGCGTTCTCGTGCTTGAAGCGCCCGAGCGCGGTGCGTTTCCTGGGCGTGGATTCGGGGTCGAGCGGGTCGATCTCGACGATGTAGCCCGCTCGGTTGGGCTCGTTGGGGTGCTTTGCGATGTCGAAGCGCTCATCCGTCATCTCCCAGCGATACCCCCAACCCCTGCCGCCCACGCCGTAGCGCCTGAACTCAGGGCTGACCTTCAGATTCGGGTCGCTCGATGCGAAGTAGCCGTGAAAATTCTCCTCACACGTGAGATACGTGCCCCACGGCGTCGCGCCGTTCCCGCAGTTGTTCCAGGTGCCGAGCGAGCGGGCGCCTTCGGGGTCCGCGGCCGTCTTCATGAGGGCGTGCCCCCGGGCGGGGCCGGTGATCTCCATCGGCGTGTCGGGGGTGATCTTGCGGTTGTAGCGTGAATCCTTGACGACGGCCCATTTGCCGTTCTTCTGCGCTATCTCGACGATTGACACCCCGTGCGCGGCCTTGTTCTTTCGCACGTCGTCCGCGGTCGCAGGCTTCCCGCCGCCCTTCCCGCCGTGGATGATGCCGGCGTTCACGTACTCGTTGTTCACGGCGAGGACGTTCCTGCCGCCGGCGTGAAAGAGCGCCATGCCGTCGTTGTTGTCGCCGAAGGCGAGTTCCTGGCTCGCGCCCGTGCCGCGCGTCGCGTGGTCGAACTCGGCTCCCTTCGTCCACATGGGGTCGCCCCACCGGGCGACGACGTGCCAGCGATAGCCCCTGGGCACGGTGATCGTATCAAGAGTATTGGCGGGCACGGCCTCGAAGCCGAAGCGGTTCGCGTTCGCGAAGGCGGAGAGCGGGTCGATGCCCCCTGCGCTCATCACGAACGCCGTCGCGGCGAAGGCGGCCCCCCGGCCCAGGAAGCCGCGCCGGGAGATCATCCCCTCCACCAGTTTTTCGAAATCCGTCGCCTCGGGACGCGGATAGTGGATATCGTCGAAATCATCTGGCGATATCTCATCCGCCGCGTCGTGCACCTGCTCCTCGTGCATCTTTCATCCCCCACGTTTTAAAAATAAGGCCTGTATACACCGGCGCGCGAAACCCCGCGCCCGCATCGAAACGATTTTCTTGTCTGCACGGATTATAGCGGCCCGCGGCGGCGCGCGCGTTACAAATTCATGGAAAGTTCATGAAAACTGGGCGGCGGGCGGGGCTGCAACTCCTTTGCGCAAAGCGGTGCGGGAACACCACTCCTTCCTGGGCGAGACGAAGAAGCGATCGATTGTGTGTGGAATAAACCATTCGCCATCCAGGGGCTTCAGACACGATGGAGAGGCAATCATTTCAAGGCGCAAGGCCGCCCGGAAGTGAAACAGCCGTCCCGCCGGCTATCCGATTACCTCGTCCGTAATGGCCGCCTCGCCGTACACTTCGGGATTAAAGACGTCATAGGGCCGCTTTCCGGCGATGAAGCGCTCGATATTCATCACCGTCCGCAAGGCCATCTCCTCGCGCGTCTCGCGTCCCGCGCTGCCGATGTGCGGGGTGAGAACGACGTTCGGCAGGTCTTTCAGCCCCGCTATCGGCCCCGGATTGGGCTCGGGCACCTCGGTCTGATAGACGTCCAGCCCGGCGCCCCGAATCCGCTTTTCTCTCAAGGCTTTCTCCAGGGCCGCCTCGTCCAGAACGAGGCCGCGCGACGTGTTGATCAGGATGGCGCTCGGCTTCATCAGGGAGATGAGCTCTTCGGTGATGAGACCCACGGTGTCTTTGGTGAGCGCCGGGGTCAACGAGATGAAATCCGCTTCGGTAAACAAATCGTCCAGGGTGCGGAATTCGGCGCCACCGAGGACAAACTCCTCCGCCGGGCTCAGGGGGGTGCGCTTGTTGTAGATAATACGCATATCGCAGGCGACGGCCTTGCGCGCCACCAGTTGCCCGATCCGGCCCATCCCGACGATCCCGAGCGTCTTGCCGTAGAGGCGCGTACCCAGGAAGGCCATCGACTGATTCTGCCGCCAGCGGTCTTCCCTGAGGAATGTGTCCGCCTCGGGCAACCGCCACGCCGTCGCCATCAGGAGAGCGAACGTGAATTCCGCGGTATTTTTCTGGGTCATGCTTTTTTGCCCCGAGACCGGGACGCCCCGGCGCGTCGCCGCTTCAAAATCGATGAACTTCGCTGAGCCGTGCATGACGGATACGAACTCCAGCTCTTTCGCCGCCTCGAACACCCGCTCGTTGAAAGGGATCTCCCCGATGCCGAACAGTATGTGCTTGTCGCGCACGGCTTCTAGCAGCTCGGCTTCCGGGATCATGCGGTCGACATGCGGATATGTGGTCACCTCGCCCAGCGTGTCGAGCTTGGCGGCGGCGGCTTCCGGGATCGGCTGAGGCACGAAAATTCTTTTCATGATTTCCCTTTCAATGGTTTGAAAACCGAAAAAGCCCAAATACAGGGAGCGGATCGGCCGCATCCGCCAGCGCGGTTCCTGCGGCCCGAATTCTCGATACCTTCCCATATCGGGCGCGAAATATCCAAACACCGAAACACGGCAGCAGAGGTTTTTTCAACAACCTCGAGGGGTAAGGGTTTGTCACACCAGTAGGGACAGGTCGCGACCTGTGGGACGACCCCGAGGAGGGTGTTGTCCCTACGAGTTCTCCTCTTCCTTGGTCGGAATTGGTCCCCAATCGAAAGGGCTCAAGTCGATTCGAGCGCAGCCTCCACCTTGCGCGCGACGTCGGCCGGAACCCAGCTTTTCCAGACCTTGTTGGTTTTGAGAAAGTGGAGCGCGGTGACCTTCGCGTCGCCGCCGGCATTTTTTTCGAGATAGGAGAGCACCTCCGAGACGACTTTGGAGGGGAGCGAGTATTTTTCGAGGAACGCGACGATCTCCAGGTGCTTCGCAGCGAACTTCGTCGTGACCGTTTTGGGCAGCTCCATCGTCCGGTAGGCGACGGCCTTTCCGGGATTCCCCATGGCCGCCACCCCGCCCTTCTTGAGCGCGTTCACATGCTTCATCATCGCGTCCCAGTCGGCCTCGTTCCATTTTGGCTCTTCGAGCTGGACCAGATCGAGTTGGCCCAGGAGCGGCGTCGGCGCCCAGTAATAGGCCACGACCGGCTTTTTCTTGAGGTACGCCCCCTTGATGGCCGCCGCGAGCGCGCCGCCCGAACCGGGTCGGAAGTTGGTGAAGTGCTCCTCCAGCCCGTAGGCGCGCAGCTTCACCGTGTTGATGACCTCGCACGCCCATCCGGGGATGCAGTTCACGAACCGGCCCCTGGAGGGTTCTTCGGGGTCCTTGAAGAGGTGTTTGTACTTCGCCAGGTCGTAGACCGCCTTGAGGCCCGGGTTCGCCTCCTGGACGAAGCGCGGGATGAACCAGCCCTGTATGCTGTCGGGCGTGTTGACGCTCAGCTTCCTGACCTTGCCCTGCTTCTCCGCGAGGTCGTACTGATCCTTCGTGCTGTCGTACCAGAGTTCCATGATCAGGTCGTTCTTGCCCTGGTAGTGCGCCGCCATGGTCGGCAGCGTGCCGCCGTAGATGAGCCGCACCCGGCAGCCGTAGCCGTGCTTCAGGATGAAGGCGGCCACTTGGCCGTGAAAGTTGGCGCTGTCCCAGTTCAGATCGCCGATGCGGACCCGGCATGCGGCTTCCGCCCGGCTCGGGGAGACGAAGGCGCTCAGCCCCAGGATGACGACGAAAGCGGCGATAACCAAAGTCTTGGACTTCATGGCTGACCTCCGAAGCATAGGTTTTATAGGGTATCGATACGATATAGATACAGAATTCACACACTGCAAGTCAAAGCCGTGGAAACGAGGAGCCAGCGGTCTGGTTCGTGATGAGAGATTGGGAATCAATCCCCCCGCTTCCCAAGCGCATGCCCAACCTGTAGATTGAGGGCCGACGAATTTATCGCGAACAACGTCCCGAGAACGCCTTAAACCCCGAGAACCGGATGAACCCCCAGCTCATTGCCGCATCCTACGCCATGTCCACCGCCGTGGTCTTCGCCACCTTCAGCGTGTGCATCCGCAAAGGCGGCGAGCACGCAAACGCCCTCACGGGCGTCTTCATCGGCCTGTTCACCTCCCTCCCCGTGATGCTCGCCGTCACCTGGTACTACTGGCAGCCCGAATGGTGGAACCTGCAAGCGTTTTTCTTCTTCTCGCTGGCGGGCCTCACCGGGCCTGCGATGTCGCGCGTTTTTCTCTACTTGAGCATCTCCTACCTGGGCGTCGCGCGCGCCATGCCGTTCGTCTCGCTGACGCCTCTTTTTTCCACTTCGCTCGCCATCGCCTTTCTGGGCGAGCGGCCGGGCGCGCTCATCCTGGCGGGCACGCTCTGCATCGTCCTCGGCAGCGTCGCGCTCAGCTACAAGAAACCCGAAGACACCTCCTGGAAGCGAAAACACCTCTGGCTGGCGTTCTTCAGCGCCGTCGCCGCCGCGTTTTCGTTCCTGTTCCGGAAACTCGCCTTCGCCCACGTCGAGGCGCCCGTCATGGGCGCGACCCTCACGACGCTGGCGGGATTCGTCTTCCTGGTCACCTTCATCCCGCTGTTCCCGAAGGATCAAAAGCCGAACCAGTTCGACCGCCCCAAGGCCTGGTACATCTTCGGGGTGTGTGGACTGTTGAACGCGCTCGGGTTTTTCCTGCACTTCACCGCCTTGAACATCGGCGACCTCTCCATCGTCTCCCCCCTCACCTCGACGGCCCCCGTCTTCAGCCTGATCATGAGCTACTTCCTGCTCCGGAGCGTGGAGCGCATCACGCCCGCCATCCTCGTCGGCACGGCGTGCATGGTAATCGGCGCGGCGCTCATCGGCTGGCGCATCCGTTAGAGAATACGTGATGGTGGGGGGACGCATGTTTCCGTAGGGGCGGGCCCCTGTGCCCGCCCGCATGGGGATGGCTATCCCCGCTGTTGCGCTTGGTAAGGACAGGCACGGGGGCCAGGGCGACCACAGGGGGTCGCCCCTACGGCGAACTATCTCGAAGGTCGAGGCTCACTACCCCACGCCGGGCCGCGAAAAACATCCCGCAAGCGTGAAAATTTCCGCTACAATGGCCTATGCGCGCCGTGGGGGATGGTGTACGGGCGCGCGCCGGCCGCCTTTCGTCCCCCTGCCCTTGCGCGAGAGAGGCGCAGGAGCGAAATTGAGGGTAGGAGGGCAAGCCGATGATGATGTTCAGGTTCTCGCTGTACGGCTTCCTCAAGAACCAGACCTATTTCGAGCCTTTCCTCATCCTCGCCTTCCTGGAAAAAGACCTCTCCTTCTTCCAGATCGGGATTCTCATCGGCTTCCGCGAGGTGTGCATCAACATCTTCGAGATACCGAGCGGCGCGGTGGCCGACCTCTACGGCAGAAGGCGCTCGATGATCTTCTCGTTCCTCGCCTACATCGCCTCGTTCCTCGTATTCGGCCTTTCGGCTTCTTTCGCCGCGCTCTTCCTCGCCATGTTCGCCTTCGCACTCGGCGATTCGTTCCGCACGGGCACGCACAAGGCGATGATATTCGAGTGGCTGAGGATTCAGGGCCGCGAGAGCGAACGCACCCGCGTCTACGGCTTTACGCGTTCGTGGTCGAAGATCGGCTCGGCCGTCTCGGTCGTGATCGCGAGCGCGTTCATCTTCACCGGCGCGCGCTACAGCGACATCTTCCTGCTCGCCGTCATCCCCTATACGCTGAACATCGTGAACTTCATGGGATACCCCAATGAACTCGAAGGCGCGCGCGCGGCGGATACGAAAATCCCGAGCGTGTGGGGACACCTGAAAGACTCCATGCGCATGGCGTTCACCGACAAACCGCTGCGCGGCATCCTGGCGGAATCCATGAGCTACGAAGGCACCTACAAGGTCGCGAAGGACTACATTCAGCCCGTCATCCAGCAGGCCGCCCTCGGTCTGGCCCTGCTCGCCACCTGGCAGCAGAACCAGCGCGTGGCCATCCTGATGGGGGCGGTCTACTTCGTCCTGCACCTGCTCTCGAGCTTCGCCTCGCGCGGGGGGCACCGCCTCGTCGCCGCCACGGGCTCGGAGGAAGCGGCCGCGAAATCGCTCTGGGGCGCCACCGCCCTCATCTACGCGGCACTCGCCTGGGGGCTCTGGACGGGCTGGGAGTCGGTGGTCATCGCGGGGTTCGTCGCCCTAGCCGTGCTGCAGAACTTCTGGCGTCCCGTGCTCATCAGCCGCATCGACGCGCATAGCACGCCCGAGGCGGGCGCGACGATACTCTCTGTGGAGACGCAGGCCAAATCGATCCTCGCCATGGTGCTCGCTCCCCTCATCGGCCTTTGCGTGGACGCCTTCGGCCTGGTGGGAGTGGGCGTCGTCGCAGTACTTCTCACCCTGCCCTTCGCCCTCACGAGCCTGGGCGGCACGCGAGAGAGAGCAGTCCACCAGCCCTAGACGGACGATCCGTTCCATATCTGGATTCAGCCGGAATGAAATGGTAGAGTCGATGCACTTGGCTTTCGAAGTGTCCGATTCAAAACCACTGTCCGTTGACGGAAGTACACGGAAAAAGGGGCGGCGTGCCCCGCCCCGGGGAGCACAAGGTGAACGACGCCGACAACCGAGACGATTTGAGCATCACTCTCGGGATCGAGGAGGAATTCTTTCTCGTCGATCCCGTATCGCGCGACCTCCTCGCCGATCCCGACCCGGCCATCTTCGAAGCCTGCGAGGCCCGCATCGAACCCCACAAGGTCACGCGGGAGTTGCTTCGCTCCCAGATAGAGACCAACACGCGGGTGTGCGAATCGGTGACCGAGGCGCGCGAGGCGCTGCGCGAAACAAGGCGTATCGTCATCGAGGCGGCGGAGGCGCACGGAGCCGCGGTGATGGCCGCCTCCACCCATCCCTTCGCGCAGTGGCGGGAACTGGCGGTCACGGCCATGGAACGCTACGAGCGTTTCGCGATGACGTTCCAGGAGAGCATCCGCCGCCTGGTCATCGGCGGGATGCACGTCCACGCGGGCTTCGGCGACCCCGAATCGCGCATCCGGGTCATGACGGCCATGCGCCGCTACCTGCCCGCGATTCATGCGCTTTCCACCTCCTCGCCCTTCAACGGAGGGCACGATACGGGCTACAAGTCCTACCGCCTGAATCTCATCGGCAACCTCCCGCGCACCAGTTTGCCCGGGCCGCTGTACTCTCGGGCGGAGTTTGATGAAATCATCTCCGAATACCGGCGAATGAAGTTCATCGAAACCGGCAGCGAAATCTGGTGGGACATCCGCCCCGCCCACGCCTTCCCGACGATCGAGCTCCGCATCTGCGACATCTGCCCGCGCATGGAGGACGCCGTCGCCATCGCGGCGCTCTACGTCTGTCTGCTGCGGTGGCTCATGCGCCAGGACGAAGCGGGCGCGCTGCCGCCCGAGCCACTCACCGAGGTCATCGCGGAGAACCGCTGGGTCGCCCAACGCTACGGAACGCTCGCCTTCTTCGGCGATACGACGTACGAGAACGCACGGGTGGACATCGACGACTTCATGCGCGACCTCGTCGAGACGCTCGCGCCCGACGCCCGCGCGCTTGGGTGCGAGGCCGAAATCCGCCACACGCTCGCCATCATCCGCCAGGGCAGCGGCGCGGACCGCCAGGCCGACCTCTACCGCCTGCGCCGCCTGGAGGGAGATTCGGATGAGGAGGCCCTGCGCCGGGTAGTGGATCTGGTGCTCGCCGAAACCAGGGAGGGAGTTTTCTGAGAGGAATTCCCTGGCCGATCAGATTGAAAAATTCACATATTCGTGAATGGAGACCAGCCGCTTTCCATCTAAAGTGAGTTCATGCGCAAAAACATCTTGCCTCGTCTGCGTTAAAGGCTCGCCGCCCGCGCAATCCAAAAACTTCATATAATCACGATAGTTTTCCTCACCTTTTTGTTCATCGTATGCGTGAGTCTTAAAAACCAAGATATAGAGAACCACCACGTCTTTCTGCACTGAAACTGTACCCGCCGCTGCGGTCAGCAACTGATAGCGGATGTCGGCAAACCTGGAATCCTGCGGCGGATCAAACTCCGAAAAATACCCTGCGAGCAACTGCTCTACTCGATCAGGCGCCTTGGTTCCTGGATTGGATTGCCGGGTTTTCAGGGCATCCCGATATCTTTCGCTTACCGTCGGCCCGAATGTTTCATCGACTTTCGCCTCCACGCCTACGAAAAGGCCCCTACCAGAAGCAACTTTACCGAAAATACCCAGATCAAGATGGCTCGGCCTTGTGTAT
>VXPH01000182.1 GCA_009839615.1 Nitrospinota bacterium
TTGATGTTGTGGGGTCCCTCGCAGCCAACGAGCGTCACGGCGCTCTCATCGGGCGAAAATCCGCGCTCGACGTGCAGCGGCTCCCAGGGCGATGCCGCCTCGTTCTCGGCGATGCAGAACGCGTATTTGGCGGGCGAGCCCTGCGTGGCGCGGTCCAGAACGCCGGGGCTCGCGCCGCCCACGTTCAGAAGCATCAGCCGCATCGCGCGGCCGATGGTCGCGTTCGCGCGGTTTCCGGGGGCGAAGCATCCATACTCGGCGTTCAGCCCGATTTCCTCGACGATGGGGCCGTTCACGATGATAAGGGGCGCCACCGGGTGGGTCGTCGCCTGAATGGCGTGCAATGAGAACTCGGGCTCGAGCACCGCGCGGGCCGCCGTCAGCAGAACGGGCATGTACGCAGGATGACAGCCGGCCATCACGGCGTTCACGGCGAGGGCTTCCACCGTGATGACGCCCTGCCGAGGGGGCATGAGGCCGATTTCCGCATTAGACGCGAGCCCTGCGCCCTCCACCATCCTGGCGACACGCTCGGGCGTGGGGGGAACGACGGGCAGGCCGTCGCCCCAGCCCCGGGCTTCGAGGAGGCGCGCCATCGCCTCGGGCGTGTCGCGAACCTTCACGCGCTCGCTCTGGGACGCAACATTTTCCTGAGAGTGGTCGTTCATGTCGTAGACCCCGCCTATGCGAAGAGCGCCTTGTGGCGCACGGTCTTGCGGGGCGGGACGTATTCGCGCTCCCGATATTCAGTCCTGAGCGCTTCGGCGTCGCTCGTGAGAATGCGCCGCACCTCCTCCACCGCGCCATCGCCCAAGGCGCGCGCCTCCTCGGGCAGGATGCCGCCCACCGGGTGCGCCACGACGACTATCGGGAGGCCGGGCATTCCGAGTGCTGTTCTCTCGTTCGCGCCCAGGGCCGAGAATTCGCTGGAGCAGAACGTGGCCGTCGGGACGCCCGCTTTTTCCATCTCCACCGAGTCATGGATACTCCATGACGTGCAGCTCCCTCAGTCGCCCACCGCGCAGACGGCGACGTCCACCTGTTCGATGAATTCCTCAATCCGGTCCTCGGGCAGGGTGGGATTCGGCTTTCCCCAGCGGATGAGGCGCAGCGTCTCGTCTTCGCGGGCGAGAAGCTCCTCGATCCGCTCGAGCAGAACGTCGGCGTTGGGCTTGTTGTTGTGGAAGAAGCCGATTCGGAGTCCCCCCAGGTCTTCGGGCCGCTCCGCCAGGGGATGGTCGCCCGCGCGGACGTAAGAGGTGGGTTTGAGGATTTCAATCATCTGATTCATCTCGAATCTCCGTAATGGGGAACGAAAACTATAAACTTAATATATTCTGGGCGATGACCATGCGCTGAATCTGGTTGGTCCCCTCGATGATCTGCAACTGCTTCGCGTCTCTCATGAACCGCTCAAGCGGGTGGTCCTTCATGTAGCCCGCCCCGCCGAGCACCTGAACCCCGTCCACGGCGGCCTTCATGGCGACGTCGGTGGCGTAGCATTTCGCGGCGCAGATGAAATGCACGTCTTCTTTCCGGTAGCGGCCATTATCCACCATCGAGGCGGCGCGGTAAACGAGCATGCGGGCCGCTTCGGTTTCCATGAACATGTCGGCGAGCATGAACTGCACGGCCTGATGCTGCGCAATGGGCTTGCCGAAGGCCTCGCGCTCCTTCGCGTAGTTTCCGGCGTAATCGAGACACCCCTGCGCCAGGCCCACGCCACGCGCGCCGATGCCGGGCCGCGCCTGGTTGAAGCCGAACATGGCGGTCTTGAATCCGAGGCCTTGTTCGCCGATCATGTTCTTATATGGAACGCGCGCGTCTTCCAGGAACACCTCACACGTCGGGATGCCCCGCATCCCCATCTTCCGCTCATGGCGGCCCACGCGGAATTCACCCCTGGGAACGATGAAAAACGATATGCCTCGCGCCCCTTTGCCGGGTTCGGTCTTCGCCGCCACGGTGATGAAGTCCGCGACGCTCGAACCCGTGCAATAGCATTTCTGACCGTTGATGAGCCAAGAATCACCGTCCCTTTCGGCCTTGGTCGATATGTTCGCGGCGTCGGAACCCGCGTGCGGCTCGGTGAGCGCGAAGGCGGGCCGCAACTCGCCCCGGGCGACGCCGCCGAGATAGGTCTTTCTCTGCGCCTCGCTTCCGCCAATGGCGATGGGCCGCGTGGCGAGCAGGTGAACGGAGAAGAAGAGGGGAGAGTTCGAGCAGAACCGCGCCATCTGCTCGATGGCGACGCAGGTTTCGAGTATCCCGAGACCCGCCCCGCCGCAGGCTTCCGGGACGTAGAGACCGAGCAGGTCGTGGGATTTCAAGAGCTGAAATATGTCTTCGGGGTATTCGTCGTTCTCATCAATTTCCGCGGCGCGCGGCGCGACGTGGCGGCGGCTCAACTCATACACCGTCTCGGCCAGCATCCGCTGGGCCGGGGAGAGTTCGAACGCGCCCCCGGAATCCGTACTTCCCGTCACCTCGGCTGCTCCTAGAGGTCGAGCAGGTTCCGGGCGATGATCATCCGCTGTATCTGGCTCGTCCCCTCGACGATCTGGATCTGCTTGGCGTCTCTCATGAACCGCTCGAGCGGGTGGTCCTTCATGTAGCCCGCCCCGCCTAAGACCTGGATGCTGTCTATCGCGCACTTCATCGCCATATCGGCCGCGTAGGTCTTGGCCGTCGAAAAGTACCTGGCGTTCTCCTTGCCGATCTGGCCTGCGTCGACCATCGCGGCCGCGCGGTATACGAGCAGCCGCGCCGCCTCGATGTCCATGAACATGTCCGCCAGCATGAACTGCACGGCCTGGTGCTGGGCGATGGGCTTTCCGAACGCCTCGCGCTCCTTGGCGTAATTGGCCGCGTAGTCGAGGCACCCCTGGGCCAGGCCCACCGCGCGCGAGCCGATGGCGGGCCGCATCTGGTTGAAGCCGATCATCGCGGTCTTGAAGCCCTCGTTCAACTCGCCCACCTGGTTCTCGAGCGGGACGGCCACGTTGTCGAGATTGAGCATGCAGGTCGCGATGCCCCGCATCCCCATCTTGCGCTCGTGCTTGGCGATGCTGAAGCCCGGCGCGTCGGTGGGCACGATGTAGTAGGTGATGCCGCGCGTGCCCGCGTGGGGGTCGGTCTTGGCGGCGACGGTGATGAAGTCTGCCTTGTCGGGCCCGGTGCAGAAGCACTTGGTGCCGTTGATGACCCACTCATCACCCTCCTTGACGGCGCGGGTGCGGATGTTGCCGGCGTCCGAGCCCGCGTGGGGCTCGGTGAGGGCGTAGGAGCCTCTGAGCTCTCCTTTCGCGAGGCCCGTCATGTAGTGGTCTTTCTGCGCCTGCGTGCCGCTCAGGTCGATGACGCGGCTCGATAGCATGTTGAGCACGATGAACAGCGGGGAGTTCGAGCAGACGCGCGCGATCTCCTCGATGGCGACGCAGCCGCCCAGAAAGCCCATGCCCCCGCCCCCGTATTCCTCGGGGAAGAAGATGCCGAGCAGGCCGTGTTCTTTCTGGAGCTGGTAGATGTCTTCGGGGTATTCCTCGTTCTCGTCGATGTCGGCGGCCCGCGGGGCGATGTAGCGCTCCGAGAGTTCGCGCACCGTCTGGCGGAGCATCTTCTGGGTTTCGTCGAGGTCGAATTGCAGCGTGGTTTCCGTTTGCAGGCTCATTTCATGGCTCCAGCGGTTTGGTAATTTTTATATGATGCGCTTGGTTGTCTGATTCCATGATCCACCCCCCGGCGATTGCATGTCAACGCTCCCGGGGGGAATAATGCTGCAAACGCGCTATTGTACTGACCGGCGCGCGCCCTGGTTACGGCCCGCGCCCCGTTTCATCGGAGGAGTTTTTCGCATGGACCTCGTCATACGTGGCGGATACGTGGTCGACCCCTCACAGGACCTCGAAGGGACGATGGACGTCGAGATCGTCCGCGGCCGCGTGAGAAGGGTGGCGCCCCACATCGAACCGAAGGGCAGGCAGACGCTCAACGCGCGGGGAAAAATCGTCACCCCCGGCCTGGTGGACCTCCACTGCCATTTTTATGAGGGCTTTACGCACTACGGCGTGAACCTGGAGGCCGCCATGCTCTCGCGCGGCGTGACGACGGCGGTGGATACGGGCAGCGCCGGCGCGCAGACGTACCCGGCTTTCCAGGAATGGTTCCTGGATAAGGCCCGCCCGACGGTGCGCGCGTATCTCAACATCTCCGAAGGCGGGCTTCTGATAGACGGCCTGGGCGAGAACATCGACATGCGCGCGCTGCGCGTGGACAGAGCGGTGGAATGCTACCAGGCCCACCGGAAATACCTCATCGGGATGAAGGTGCGCTTAAGCGATAACGTGGTGGAGCGCAGCGGCTCGAAACCCCTGGATGCGGCGCTCGAGGCGGCGGAGTTTCTGAGAGTGCCCCTCATGGTGCACGTGGGCGACACGCCGTCCTCTTTGCCGAGCATCCTGAAGCGCCTGCGCCCCGGCGACGTGCTCACGCACGCCTTTCACGGCAGGCGGGAGAACATACTCGATGCACGCGGCCGGGTGCGCCGCGCGGTTTGGGCGGCGAGGGATTCCGGCGTGCTTCTCGACGTGGCGCATGGGCGCTCGAGCTTCAGTTTCGAGATCATGGAGCGCGCCATGGCGCAGGGCCTGATGCCGGGGAACCTGAGCACCGACCTCCATACGCACTGCATCCACGGGCCGGTGTATGATTTCCCAAGCCTCATGAGCAAGTTCCTGGCCCTGGGCTTCCCTCTCGCGGAGGTGGTGCGGCTCAGCACGCAGACGGCCGCCGAATGGATTGGCCTCCAGGGGAAAGTCGGGACGCTCAAAAAAGGCGCGAGGGGCGACGTCGCCGTGTTCCGTATGAAGGAGGGCCGGTTCGTTTTTGAGGATTCCATGGGGGCGCGGCGCACCGGGAGGCGGATGCTTGAGGCGACGCACGTCGTTTTGGGGGGCCGGCTGCTCAGGCCATCGGGGGTGGACAGGCGCAGGCTCACCGAGGTGGTGCGGAAGCCAAAATAATTCGAAATTTTCCGCTTCCAAGGGGTTGACTCTTATAGGTTTGCGGGATTATCTTAAGGCGCTTTTTCGGTACGGATACTATTTCCAGGAATTCCAGAGGCGGTCATGATGCGGGCGACGCGAAGAATTTATAGCGGATATGGCTATTTCGGCTTTATCACCGTCCGTCCGCGCGCCGTCATGTGAAAACGAACGGCGGGCGGGTGGACAGCCCGGTCGCCACGGTCAAATAAAGAAGCATTCGCCGTGGGACAGTCTCACGGCGATTTTTTTTTGGGGAACTGCGCTGAAAATTCCGAGAGGAAAAAGGAGATTTGCCTTGATTATCGTGATGAAACAGGGCGCGACGGATGAAGAAATTCAAAACGCCATCAGCAGGATCAACGAACTCGGCTACAAGGAGCACGTCATCAAGGGTGTGGAGCGTACGGTGATCGGGGCTATTGGTGATGAAAGGGGAAAATACATGCTTGAGTCGCTCGTTTCTTTGAATGGAGTGGAAAAAGCGATGCCCATACTCAAGCCCTTTAAGCTGGCGAGTGCGGAAGGAAGACCCGAGCGCAGCAAGTTGCCGATGGGCGAGGGGGTGGAGATCGGCGGTGAGCAACTCATCATCGTCGGCGGGCCATGCTCCGTCGAGAGCAGGGAGCAGATCATGGAGTCCGCCGATGTGGTCAAAACAGGCGGCGGCCACGTCCTGAGGGGAGGAGCGTACAAGCCGCGCACCTCGCCGTACAGCTTCCAGGGCATGGCGGAAGAAGGTCTGAAACTCCTCGCCGAGGCGCGCGAGAAGACGGGCCTTCCCATCCAGACGGAAGTGATGGATTCCGAAGACATCGATGTGTGCTGCGAATATGCGGACGTGCTGCAGATCGGCGCGCGCAACGTGCAGAACTTCTCATTGCTCAAGAAAGTCGGCACGACGAACAAGACGATATTCCTGAAGCGCGGCATGTCCACGACGATTGAGGAGTTCCTGATGTCGGCCGAATACATCATGAGCCAGGGGAACCCGAACGTCGTGCTGTGCGAGCGGGGGATACGCACCTTCGAGACGGCCACGCGCAACACGCTGGACATCACCGCCGTGCCCGTGCTCAAGGACATGACGCATTTGCCGGTCGTGGTGGATCCGAGCCATGCGGCAGGCGACTGGCGATACGTTGCGCCCCTGGCGAAAGCGGCGGTGGCCGTCGGGGCGGACGGACTGATGCTCGAGATGCACCCCGAACCCGAAAAAGCGATGAGCGACGGTCCGCAGTCGCTCAAACCCGGTAAATTCGTCACCCTGGTCGAGGAGCTCAAGGTTTTCGCAGAGGCCGTCGGAAGAACGCTGTAGCATGTCCGTTCTTTTCGTGTTCGTGGACGGCCTGGGAATCGCCCTGCAGGGGCCGGGCAACCCGCTCTCCCGCGTGAGGGAGCCGCCGCTGGGGCTTATGTGCGGAAACGAGGCGCCGGGTTTCCGCCTCATCGAGGCGGACGCCTGCCTCGGCGTGGACGGTATCCCCCAGAGCGCGACGGGCGGCACGGCCCTGTTCACGGGCGTGAACGCGCCCAAGGCGGTGGGCAGGCACGTCCAGGCCCTGCCGAATACGCAGTTGCGCCGCATCATCGCCCGGAACGGACTCTTGAGGCGTGCCCGCGAGCGGGGCGTTGCCGTCGGGTTCGCCAACACGTATACGCCTCGTTTTTTTATGCGCGGCCGCAACCGCATCCGCTCGGTAACCACGGTGATGGCAGAGAGCGCGGGCCTTCGCTTGAACCGGCTCGAGGACCTCGTCGAGGGAAGGGCCGTTTACCGCGATTACACGAACGCGATCATCGCCGAGCAGGGCCATGACGTGGCGAGGCTCGACCCCGAGGAGGCGGGCGGGCGCCTCGGAAAGCTGTCGAAAACAAAGGATCTGCTGGTCTATGAGTTTTTTCAGACCGATCACGTCGGGCACCGGGGCACCGCGGAGGAGGCCTTTGAGGTTCTGGCGGATCTGAACCGCTTCCTGCAGGCCGCGCTCCGACATATCGACCCCGATGTGGATACGTTTATTCTCAGCAGCGATCACGGCAACGTGGAGGACATGGAAACATCCGCGCACACGAAAAACCCCGTTCCCATATTGCTCTACGGCAAAGGCGCGGGCGCTTTGCTCGCGGACGTTTCGCGTCCGAACATATGCCACGTTACGCCCCTGATTCTCTCCATCGTCCCATAAAGATTCTTTGATGCGTTGTTGAAGTACTTCATTTGGGCGGAAAAAGGCGGTTCTCATTTCTCAAACATTGACTTTCGGCCCGGTTATGAAATAGACTCAACTCCTACAATTCGGGTCGTTCTGGTTGAATTTTGGCGAAATGAGGCTCGCGATGGAAGATCTCGACCCGACACTGATGGCGCGAATCGAAAAAGAGGGTGTAGGGCCCTTCCTGCGTCATTTGCGTGAGGAAAAAGAAGTCTCTCTGCGCTCGCTGTCCGAGCACACGCGAATCCGCACATATTATCTGGAAAGTATCGAAAGGGGTGATTTCGATAAATTGCCGACGGGCCCGGTCGGTCTGGGTTTCGTCCGCGCTTTTGCGGATGCGGTCGGTGCGGACAGCAAGGCCGTCGCCGCGAGCTATAAGCGCGAAACGGCAAGCGGAGTTCCCCTGGAGGAGTACGGGCTGGAATCCGAGACCCGGATATTGTTCAGCTCTCCGCCCCGGACCAATCGATTCTCATCCGTCGCCACTTTTGTTTTCGTGTTGGTTTTTCTTCTGGCCGGCGGTGGCATTCTCTGGTTCATGAAGGGACGAACGGAACAGCTTGTCCCGGTCGGCTCGCTTGTCGACAGAATCAAGACAGCGGTTGCGCCGGTGGCGGAGAGGCTCCCCGGCGTGAATGAGAAAGTAAAAGGTGAGAATGGCGTGGGGAGAGAAACCGCCGCCCTCGATAAGAAAGCTCCGGAGCAGGAGCGCCCTGCCGTCGCGGCCGTGAACCTGAGAGAGTCTCCGATTGCAGACAAGGAGGAAGAACCCTCTCCGGCTGTGGAGAAGCCATCGGCTCAAGACGGGACCCCGGTCCAGGAGAATCCTGTGGCTGAAAAGATTCCCCTCGATCGAGAAAACTCACCGGCCCAGACGCAAGAAAGTCCCCCGGTTCAAGCGAGCGTCCAGTCCCGGGAGACTCCCCCGGTTCGCGAGAACCCATCGCCTCCGGAGAATTCACCGGTCTCGGGAAACCCTCCGGCTCAGGCGAATACCCCGGCTTCGCCAAACGATTCGATTCCAGCGGATGCTCCGGCCGAGGAGAAAGTCGCCCTCAACACGACGCCGCGCCCTCAAACCACACCCCGGGAGGGGCAGCCCCCGGCGCCTCCGGCCCCGGCGACTCCCGGGGAACTCCCCCTGACACTCAGGATTTTTGCGGCGGAAGACACGTGGCTGCGGATCGTGGTCGATGCGGAAAAAACGGAAGAACTCCTTTTGCTGGCGGGCAACGAGAAAGATTGGAAGGCGTCGGAAAAATTCACCCTCACGGTGGGCAACGTAGCGGGAACTCAGGTATCCTTGAACGGCGCGGAGATCGCGTTGCCCCGAAATTCTTCCAACGTGCTCAGGGATTTCGTCATTCCCGGGAAGTCTTTGAATTAAGGGTTTATCTGAAAGTTTACATGCCGTACGTGACGCTCCGACACATTTCATCGCCTGATGCGCTTCGAGCAGAAACCAGAAATTTCAAATCATGAATGAATTCTTTTTATCGCTTCGGGGTCTGGATGGGGCCAGGCGGGTTCACTTGCGCGGCGCGAACGATGCGTCGATCGCCTGGTGGCTGGTCCGGATTGCGCGCGAACACCCCGGACCCGTCGTTTACGTCGAGGAGGAGCAGCGCCGCCTCGAAGTGATCAAGGCGAACATGAAGCTCTTCCTCGGCGCCTCGGGGGAGCGGAATTCGCCGGTCCTGGGTTTCCCGGCGTGGGACGTGTATCCCTTCTCCCGGTTGTCTCCATCGAGTGAAATCGTCGGCGAGAGGATGTCCGCGCTGCGGTTTTTGCGCGGCGGCGGACAGGGCGTCGTACTGACGAGCGTGTCGGCCATGGGGACGAGAGTGCCTCCGCCCGAGCGTTTGAACGCCGCGATGATTCACTTGCGCGAAGGGATGGAGATTGAGCGTGACCCGTTCATCGGCTCGCTTGAATCGCTGATGTACCAAAGGAGGTCGCTGGTCGAATCCCCCGGAGAATATGCCGTAAGGGGCGGCATTCTGGACTTTTTCTCCCCCCAGAACGCATATCCGACGCGCCTGGAGCTTCGCGGGGACGAAATCGATTCCCTGCGAAACTTCCATCCCCAGACACAGCGAAATCTGGATACCCTGCAGGGCGTGGACGTTTTTCCGTCGAGAGAGATTGTTTTCTCACCGGAAGAGCTGGAGAGGGGCCGCCGCGCCCTTTTGGAAGCCGACACGCCGGAGACGAGCGAACGCGTCGAACGCCTTCTCGAATACCTGGATGCGGACGGACATTTTTCGGGCATGGAGGGTCTCGCGCCCATGTTTTTGCCCGACATGACGACCTTGTTCGACGTGGCGCCCGGGAGCGCGCTCTGGGTTGTGAACGAAGCGGAAAACCTCGACGAAACGCTCCAGAAGCTGTGGGACGAAGTGAACGAGGAGGCGCGCCTTGCGCCCGAGAGGGGCCTCGTTTCCTTCGCGCCCGAGCGCTTGTGGCTCGCGCCCGAGGAAATCCGCGAGGAGCTCTCCATCTGGCCGCGTTTGGAGTTGGGTTCGCTGGGGCTCGACGCCGAAGATTCCGAAGAGGGTTTCGAGGCCTTGCGCGCGGAAAACATCAACCCTTTCCGTGGGCGGGTGGAGGCGTTCGTCGATCAACTGCGCTCGTGGCGCCGGGGTGATGAAAGCGTCGTCATCGTGGCGGAGGAGAAGACCCTCGCGCTCAGGATACAGGCGCTTTTGCGCGAACATGAGGTGGGCGTGGAAATTCTGCCCCGGGGCGCCTCGCTCATGGACGGGCGTCCCGACGTCGTTCTGGCGGAAGGGAAGCTCGGCGCCGGCTTCCGGCTGCCTGATGAGCGCAGGGTGTTCTTTCGCGCGCAGGACCTGCTCGTCGGCGCTTTGGGCCGAGAATCGCGCCGTCTTCCCCAGTCGAAGCCCGGCGAGGGCTTCAAGGATTTGAATGAAAACGACCTCGTGGTGCACGTGGAGCACGGCGTCGGCCGCTACATGGGCACGCGCGTCATCGAGCACCGCGACGGGGAGAATGAGTTTCTCACCCTCCAGTATGCGGGGGGCGACAAGCTCTACGTCCCGATGGACGATGTCGAGCGCATCCACAAATATCGTGGCGGGGGAGTCGCGCCGCCGCTCGACAGATTGGGCGGGAACCGGTGGAACAAGACGAAGAACAACGTCAAGAAATCACTCCAGGGGATCGCCCGCGATCTGGTGCGGCTGTATTCGGAGCGGAGCGCCTCCCGGGGGTATGCTTTTTCGGCGGAAGGCGCGTTCGATCATGAAATATCCGCCGGCTTTGGGTTCGAGGAGACGCCCGATCAGGAACAGGCGATTCGCGTCGTGCTGGAGGATATGGAGCGCACCCGGCCGATGGATCGCCTCATCTGCGGAGACGTCGGCTACGGAAAGACGGAAGTGGCGCTCAGAGCCGCAGCCCGGGCGATTTCGGCGGGCAAGCAGGTCGCCGTCGTCGTGCCGACGACGCTGCTCGCGCACCAGCATTGGGCTACCTTTCGCACGCGCTTCGAATCGCTGCCGGCGCGCGTGGAGATGCTCTCGCGCTTCAGAAGCAGAAAAGAGCAGGGCGAGGTGGTGGAGGGGCTCTCCGCCGGTCGGGTGGACATCGTCATCGGCACCCATCGATTGCTGCAAAAAGACGTGTCGTTTCGCGATTTGGGGCTTTTGGTCATCGACGAAGAGCATCGTTTCGGCGTCTCCCACAAGGAGAAGCTCAAGAAACTCCGCGTCGACGTGGACGTTCTCACGCTCACCGCCACGCCCATTCCCCGGACTCTGGAGATGGCGCTCTCAGGCACGCGCGATCTGAGCGTCATCGAGACGCCTCCGCGCCACCGGGTCGCGCCGCGCACGTATATTTCGCGTTTCAGCGAAAAACTCATCAAAGACGCCATCACCAAGGAAATCGACCGGGGCGGCCAGGTGTTTTTCGTGCATAACCGGGTGCAGAGCCTCCCCGCCATGCAGCGGCTCCTGCGGAAACTCGCGCCCGACGCGCGCATCCTGGTGGGCCACGGCCAGATGAAAGAGAGAGAACTCGAAGACGTGATGGAGCAGTTCGTGACCCGGAGGGCCGACGTGCTGCTGTGCACCACGATCATCGAAAGCGGTCTCGACATTCCCTCGGTCAACACGATCGTCATCAATCGGGCGGACACGTTCGGTATGGCGCAGTTGTACCAGTTGCGCGGCCGGGTGGGGCGCGACAGGTTCCAGGCGCACGCCTACCTCCTGGTCTCGGGCGCAGGCTCCCTGACGAAGCAGGCGAGAGAACGCCTCCAGGCGCTCGAGGAATTGAGCGAACTGGGGGCCGGCTTCAAGCTGGCCATGCGCGATCTGGAAATCCGCGGCGCAGGGCACCTGCTCGGGCATCGCCAATCGGGGCAGATCTCGGCCGTGGGGTTCGACATGTACTGCCGCCTGTTGGAAGAAGTCGTGCAGGAGGCCAAGGGCGAGACGGTTGATCGCAGCGAACCCGAGATCGTCACGCCGGTGGCGGGCACGCTGCCTCCCTCCTGGATTCCGGCCCAGGCCGATCGCCTGGACGTATATCGCCGGATCGCATCGGCGCAGGCGCCGGCCGAATTGAGGGAGTTGGGCGTGGAGCTCCAGGACAAATACGGCGCGATGCCGGCGCGGGCCCTCCACCTCCTACAACTCGGGGAAATCCGCTTGCGCGCCCGCCTTTGCGGAATCAAGTCTCTCCAGGTTCGCGGCAAGGAGGCGCGTCTGGAGATTTTTCCGGGCGACTATGAGTTGACGGCCGCCTTTCTCGACATGCCGGGTATGGTGTTCACCGACGCCCACGCCTTTCGCGCAGGCGTCAGCGGGCGCTGGCCGGAGGATTTTGACTTTCTCGTTCAAGTGCTGGATGCTTTGGAAGTGTGCAAGGTTTCTGAAGGCGAGTTGGCGGCGAAAGAAGCATGAGGCTCTCATCATGGGAAATGAGAGGAGCGCGCGGCGTCCGATGCGGGGCGGCCGAATCCGGTGGGCGTGGGTTTGTTGGGTGGCGCTGCTCATCGCGGCCGGTTGTGATTCTTCGCTTCAGGCGGAGCGTGAGAAAAAAGGCGTCCTGCTCGCGCAGGTGAACGGCGAGCCGGTTACCCGTGAGGACTTGCGGGCGCATTTGAAGGCGCGCGGGGATCATGAGGTTGCGGGCAAGGCCGGAAAATCCATATCCCGGGTCGTGCTCGAGCAATTCGTGGAGAGGCGCCTCCTGCTCCAGCGTTTCCGGGAGACGGGTGAATATGTGAGTGAAGGGAAAGTGAGGCGTTTCGTCGAATTCGTTCGCCGCCAGTACGGCGAAGCGGATTTGAAGACCGTCATGAAAGAGCAGGGGATCGACGAGGAGTCATGGCTCAAGACGATGCGCGAGACGCTCGAGATCGAGCATCTGCTGGAAAAGGAAGTGTATTCGAAGCTGAAGGTCTCAGGCTCGGAGATAGAAGATTACTATAACCGCAACAAGGAGAAATTCCGGGTCGGGAGGCGTTGGCGCGTTCGCCAAATCGTCGTCGCTTCGGCTAAAATGGCCGAGCGGTTGAGGAAGCTCATTCTCGACGGAAAATCGTTCGCGGCGCTTGCGCAGGAACATTCCATCGGTCCCGAGCGCGGCGCGGGTGGCGATTTGGGTTATTTCCAGGCGGGAGAATTGCCCGAAAACATCGAGAATGTGGTGGAATCACTGGAGTTGGGAGAGGTGAGCCGGGTCGTCAAAAGTCCGGCGGGCTTCCACCTCCTGGAAGTCCCGGAGAGAAGGCTGCCCATCCAGAACACATTGGCGTCCGTGAGGGACGTCATCAAGAAACGCTTGCTGGCCGATAAGGGGAGAGCGGGACTCGAGCGCTGGCTCGGGGAACTCAAGCGAAATGCGAAGATCACATACTATCCGGAAAATCTTGAAAATGTCGTATCGGGCTAGGTGGTTTTGCGTTCTGGCGATTGCGTTTTGCGCCCTGGCGGGCGCGCCCGCCCCGGCGACGCCCGCCGCCGTTACGATCGAGCGGATTATCGCGAAGGTTGACGACGACATCATCATGCTCTCGGAGCTTCAGGATTTTGTGAAGCCCAGGGTCGAGGAGTTGCGGAGGAGTTACAGGGGCGAACAGTTGAACCGGCGGATTCGCGAACTCGAACTCGCGGGGCTCGACGCCATGATCCAGGACAAACTCATCACGAAGCGCGCCTCCGCTCTCGAGTTGAACGTCAGCGAAAAAGAAATTGAAAACGCGGTCTCAGACATCCTTCGCCAGAACAAGACGACCACGGCCGGGCTGCGCGCCTTCTTGTCGTCGCAGGGAATGACGATGGAGCAATATCGCGGCGAGCTTCGCGAGAAGCTGCTGGCGCGAAAAGTGGAGAGGATGGAAGTCGGCGGGCGCGTCTCGGTGATGGAGCAGGAAATTGCGGATTATTACGACGCGCATTCCGATGACTACCGCGAGGCCGAGAAGCGGACGGTGCGGCAGATTTTCTTTCCCGTAGGCAAGGGCGCCTCCGCTGCGGAAATCGAGGCGCAGCGCAAAAAAGCGGGCATCGCTTACGAGGAAGCCATGAAGCCCGGTGCCGATTTCGCCGAAGTGGCGGAGAAGCAATCCGAAGGCCCCGCCCGAAGCCGGGGCGGCTCGCTGGGCTCCGTGAAGAAGGGAGAGGTCTTTCCCGAGCTTGAGCAACTCATTTTCTCGACGGCGAAGGGTGGGACGAGCAAGCCGACGAGAACGAGGGTGGGTTTTCACGTCGTCCATGTCGATGACGTGACGCCGGGGAAAGTAATTACCCTCGACAGGGTGTCCGGCAAAATCCGCGACAAACTCTTCAAGGAGAAATTCACCAAGAGGCGCAGCGAATGGCTGACGGATCTCAAAAGGACCGCTTTTCTCGAAATCAGCTATGACCCCGTCGCTTCGCCCGTCGGCCTCTCTTCCGTGTTCCGGGATGTTCGCGAACAGATCAGCTTCAAGCTGGTCGGTATCAAGCTCAAAGGAAGCGGCCGCGGGTTGTTCGGGCAGGACAGAATCTTGTGGGCCTATGGCTCGAACAGGGACAAGCCCCGCTGGAAATCGGGCAGGGTGAAGGTGGGCGAGGGGGCGAGCGTGGGGAAAGACGCCATCAACGCCCTGGAGGCGGGGGACCGCCTGTTCGTGAACCCCGACCCTTCGGCGAACGTCTATCTGTTCCGCTACGTGTATCTGCTGCCCGACTCCTACATCGGCGAAGTGAATTTCGCGGACATGATCAAGGCGTTCTCGGAACAGTCGAGAGGCGAAGGAGGAAAAGCCGGGTCGAGAAAGATGTCCTTCGAGACGACCAACAAGGCCGCGCGGCTCGAGTTCGAGGTGGAAGTGCAGAAGACGCGCAGCATCGTGGCGGACCCCAAAGAAATCACCCAGTGATGACGTAAGATGCGCCTCGACCAGTTTTTGCGCTATAGCCGCCTGGTCAAGCGTCGTCCCCTGGCC
>VXPH01000071.1 GCA_009839615.1 Nitrospinota bacterium
GGGGTAGGGGGGGTTGGTTTTGTAGGGACAGGTCGCGACCTGTCCCTACGGCTTCACGGCCGGGGACTTCGCGCCCGGTGTCTTTTCGCTTATGCGGGAATGTTCATATGAAGTTGCGGCGATTTTGAGAAACGTGGTATTCTCCTCCATTATCATAATCATTAAATCATCCAATGCTCTTTCGGAATTACTGTGTTTTCAGTACAGAGGAATCGAAAGAGAGCCAATCTTCCCGATACACTGAGTGCGTCCCGCCTCGGGGCGTTGAATGAGTCCATGACGCAAGCCGCAAATCCTACGGCCCAGAGGGGAGGCTGAAATCGTGGAAACCAGAAAGAACGTACGGGGTCTCATCTTGAAATCGGTATTGGCGGTCATCCTGGGAGTGGCGCTCGTCTTCACTGCCGCTACGCCTTCTGAGTCGGCCGTCAAGCGGGTCGTCATCACCCAGGCGGTCGAGAGTCTCGCCTTCGTCAGCAACTACGTGGCGCGCGCGAACGGCTACTTCGCCGAGGAAGGTCTGGCCGCCGAGGTCATCTCCACGCGGGGCGGCGGGCCGGACATCAAGGCCAACCTCGCGGGCCAGGCGGATTTCTCCATCGCGGCGGGCACCTACCAGATCAACGCCGTCAAGGCGGGCGGCGCCCTCATCGCGGTGATGAGTTGCCTGAACCGCAGCATCGTCAACTCCGCCATCCGCACGGACGTCGCCAAGAAGCTCGGCATCACCGCCAAGACGCCCTACAAGGAAAAACTCAAAAAAATGAAGGGCCTGACCGTGGGCGCCACGCGTCCCGGCGCGCTCACCTACAACCAGGGCGAATACTGGATCCGCCAGGCCGGCTTCACGCCCAACAAAGAAGTGAAGCTCATCGGCGCGGGCGCGGGCCCTGTGCTCGTCGCCGCACTGCAGCGCAACAAGATTCAAATCGCGATCCAGACGATTCCCGTACCGGAGACGGCCATATTCAAGGGCATCGGCATTCCCTTCGTCACGAACTCCGCGGGCGATGACCCGGAGATGGACCAGTTCATGATGGAGGTCCTGCTCGTGCGGCCCGATTACGCGAAGAAAAACCCCGAGACCGTCCGCAAAGTGGTGCGGGCGCTTCTCAAGGCCAACAACTGGATCGCCAAGCATAGTGCTGAGGATATTCGCAAGAAGATCCAGCTCTACTTCGCCAAGACCGACAAGAACCTGCTGCGCGTGAGCATCGAGGCGGTGAAGACGGCCGTCTCGCTCGACGGGAAAATCACACAGCGCGCGGTGGACATCACCCAGAACCTGCTCATCGCCGCGGGCAAGCTCAAGAAAGCGTTCCCCAGGAGCACCCTGGTGACGGACGAATATCTGCCCGGCAAGATGTGAGCGCTAACTTCCGACTCTGAAATCCGCCGGGGAAGGGCAGCTAGAAGCCCCTCCCCGGTGGCGGAGATTCATGCCCAGTGCCTCCAATTCTCTCGATCAAGAACCTGCAAAAGGAATTCTTCTCGCGGGGAAACCGCGTTCTCGCCGTCGAGGATTTGAGCCTCGACATCGAAGACGGCGAGTTCATCACCATCGTGGGGCCGAGCGGCTGCGGGAAGTCCACGCTGCTCAACTGCATCATCGGGCTCGTGCACCCCACCTCGGGAACCATCACCTACAAGGATAAAAAGCTGCACGGCATCAATACCGATATCGGCTACGTGCCGCAGTCGGACTATCTCTACGCCTGGCGCACGCTCATCAACAACGTCGCCTTTCCGCTGGAGATGCGGGGCGTCGATCAGAAAACCAGGCACGAGAAGGCGCGTGATTTGATCCAGCGCGTCGGCCTCGCGGGTTTCGAGGATCACTACCCCCATGAACTCTCGGGCGGAATGCGCCAGCGGGCCAACATCATCCGCACTCTTATCTATGATCCGGACGTTATCCTGATGGACGAGCCCTTCGGGCCCCTGGACGCCCAGACGCGGATTATCCTTCAGGATCAACTCTTGAAACTCTGGCGTGAGGCGCGAAAGACCGTCATATTCATCACGCACGATCTCGTCGAGGCCATCGCACTGGCCGATCGGGTCGTCGTCATGACGAGCCGGCCCGGAAACTTGAGGAGCGTCGCCGAAGTGGACATTCCGCGTCCGCGCGACGTGTTCACCATCCACAGCCAGGAGGCCTTCCGGAGGACTTACGATCAGCTGTGGCTGGAATTGCGCGAGGAGGTCCAGCGCAGCGAAGACTGGATGAACAACGGGTCCGCGGCTTCAGAGAGCGGATGAGAGGGTTGTTGAAAAACCTTCTTTGACCAGGATTGTGGTTGTAGGGACAACCCTCCGTGGTTGTCCATTAGTAGGACGGCGAAAATGAGGACAGGCACGGAGGTCTGTCCCTACAAACCCTCTACTTGCGGGGATCCCATGCGGGCTTTTTCAACAGCCCCATAAGAGGGGAATTGACATGGTCGACATGATCGATAAAGAGGCGAGCGAGGACAAGGGAGCGAGCGAGGCGGCGCGAGGCGCGGCGGAGACTCCCGCCCGCGTCAAACTGCCCAAGCTGGGCGAGATTCTCCTGACGATTCCCCTGCCGGGCGTTCCGCAACTGTGGCGGGGCGATTACCTGATAGGCGCGCTCCTGCTGGGCCTCACCGCGGCCGGCTACATGATGTGCTCCGTCACGGGCATGTTCTTTCACGCCATCGCGTTCGTGGACGTATCCATCACGCACACGGGCCGAATCATCAAGAACCCGCGCCTGCGGATGTTCGCCTACCGGGCCGCCTTCGCGGGCGGCTTTCTGGCGATGTGGGAGCTCAGCGCATGGGAGATCGGCCCCAAGCAGTGGCTCTGCGTCGATCCCTTCTGGTTCGGCTCGCCCCTGCGCGTCATGAGCTACATGGTGGAGATAACGCTCTCGGGCAGCATCTTCATCGACACCTGGACGACGATGTACGAGGCCTTTCTGGGCTACGTCTTGGGCGCGGCGTTGGGCATCGCCATGGGCTTCATACTGGCGCGGCTGGAAACGCTCGCCAAGATACTCGACCCCTTCATCGTCGCGGTGAACGGCATCCCCCGCGTGGCGATGGCGCCGATTCTCATCATCTGGTTCGGCATCGGGGTGGAATCGAAAATCGTGCTGGCGGTGAGCCTGGTGTTGTTCCTCACTTTCATGAACACCTACTCGGGCCTTCGGGGCGTGGACCCCAACCTCAAGAACCTCGCGCAGGTGATGGGCGCGAACGAGATGCAGGTTCTCTGGAAGGTCACGCTGCCCGCCGCGATGCCCTGGATACTGACGGGCCTCAAGATCGGCGTTCCCTTCGCCATCATCGGGGCCATCCTGGGCGAGTTCATGGCGGCGAGCAAGGGGCTGGGCTTCATGATCCAGCACACGAGCAACCTGTTCAACATCGCGGGCTCGTTCGCGGGGCTCATCCTGCTCATGTTCATCGTGCTGATCGCCAACGCGGCGGTGAACTGGCTGGAGCGCTATCTCCTGCGCTGGCGTCCCAAGCAGCAGGCCGTCGGCGAGAGCGCAACGGACGTTTATTAGGATCGGTTCTTCCTGGCGGTCAGAGTATTTCTTTCTCGTAGTGACGGCCCCTGCTCGGGGCCGTCCCACAGTTCGCGAACCGCCCCTACAGTATATATGCGTCCCTTCGCTTTTGATCGTCATTCCGGCGCATGCCGGAATCCATAACCGATCAAAGAAACAGAAGATCGAGGGAATCGCGCCACCCCTGCCGGATAGCCGAGCACACGCTTTTATCCATTCTCGTCCGCTCTGGATTCCGGCATGCGCCGGAATGACGGTAATCTACAATCCGGGACCAAGGGGATGCGGAAACCGTGGGGACAGATCGCGACCTGTCCCCACAGTGTGTTAGCCCTGCGATGTATGACGCGGGCGGGCACGATGGTTTTGTAGGGACAACCCTCCGTGGTTGTCCTTCGTCAGGACAGGCACGGAGGCCTGTCCCTACACCCTCATGCGCCCTTGTCCACCGACGGCGTAACCCCGATTTCTCCGCGCTGGAGGCGGCGGAAGGCCGCGCGCCGCCGGATATCCCGCGCGAGGGCGCTCACGACGCGCCGCCACGTTACGGAGAGAACGCCCTCCGCGCGCCGGTGCGCCTTGCGCGCGCGTCTGCGGTCGCGCTCGATCTGGGAGTCGTCCTGCTCGTCGTGGGAGACGACGGGCGGGTCGACGTAGAACACGTTCAGCCCGTTCTCCCAGAAGCGGGAGAGCGCCTGGTCGATTTCGCGCATCATGAGGGGCGTGTTCTCGATGAAATGACGCGCCGCCTCGCGCGTGATGACGTAGCCTTCGCTCCCGTAGTCGTGGTAGCGCACCCGCCCGACTTGGTGTCCCGTCTCCAGGCGCTCGCAGGGAATGAAGGTTCTGGGCGAGCGCCGGTTCAGCTTCACGACGTCGAAGGCGAACGGCCTGCGCTCGAGCGCGTCCAGCACCGCAGGGAGTTCCGCCGACAGTCCGGCGTCGTCTTCGAAAATGGCTACGGTTTCCGGGCCGTTCTCCGCGATTTCCCGCATCACCTGGCGCTGGCTTATCCAGTTGGCGATCGAGCCGTCTGCCTGGGGCCAGAGACCCAGACGCCGCCTGGTTTCTCTATCGACCCGGGCGTAGTGTTCCGGCGTGAGTTCTCGCGCGTCGACGGCGGGGTGAAACGCCGCTTCCAGACCCAGCGCCGCGAATTGCTCTTCCATCCGGCGGCGGCGCTCGCCGGCCCTCGCGAGATTGATGACGAACGCTTTCATGGTCGGGTCCCCTCGTGGTGGCGGACATCTTTACTCATCCGCCGGACGATTTTGACGCATATCATCCTATATATTCAAAGTGGCTACTGTCGGAAATTCACAAGAACTGTTCAGGTTCATTCATTACGGCATATGCGCTCGAGCTATATTGATGAGCAATGAACTTTGGTGGAGCGGATCGACGTCACTTCAGAAGTACGTTTCGCGCCGTTTCAAGGAATTTAGTCGTTTCATCTTCATTCTGTCATAGAATCGTCGGTGTTCCTTGCGGCCCGCACCTTGCGAAAAAAGTATACCCGTTTGCGCACCTCTTCCCTGAGATTACTGAGTACGCGGTTTGGCAGTTTCCGGAAATTCCGGTTCGGCCGAAGATACGTTGCCTCACCGAGGTAAGAATGGCCGCCTGACTCGTTTCCATGAAAAACGACGGGAGTTTCCAGGGAGAATACGTTCAACCCGTTTTCCCAGTATGCGTGCAGCGTATGATCGGTACGATTCACTATTTTCGGATAGCGTTTCAGCAGGCGAGCCGCTCCTTTTTTCGAGACGACGTAACTCTGTGTCCCCCAGTCAGAAAACTTTGTGATGCCCAAGCAGATGTTTTCATTTACTCTTTTGAGCGGCGCAAAGGGTTTATAAGTATCGTTTCGTTGAAGAAATACAAAGTCGAATTCCCAGCCCGAAGCGTAGAGCCGCTTAAGTGCTTCGAGTACACCCCCGATTTCCGGCGCGAGGCTCACGTCGTCCTCGAAAACGGCAACCAGTTCGTCATCTCCGAGCGCAACACTTTGCTGTGCCTTTCTGTGACTCAGATGGCAAGCAATCATTGTGTCAGAGAGTGGGCGGCGGCCTTCCAGGTCACGGGATTCCCTATCCACGAAGGCCCAGTCTTCCTCATCCAGATTGCGCCAGTCGGTGGCGTCCAGAATCTCGAATTCGATGCCCAAAGTGTAGAACTGACGACGCATTGCTTCGCGACGGGCTTCAGCGCGAGGGAGGTTTATGACGATGCACTTCATCACGCACGGCGCGTGGGTCATTGTTTTCTCCCTTTGCCCTCGTATATTTACCGTTTTCGCAGGGAGACCGGCAAAAAATTTGCTGTTTTCCGCCAGAAGGCGCTGCTCCATCTGCGGGGCGATAGTAGCATTTCTTCGTTGGTGGGGTAATGAGGGAGGAGGTGGAATCGGCGGGCGGGGAAAGCGTGGTGGTGGCCGCAATTGTGGAAGTGCGATGTTAGTGTAGGGGTAGCATGCGGAGTTGCTGAAAAAGTCCCTCAAATCGAGAATGTTCACCGTCATTCCGGCGAAGGCCGGAAGACGAACGAAAACGAATTCGTCATCGATTCCGAGAGTGAGTGCCACCTACCATAGCGACAGGGTGCGCTACAATAAACGCAAAGCCTCCCGCAAGGGGTTTTCAACAACCCCTTAAGAGAATGCGGCGCCTCAAGAACCTCCTTTGTGCACCCTGTCCCTATCCATCAATGCCAGGACAGGTTGATGTAGGGCCGCTCGAAGTTTTGGGCTTTTTCATAAAGAACGTTGATACGCTGCTTATGGGCGGGGATGCGCTTTTCGTGCGTTTCCGCGAAAATATGGTTGATGCGCGCCAGTACATCCGGCCGGTCGAACAAGGATTCAAGCAAATCGACCTCGGCGCCTTCGATATCGATTTTTAGTACTCCTATGTCTTCATTGAGATTTTCGAGAAAATCGATGAAATCTATTTGCCGAACCTCGAAGGCATCCTCTTCCGAAACGTTCCTCTTGTCGGCAATGATCGAACTCGATTCCGAATACAGGGTGGGATTGTTCTCGAAAAGGGGGTGTCGATAGAGAAGAATCTTCTTCTCGCACACGCCCGCCGCTGCGTTCACAATCTTGACGTTGTCGAGATCCGCAACATTCGTCCGAAGCTTGGCACAAGCCCACGGATCGGGCTCGAAGGCGATCACCTGTTTGGCTTCGAGAGCCATCTTCCTGGTGTACACGCCGACGTTGGCGCCCAGGTCGATGCACGTCTTGCCTTTTGAGCGGAGGAGCGCTTCGTCGAATTCCGCCTTGGCGTGCAGCCCGGTGAATTTGCGTTGGTAATAACGCCCCAAATCCCCCGGAAAGCTGCGCGCCAGGCTGTATCTGAAATATTTGTAAGCTCGATGAAAACGAGATTTCTTCATCACTTCTCTCAGCTAACCACTTTCGAATCCGATCTGCGTGGGCGATAGTAGCATTTCTTCGCCGATGGGGTAACGAAGGGAAGGGAAACGGCGGGCGGGCGTGGTGAATATGAATTAGTAGGGACAGGTCGCGACCTGGCCTTGCGGTTTGGCCGGATTATGAACCGCTGGCAAGGACTTTCCAAATTAGCAGTCTAAACAAAAAAAGAATGCTCCTAGCATTATATTATAATCCGCCGACGGCATTCGAACTCGCGACCAGCTGTTTTTCAGACAACCGCTTTACCCTATGATCTGCGAGGGGTTTTCATTATTTACGCTCTGGGCGTAAAGAAAAATTAACTTTGGAGATTAGATTGTCAATTTTAAAGAGTTAACATTATGGTCCGAAATTTGAGAGTGCTTATTTTCTTCAAATTATAATTTTTCGGGTTTTAGTCTTTGCAGAAAGTTTTAGTAGTAAAAAACACAGAAAGAAATTATTGAACAATTAATCAGTCCGTGGTTTCGTCGTTATCTTTGTTTGACAGGCAATGTGGCTAGGCTCAGAGAAGAAAGGACTTTCTGGTTGGTTCTCTTCGTACACATAAAGAGGATTATATGCCATGAAGATACGGCACATACTTAACAGACTTATAGCCGGAAGCGGTTATCAGATAGCCAAGAAAACTGCAGGGTCTGGTTCTTATTATGATTACGCTCTCCATGTCTACAAGAATAAAGACGGGGCGTTCGATTATGCGCGTTATCGGGAAATCCAGCAGGAGGGAAACTTGCAAAAGATTCAGCAGACTTGGGCTACAGAGGAAAACATCCAGTTTCTCGCGGACTATATTCGAGCCGAAATCGGTACGCCTACGTTCGGAATTTGCCACGGGACAAGACGGGGAGAGGAACAGGCATGGTTTCGTAAATGCTTAAGTTGTGAAATCATCGGAACGGAAATATCCGATACTGCAAAGGATTTTCCCCATACTGTACAATGGGATTTCCATGAAGAGAACCCTGAATGGTCGAACAGGGCCGATTTTGTCTATAGCAATTCATTAGATCATAGCTACGATCCAGAAACGTGCCTCAATACATGGATCAACAGTTTGAAGATTGATGGCCTCTGCATTCTGGAACATGATCACCACTATCATAGCGCGAATACCCAGAACGAACTCGATCCCTTTGGAGTGGATATCGTGGTGATGGCCTATTTGATCGCGGTTTGGGGGAAAGACCGATTTTTCCTGAAGGAGTTAATTGACGCACCGCAAGGCAACATGCGGCGGTTCTTGATTATACAGCGACGAAAATAACTTCCTCCAAATTCTTTGTAATTTCGGCACTTTCGAATACATGTTTCAATCATTTTGCAATTTATGAAATTCGGAATGTCAATGAAGAAAACTGACCAGGAAAAATTAGACAAGATATTTGATTCGGTTTTTGATACGACGAAACGAAGAACCATCTCCACCTGCAAAGAAGGATTGGAAATTGTGCGGGCATTGTAAACCTTGGTTGTTGTCAACCTTGCCTCATAATTCCCCGATTTCTTTACCGCTTCCCCTCGATCGACTCCGCTCCATCTCCTTGCGCGGATAGTAGCATTTCTTCGCCTGCGGGGTAACGACTCTCGGGTTGCGTCCTCTGCGCCCCGGCCGGGTTTCAAGGCGCATTTGCCCGCATTTGCCGTTACCGGGTTTGCGCTCGCGTGGGGCAGGATCGGGCGCGCGAACCGGGAGAATTTCGATGCACTTCAGAAGAGCAAAGCAAATGGATATGGCGGTCCAAATTCCACCGGCGACGGAACCGGCGCTTTCCGCCGGATCGGAATTTCCGAAAAATTCGATAAATATCGATAAATTTCCGAAAAGTGATTCTCTCGCAACTTATTGTAATACAACGATCTTGGGTAGATATATGAGCGCTGGCGACTCAAATCAAGCCGAAAAATTTTTCAATCCGCCGCATTTGCCCGCATCTGCGATGATTTGAGCGCGATTCGGCGCATTACCCGGCAGTTCCCCGCAGTTTCCACCTCCACCTCGTCCCCGGCGCCCCGGGCCGCGTCCTCTGAAAATCCGGGATGGATTCTCGCGCCGAAATGAGGGATAATGCGCGCTTCCAACGTCAGGAACGATATGAACGCTTCCGGGTTCCATGAATCGGGAGCATCACTTTTCTCATCAAAGGAGCAAGCAGATGAAACCGTATCGCATCTTATGTGTCATTCTGATAGCCGTCTTCGCAGCCGCGCTGCCGCTGCAATCCGCTTCGGCCGCTTATCCCGAGAAGCCGATCCAGTTCATCATTCCCTTCGGCGCGGGTGGTGGTGCTGACATCGAGGGGCGACTGCTCGCCAAGGGCATGGCGAAAGAGCTCGGCGTTCCCGTGGTGGCCATCAACAAGACCGGCGCGGGCGGGGCCGTCACCTACACGTTCGTGAAGAACTCCAAGCCCGACGGCTATACCGTGGCCTGGAACTCCACATCCATTCTCACCACCACGAACATCGGCAACGTGCCGTGGGACTACACGGCGCTCGACCACATCGGGCGGGTCCACTTCCAGCCCTTGACGGTGGCGGTGAACGCCAAATCAAAATGGAAGACGGTCAAGGATTTCGTGGCGGACTGCAAGAAAAAGCCGAACACGCTCAAAATC
The DNA here is from genome assembly GCA_009839615.1 of Nitrospinota bacterium. GTDB lineage: Bacteria > UBA8248 > UBA8248 > UBA8248 > UBA8248 > Bin107. The sequence goes on from VXPH01000071.1 coordinate 9,599, forward strand.
GGCCACGCGGGCACCGGCAGCACCACGCACTTAACAGCGGTCATTTTTACGGACATGACGGGGTGCAAGGCCATCCTCGTTCCCCTGGGCGTCAAGCGGCGCAACGCAGCGCTTCTGAGCGGCGAGGTCGACGCCATGGGAGCGCCTCTCACGGGGGCGATTCGTCTGGCGAAAGCGAACAAGTTCCGCATCATCACCCACATCACGGGCAAGCGGAACCCGGCGATCCCGGACGTGCCAACCATGAAGGAAATGGGCCACGACATTGACTTCGACCATTTCCGCGGCCTCAGCGTGCCGAAGGGAACGCCTGCGGCTGTGAAGGCGAAACTCGTCGCCGCCATGACGAAGTCCGCCAACTCGGCGGCATTCAAGAAACTGGCCAAGACGAAAGGTTTCACGATCGACCCGAGCGGGCCGGAAGAGTTCGGCAAGATGCTCGCCAAACGCGACAAGATTGTCGCCGACATCATGAAGGCGACGGGGGTATACAAGTCCAAGGTGAAGAAATAAGGACGCCAATCGTGTAATACACGGGGGCCGCCTCTCTCTGACGAGGGGGCGGCCTTCGTTTTCGAGTCGTTATCATCTCCTTCGGACGGATTCGGGATGGGATTAAGAAACATAGTCGGCGGGGTGGTCATCCTCGGGTTTACGCTCTACTACGGCGGCCTCGCCACCCTGCTTCCAAAGCGCACCACGACAGACGCACCGGGGCCCCATTTCTTCCCCTACCTCATTTCCATCTCGATCATCGCCCTCACCTTGATGCTCCTGATTCAGGGGGTGAGGGGACTCAAAAACTCCGGCGGCCTCGCCGATCTGAGACCCGAAAAACCTTCGACGAACGAGAATTTCAGCATCGCCCGCGCAGCGGCCGGCCTGCTGCTCACGGGGCTTTATTTCTTTGCGCTTTCGATGTTCGGATTTTTCTGGTCCACGCCCGTCTTCTTTGCCGCTCTCATGTGGGTGACGGGCGAGCGCCGCCCACTGGTCCTCCTCGCTCTGGCGATTATCGTTCCCATGTTCCTGTTTTTCCTGTTCCGCGACCTGTTTCAGCTTCCCCTGCCGAGGGGAAGTTTTCTGGGATGACGCCACATGAACGGTGACTTGCTACAGGGGTTCTACCTCGCTCTCGCGCCGACGAGCATTCTGGCCACAGCCCTGGGCGCGCTGCACGGCCTCATCTGCGGGATGATGCCGGGGCTGACGACGAGTGCCGGCATCATCATCCTGTTCCCGGTCACCTTCATCCTGGAGCCTACGACCGCCGTGGCGCTCCTGCTGGGCGTCTTCGCAGGGGGAATGACGGGGGGGAGCTTCGCCGCGATTCTCATCAACATCCCCGGTTCGCCGTCGGCATCCGCCACCACGATGGACGGATTCCCTCTTACCCAGAAGGGAGAGGCCGGGCGGGCGCTGGGCGTTTCCATCGTATCGAGCTTCACGGGCGGTCTTTTCAGTTTCTTCTGCCTGCTGCTGATTGCTCCCCAACTCACGAAAGTGGCTCTCCAGTTCCGGGCGGCCGACCTGTTTGGGCTGGTCTTTTTCGGCATGTCCGTCATATCCGCCTTCGCAGCGAAATCGCTCGTCAAGGGCCTGTTGTCCACTTTCCTGGGCCTCATGATCGTGACGGTGGGGATGGATCCGCTCGTGGGCACGGCGCGTTTCACCTTCGGTGATGTGAACATGCTCGCGGGAATCCACTTCATCCCTGCGCTCGTGGGCCTGTTCGCCATTCCGGAGATAGTGGCGAATCTGGCGGAGGGGAACATCCGCTCTGTCGCATCGCGGTTCGGTCGCGTGTTTCCCAGCTGGGCGGACATCAAGAAAATCCGTCTTCCGGTGGCCATCGGCTCCATGGTGGGCACATTCGTCGGTATTCTTCCCGGCGCGGGCGGGGCCGTCACCTACACGTTCGTGAAGAACTCCAAGCCCGACGGCTATACCGTGGCCTGGAACTCCACATCCATTCTCACCACCACGAACATCGGCAACGTGCCGTGGGACTACACGGCGCTCGACCACATCGGGCGGGTCCACTTCCAGCCCTTGACGGTGGCGGTGAACGCCAAATCAAAATGGAAGACGGTCAAGGATTTCGTGGCGGACTGCAAGAAAAAGCCGAACACGCTCAAAATCGGCCACGCGGGCACCGGCAGCACCACGCACTTAACAGCGGTCATTTTTACGGACATGACGGGGTGCAAGGCCATCCTCGTTCCCCTGGGCGTCAAGCGGCGCAACGCAGCGCTTCTGAGCGGCGAGGTCGACGCCATGGGAGCGCCTCTCACGGGGGCGATTCGTCTGGCGAAAGCGAACAAGTTCCGCATCATCACCCACATCACGGGCAAGCGGAACCCGGCGATCCCGGACGTGCCAACCATGAAGGAAATGGGCCACGACATTGACTTCGACCATTTCCGCGGCCTCAGCGTGCCGAAGGGAACGCCTGCGGCTGTGAAGGCGAAACTCGTCGCCGCCATGACGAAGTCCGCCAACTCGGCGGCATTCAAGAAACTGGCCAAGACGAAAGGTTTCACGATCGACCCGAGCGGGCCGGAAGAGTTCGGCAAGATGCTCGCCAAACGCGACAAGATTGTCGCCGACATCATGAAGGCGACGGGGGTATACAAGTCCAAGGTGAAGAAATAAGGACGCCAATCGTGTAATACACGGGGGCCGCCTCTCTCTGACGAGGGGGCGGCCTTCGTTTTCGAGTCGTTATCATCTCCTTCGGACGGATTCGGGATGGGATTAAGAAACATAGTCGGCGGGGTGGTCATCCTCGGGTTTACGCTCTACTACGGCGGCCTCGCCACCCTGCTTCCAAAGCGCACCACGACAGACGCACCGGGGCCCCATTTCTTCCCCTACCTCATTTCCATCTCGATCATCGCCCTCACCTTGATGCTCCTGATTCAGGGGGTGAGGGGACTCAAAAACTCCGGCGGCCTCGCCGATCTGAGACCCGAAAAACCTTCGACGAACGAGAATTTCAGCATCGCCCGCGCAGCGGCCGGCCTGCTGCTCACGGGGCTTTATTTCTTTGCGCTTTCGATGTTCGGATTTTTCTGGTCCACGCCCGTCTTCTTTGCCGCTCTCATGTGGGTGACGGGCGAGCGCCGCCCACTGGTCCTCCTCGCTCTGGCGATTATCGTTCCCATGTTCCTGTTTTTCCTGTTCCGCGACCTGTTTCAGCTTCCCCTGCCGAGGGGAAGTTTTCTGGGATGACGCCACATGAACGGTGACTTGCTACAGGGGTTCTACCTCGCTCTCGCGCCGACGAGCATTCTGGCCACAGCCCTGGGCGCGCTGCACGGCCTCATCTGCGGGATGATGCCGGGGCTGACGACGAGTGCCGGCATCATCATCCTGTTCCCGGTCACCTTCATCCTGGAGCCTACGACCGCCGTGGCGCTCCTGCTGGGCGTCTTCGCAGGGGGAATGACGGGGGGGAGCTTCGCCGCGATTCTCATCAACATCCCCGGTTCGCCGTCGGCATCCGCCACCACGATGGACGGATTCCCTCTTACCCAGAAGGGAGAGGCCGGGCGGGCGCTGGGCGTTTCCATCGTATCGAGCTTCACGGGCGGTCTTTTCAGTTTCTTCTGCCTGCTGCTGATTGCTCCCCAACTCACGAAAGTGGCTCTCCAGTTCCGGGCGGCCGACCTGTTTGGGCTGGTCTTTTTCGGCATGTCCGTCATATCCGCCTTCGCAGCGAAATCGCTCGTCAAGGGCCTGTTGTCCACTTTCCTGGGCCTCATGATCGTGACGGTGGGGATGGATCCGCTCGTGGGCACGGCGCGTTTCACCTTCGGTGATGTGAACATGCTCGCGGGAATCCACTTCATCCCTGCGCTCGTGGGCCTGTTCGCCATTCCGGAGATAGTGGCGAATCTGGCGGAGGGGAACATCCGCTCTGTCGCATCGCGGTTCGGTCGCGTGTTTCCCAGCTGGGCGGACATCAAGAAAATCCGTCTTCCGGTGGCCATCGGCTCCATGGTGGGCACATTCGTCGGTATTCTTCCCGGCGCGGGTGGCCCGATAGCCGTTTTCGTGAGCTACGACTACGCCCAGAAGGTCAACAAGGAACCCGAGCAATTCGGGAAGGGCTGCGTGGAGGGAGTGGCCGCGCCCGAATCGGCGAACAGCTCCATCGCGGGCGGGGCGCTTATTCCCATGATGACGCTGGGCATTCCGGGCGATCCGATAACCGCCATCCTCATCGGCGCCTTGCTGGTCCACGGTATGGCGCCGGGACCGCTGCTATTCGTGGAACAGGGCCCCTTCGCGTTTTCCGTGCTTTTCTCGTATTTCATCGCGATCTGCAGTACGGCGACGGGCGCGTTTCTGGGGCTTCGGGTCATCGTGAAACTGCTTTCCATCCCCCGTTCGCTGCTTTTGCCGATCATCGTCGCCCTGTGTGTTCTGGGGACGTATGCGCTGAGGAATTCCTTCTTCGACATCTACGTCATGTTCTTCTTCGGCCTCGTGGCGCTTTCCTTCAAATGGCTCGATATTCCGGTCGTTCCCATGCTGCTTGCGCTCGTGCTGGGGCGTCAGCTCGAGGAGCACATGCGGGTCGCGCTCGCCGCATCGAAGGGAGACATTTCGATTTTCTTCACTTCTCCCTGGTGTCTGTTTTTCCTGTGTCTGTCGGTGATCTCCTTCGCCTGGCCGTTCTTTCTCGAGTGGAGAGTAAAGAAAAAAGCGCTCGAGAAGGCGTCCGCCTCTGTTCCTTCCTCTCTATAGAAGGCGCACATCGGTCGTCGCTTTGCAGCTCATTCGGATGGAAGCAGGACATTCGGGGTCGTTTCGGTATAGGCACATGATAAGGGACTCTAAGCGAAAAAAACGGCTCTTGACCCTGAATCGAGGCTAATCTAACCTGCTTTTTACTGTGAAAACAAATTTGCTCTGGCGTCCAGTTTTCGATCCGGGACGGATCTGATTCCGGATGTTCGGATTCGTATGTTTCCATCTTCTAGGGGGGCTTCTCATGTCTGGCTTTGGCAAAAAAGCGCTCATCGTCGCAGTGACGTCACTGGCGATTGTGTCATCCGGCGCGACCGCCTCACATGCGGCGCAAACCATCAAAATATGCGGTT